>JAJRRW010000121.1 GCA_024279115.1 Alphaproteobacteria bacterium
CCTTGCGATCACTTGGACCAAAGCCCTGGAACGCCGCTTATGTACAGCCGTGCCGCCGGCCGACCGATGGGCGCTATGGTGAGAACCCCAATCGCTTGCAACAATATTATCAATTTCAGACCATCCTCAAGCCATCCCCCGACAATATTCAGCAGCTTTATCTCGACAGCCTCAAAGCCATGGGCATTGATAGTAAAAATCACGATATCCGCTTTGTCGAAGATGATTGGGAAAGCCCGACGCTTGGGGCCTGGGGCCTTGGCTGGGAGGTTTGGTGTGACGGTATGGAAGTCTCGCAGTTCACCTATTTTCAACAGGTCGGCGGTTTTGACTGCGCCCCTGTAACCGGCGAGCTGACCTATGGGCTGGAGCGTCTGGCCTGCTATATTCAGGGCGTCGATCGCATTATTGATCTCAATTATAATGGCGGTGAGGGGGGTGACAAGGTCAGTTATGGGGATATATTCTTGCAAAATGAACGAGAATTCTCGCGCTATAATTTCGAAATTGCCGACACGGACCGCTTGTTGCAACATTTCAAGGATGCGGAAGCCGAGTGCCAACTGATCCTTGAGCATGGCAAGCAAAAGGACCGCCACGATTGTGTGCTGCCCGCCTATGACCAATGTATCAAGGCGTCCCATGTGTTTAATCTGCTGGATGCGCGCGGCGTCATTTCGGTGACCGAGCGCCAAAGCTATATTTTACGGGTGCGCGATTTGACCAAGGCCTGCTGCACCGCCTGGCTTGAGACTGAAGGAGGGCGCGCCTGATGTCTGAATTTCTGCTGGAGCTGCTCTGCGAAGAAATACCCGCAGGACTGCAGGGCTGGGGCATGCGTGAGCTTGAAAAATTGATTTGCGCCGGTCTTAAAGAGGCTGGGCTCAAACATGGGGACACCATCACCTCCTTGTATGGACCCCGCCGTCTGGCTCTTGTCATCAAGGATGTCGCTGATAAAAGCCCTGACATCTCGCAAGAGCGCAAAGGCCCGCGTGTCGGCGCTCCCGAAAAAGCGCTGGCCGGTTTCTTGCGCGGTGCAGGGCTCGACAGCATTGATCAGTGCGAAATCATTTCCGATAAGAAAGGCGAGTTTTATCTTGCCAAAATCGAGCAAAAAGGTCGGGCCGCAAGCGATATTCTGGCGCAGGCCGTCACAGACGCCATCCTCAAAATGCCATGGCCCAAAAGCATGCGCTGGGGCAACGGTTCTTTGCGCTGGGTGCGCCCGCTGCACTCAATCTTGTGCTTGCTGGATGGCAAAGTGATTGCTCTGGAAGTCGCAGGCATCAAGAGCGCAAACGCCACATCTGGTCATCGCTTCATGGCTCCAAAAGCCCTTAAGGTCGGGAATTTTGCAGACTATGATAAAAAATTGAGCGCAGCCTTTGTCATGACCAATGCCAAAGCGCGCGAGCAAGCCATTCTTGAGCAGGCGCAAAAACTGGCCCAAAAAGCAGGCTTGGAACTGGTCGAAGATGCCGGACTTTTATCTGAAACCGCCGGGCTGGTGGAATGGCCCGTCGTGCTCATGGGCGATTTCGACCAAAGCTTTTTGGACGTGCCACCCGAAGTGCTCATTACCTCAATGAAAAAGCACCAGAAATGTTTTTCGCTCAAAGACCCCAAGACCGGAAAACTTGCCAACAAATTCCTGCTGGTCTCCAATATGATCGCCTCTGATAAAGGCAAAGCCATCACCCATGGCAATGAACGGGTGATCCGGGCAAGGCTCTCTGACGCCGTGTTCTTCTGGGAGCAGGATTTGAAAACGCCGCTCGATGAGATGGCGAAAAAGCTCGATGATATCATCTTCCACGACAAGCTTGGATCGCAGGGAGAGAGAGTGCAGCGTATCGCAGCGCTGGCCCGCGAACTGGCGCCCCTTGTTGGTGCTGACCCCGACGAGGCGGAACGGGCGGCCAAACTCTGCAAGGCCGATCTGGTTTCCGAAATGGTTGGAGAATTCGCTAATCTTCAAGGGCTTATGGGCCGATACTATGCAGAGCAACAAGGTGAAAGCAAAGCGGTCGCCGCTGCCTGCGAAGAGCATTATCGACCGCAAGGTCCGAGTGATACGGTCCCAACCAATCCCGTTTCTGTTGCGGTTGCGCTCGCAGACAAGCTCGATATTTTAGTCGGATTCTTTGGCATTGGAGATACTCCTACAGGATCTAAGGATCCATTCGCGTTGCGGCGATCAGCCTTGGGATTGATTCGATTGTTGCTTGAGAACAAAGTTACAATGAATATTGATTCCCAGATAAGCCACCATTTTTCAAATTATAAAAAACTCTCGCCTCAGGCGTATGCGCATTTTGAAGGCGATTTGGTTCCTGAAACATTAGGGTTTTATCAAAACTCAGCACTTATGTCATTCTTCGCGGACCGCCTGAAGGTTTATCTCAAAGACAAGGGCGCGCGGCATGACCTGATTGATGCGGTGTTCTCGCTTGGCGGGCAGGACGACCTCCTGATGATCGTCAAGCGGGTTGAGGCGCTAGGCTCCTTCCTTGAAACGGATGACGGGGCTAAATTGCTGGCCGGGATCAAGCGCGCCGCCAATATATTGCGCATCGAAGAGAAAAAAGACGGCAAAACCACTCAAAACCTCCCTGACAAGGGGCTTTTGAGCCAAAGAGAAGAAAAAGACCTGTTTACCGCTATTGAGAAGATGGAAAAGGCCAGCGCCAAGGCGCTCGAAAGCGAAGATTTCGCCGCAGCCATGAGCGCGCTTGCGACCCTCAAAGCCCCGGTGGATGCATTCTTTGACAAGGTGACAGTCAACGCGGATGATCCCAAAGTGCGGGGCAACCGTTTGGCCTTGCTGGCGCAAATCCGCACAGCCACCACGAAGATTGCTGACTTCTCAAAAATTGAGGGGTAGGTTTCCTATGAAAGCGCGTCAGAATTAATCTGGAACTCCAATGAGCGGCAAAAAGTGGATATATTGCTTTGGGGACGGGGTGTTGGAAGGTCATTCCGACATGGGTGAGCTGCTGGGCAACAAAGGGGCAAACCTTGCGGAAATGGCCTCCATGGGCCTGCCTGTGCCTGCCGGATTCACGATTACCACCGATGCCTGCCGTGACTATCTGCAAAATGAACATCAGCTACATGATGAGATAAACAGCCAGATCCAAAGCGGTATTGGCTGGCTAGAGAAAAACACCGGTCGCTCCTTTGGCGATCCAGAGCACCCCCTCCTGGTTTCTGTTCGCTCGGGAGCTGCACAATCCATGCCCGGCATGATGGATACGGTGTTAAATGTTGGCCTCAATGATGAAATTGTCGCACGATTGCTTGAAAAAACCCATAGCAAACGCTTTATCCTTGATTGCTATCGCCGCTTGATTGCCATGTATGGGTCAATTGTGATGGGTCTGGGTGATGGGCCATTTGATGATATCATTGATGAATTTCGCATTGAACAGGGGTTCAAGAAAGAAAATCAAATCATTGATACGGGCTGGGCGGTAATTGTTGAGCGCTTCAAACAAGCGATCACCTCCCAAACCAGCACCAGCTACCCCCAGGAAATCAACGAGCAGCTTTTGACCACCATCGGCGCCGTTTTTCGCTCCTGGTATTCGCCAAGAGCCATCAGCTATCGCGCTATTCAGGGCCTTGAAGACGCTGGTGGCACGGCGGTGACGGTTCAATTGATGGTCTATGGAAACCGTTCTGGTGACAGCGCTTCTGGCGTGGCTTTTTCGCGCAATCCAGCCAATGGAAAACCAGGGCTTTATGGAGAATATCTTCCTAAAGTGCAGGGTGAAGATATTGTTGATGGCTTTCATTCGCCTCGCGCCTTGAACGAACAGGCCCGTATTGAGCGCGGTGATAAAGGTGCGAGCTTGCAATCACATATGCCCCGGCAATTTGATGAGCTGGTCGAAATTGCTCAAAAACTGGAAACCCGTTTTCGCGACATGCAGGAAATCGAGTTCACGATTGAACAAGGGCGGCTCTACATATTGCAGACAAGGACCGCCAAGCGCTCCTTGCAAGTCGCCATTCGCGTGGCGCTCGATTTACTTGATGAAGGGCTGATCACCAAACAAGAAGCCATTGAGCGCGTATCCCTCAAGGGCTTTCAAAAACTGACCCAGCCGACCCTTGACCCCGGTATCAAGGCGCCAATTATCACCAGAGGCTTGCCAGCATCTCCAGGCGCTGCGTCTGGTCAAATTGTCTTTTCGCCAGCCGAGGCGATCAAGAAAGCGGAAAATGGCGTATCTGTTATCCTCGTGCGCAATGAAACAAGCCCCAATGATGTTGCGGGCATGAATGCCGCGTCGGCCATTTTGACCCGTCGGGGAGGGATGACCTCCCACGCCGCCGATATTGCCCGCGATATCGGCCGCCCGTGCATCGTCGATGCCCGCTTCATCAAACTGGATCTTGAGCAAAAGACCATGAAAGTCGGGCGTCAGACCTTCAATGAGGGAGACGAGATCACCATTGATGGCTCAAACGGACTGGTTCTGTCTGGGCGGATAAAGCTGTTAATTCCCGAACTGGATGAATATGGTATCCGTTTCAAGGCGCTGCTGGAGCAGTAAATACTCCAACATATGGAGCACCCGACAAGTAGCAATAATATCCCATGTGCTGTAACCATGATTTTTGACTGTTACACCATAAATCATTTCAGCATTTCATCTGATAACAACTTGGCACTGACCAGTTGACAAGACTAAATATCCAGAAATCACACGAAACAAAGATATGTGACGCACACCACGTATTAAGGGGAGTTTTTGCATATACTGCTTCATTTTGATCTCAATGGGCTGTTTTCTTATCGAGAATTTTACCATTAAACATCGAAAAACCTAGTAAATACGGTGAGTTAACGAGTGTGTAAAGAATATTTGCTTTTCTGTACCTAGAAGAATTGCGAGTGCTTCAAAATAATAATAGCGCATTCACATGGGAATTTAGGGACAGCGTCTAGCAAAGAGTGTTGCAGTCATGAGTAGTAGAGACAAGAAAAAAGCGCGAAACAAGTCGGGGATGTTGACCGGCCTGATGATTGTTTCAACAGGTCTGATCGCCGGGTTCCAGGGCTTTGATCTTGCCATGTCTGAGCAAAAGACCGCAAATCCCAATATTTCAACTAATTTCCAGCCCGCCACAGCGCGTTCTCATCACGAGATTAACAAGCAGGTCGATGCTCTTGACCAGTTGATCAACGCCTCTCTCAAGAAAAACAAGCAAGGAGCGGATCGGCAAGGTCTTGCTCATCTCATAAAAGCATCCCAACAACAAACACAAATCAATTCACCCGCAATCGATAATGGGCCCCTCGTTAATCGGGCCCTCAAACGTGATCGTGGACAGGCAACCGACCATCGCTACCGTGATGCTCTCAACTCTATAAAAAAAGCCGCCAGACAATTAAGCAAACCCAAACCAGCTATCAAGAAAACGGCGCCTAAACCCGCCAAGATTATTGTTGCCAAAGCGGCCCCGATACAAGAGGTACCGATCGCTGATAGCGCTGAAATTGCCCTGTTTGCTGCTGATATGCCTTTGCCAGCCAAGCTGGTCTTTAGCGGCACGCAAGGTCGCCGCATGCCCTCACTGCCTGGTCGCTATGCCAGAGACCTGAACGGCTCGCCGCTGGTGCCTCGCACCTTTCGTACCGGTAAGGCTTTTGGTGGTCTGGCGGAACGTGAATTCCAAAACGTGAGCGCCGCTGCATGACAACAGCGCTCTATTTCGAAGCCCGCAGTGAACCAGAAGCCGGGCAGATTGCTGTTGGTCAGGTTGTCATGAACCGGGTCAGAAGCCCTGACTATCCAGATACAATCTGCGGAGTGGTCTATCAAGGTTCAAACCGGCGCACCGGTTGTCAGTTCTCCTTCACCTGTGATGGCAAAGTTGACAAACCGAATAATAAACGTCAGTGGGAGCGCTCGAAACGGTTGGCCAATCAGGTTCTGGTGGGGCAGACATGGCTGAAAAGCATTGGTCACGCCACCCACTATCACGCCGATTACGTGGCCCCGCGCTGGCGGCGTAAAATGCGCCGTCTCAAGAAGATCGGCCGTCACATCTTCTACAAGGCTCCCAAAGTATCTGTGACTGAAACCTATCAGCGCTATACCTCGGGCAAACGCTCTTAGCTCCTGTCAGGCGCAAAAGTTTCTTGAAACCTGACCGGTTGGCCGATCGCCGGAGCGATGATTTCATCGTCGCGCATGACTTGATGGCCGCGCACGATGGTGCCCACCGGCCAGCCGGTCACCTGCATGCCATCAAACGGCGTCCAGCCACAGCGGCTTTCCCCTTGTTTATTGCTGATGGTGCGGTTCGTGCTCATATCGATAAGAGTAATATCAGCGTCATAGCCAACGGCCAGACGCCCTTTGCCAGCCAGCCCGAACAAGCGGTTGGGACCGTGAGAGGTAAGATCTACAAAGCGTTGCAGGCTTAACCGGCCCTTATTGACATGGTCCAGCATCAAGGGCACCAGTGTCTGCACTCCTGGCATACCGGACGGCGAACCTGGATAAGCATTTTGTTTTTCTTCGAGCGTATGGGGGGCATGGTCAGAGCCAATCACATCTACGATACCGGCGTTCAGCCCTCTCCACAACGCTTCTTGATGATGTTTGGAGCGAATAGGCGGGTTCATTTGGGCAAGCGACCCCAGCCGCTCATAGGCTTCGGGGCCATAAAGGGTCAAATGCTGTGGGGTCACTTCCACCGAGACAATGTCCTTGCAGGCTCCCAGCAGGTCGACCTCCTCCGCCGTTGTAATATGCAACACATGGATACGCCGGGCATTTTGGCGCGACAGGCGTAACAGGCGCTTGGTGCTGTTGATCGCGGTCAGCTCATCGCGCCAGACGGGATGACTGGAGGCATCCCCCGTCACCCGCTCGCCAAGCCTTTGCTGCAGACGTGCTTCATCTTCTGAATGAAACGCCGCTCTTCTTGTGATGGTCTGGAACAGGCGTGACAGAGCCTCATCTTCTGCGACCAGTAGATTGCCGGTGGAAGACCCCATAAATACTTTAATGCCGCAAACCCTGGCGCGCGTTCCAGCTGTGCCAACTGATCAATATTGTCGGTGCTGGCCCCCGCGTACAAGGCAAAGTCGCAAAACATGCGGTTGCGTCCGCGTTCAACCTTATCGGCGATTGCCTCAACGGTGGTCGTGGAGGGATTGGTGTTGGGCATTTCAAAAACCGCTGTGACGCCCCCCTTG
Source organism: Alphaproteobacteria bacterium (assembly GCA_024279115.1). Lineage (GTDB taxonomy): Bacteria > Pseudomonadota > Alphaproteobacteria > Rhizobiales > JAKIUO01 > JAKIUO01. Next base: position 7,223 of record JAJRRW010000121.1, read on the forward strand.
ACGGCCGCCCGGCTACCCGTTTCCAGATCTTCTTTATGGGTGAGGCCTGGCTCTCGAAAATGTACCTGTGTATCAATCACACCGGGCAGGACATGCAGATTATCGGCTTTGAGGACCTTGTCGGCCTGTTGCCCCGCTAGCGAGCCAATGGCTGCTATCTTGCCATCCTTGATGCCGATATCACCCTCATTTGTACCATCGTGATTGACAATAGTGCCGCCGATTATAAGGAGGTCGTACATATTTATTGACCCTTTATCTTGATTGACAGGTAATTCATGTGCTCGTTAGGAGATAACGTTACTATTCATGCCATGCAAGGGCCATGAGAATTCTAATTGCAGAACTGGGAAGGATGCGAGCGGATGAGCGGATTGATCAAGCTGGAAAACCGATCGGCTATTCAAATCGGCGGGGAGGATGCCCATGATTTTTTACAAGGAATTTTGACCAATGACATTGAAGGAGCCAGCAAGAACAAGGCCATCTATGCGGGCCTGTTAACACCGCAAGGCAAGCTGTTGTTTGATTTTTTTATCCTCAAGCATGACGATACTTACCTCGTTGATGTCGAAAAAAGTCAGGTAGATGATCTTCTCAAGCGTTTGATGTTCTACCGACTGCGCGCCAAAGTCGATCTTGAGGCGCTGTCAGAGGCCGCCATCTGCGCGACCATCGACAAAGACGCAATATCTGCCGATGATGTGCTTAGCTATAGGGATCCACGCTTCGAGCCCATGGGATCGCGCCATATAATGCTCAACGGCGCGAATGAAACCTGCACACCCAAGCCTGACAAATGGCTTGCCCACCGTATCCATCACGGCCTCCCCCAAGCGCCTGTGGATTTTGTGCATGGCAGCTGCTTTCCCCATGATATCGCCATGGACCAGCTCAACGGTATTGGCTTCAAAAAGGGCTGCTATGTCGGGCAAGAGGTGGTGAGCCGCATGCAACATCGCGGCACGTCCCGAAAGCGTCCCATGATTATACGTGCTCACGGGGATTTGCCTGCGACCCCCGCCGACATCAAAGCCGATAGTGCCACAATTGGGCGGCTTGGCTCCGCTTCTGGTCGCCAGGGACTGGCTGAAATCCGCCTCGATCGTGCCGTAAAAGCGCTTGACGCGGGCGTGTCATTTGATGTGAACGGCACACAGGTCGAGCTGTTTCGCCCCGCCTGGGCCGGCTATGGCGAGCAATTTACATCCAAAGAATGACACAGACCCGCAGATTATGGAAAGGAAGCTATGGTCATGAGTGATAAGGAACTTGTTCGCTGCCCCTGGGTCGGGGCGCAAGAAATCTATGTACGGTATCATGATGAGGAATGGGGTGTGCCGGTCAAGGATGATCGCACCTTATTTAAAAAACTCATGCTTGAGGGGTTCCAAGCGGGGCTTTCCTGGATCACAATCCTAAACAAGAGAGAGCGATTCGTTCATTGTTTCGATGAGTTCGATCCCCAAAAAATCGTCCACTATGGACCGCAAAAGATAGAAGAGTTGATGCTCGACAAAGGCATTGTCCGCAACAGGGCCAAGATCGAAGCCGTGATTGGCAATGCCCGGGCCTATCTGGAGCTTGCGCAAACCCAAAGTCTGGGGGCCTTTTTCTGGGATTTTGTCGACGGCCAGACAATTGATAATGAAATGGCCCGCATTGACGATATTCCCGCCAAGACGGCGGTGAGTGAAAAACTGTCAAAGGCTCTCAAGCAAAAAGGCTTTCGCTTTTGTGGTCCAGTTGGTGTCTATGCGCTCATGCAATCAGCAGGTCTGGTCAATGATCACCTCGTCAGTTGCCACAGATATGAACCATGCCGCGCGCTTGCCAATAAATTCGAGGCGCCACAAAAATAACACGTAAGCAGTTCGCAAGTTAAGCTAGAGTTCTCTATACTTCTGACATAAACCAAAATAGGCCAGAGCCATGAATTCAATATCGGAACCAAAACCGGGAATGCCAGCCATCAATGAACCCAAAGCCCGTGTCTGGCAACGCATGTTATCTGGGCGGCGTCTGGATTTACTGTCTCCCTCTCCTGTTGATGTGGAAATAGAAGATATTGCTCATGGGTTAGCCAGACTGGCGCGCTGGAACGGTCAGACATCGGGAGATAATTCGTTTTCGGTTGCCCAGCATTCTCTTGTGGTCGAGGAATTATTGTGCCTGCTCTATCCAGAGGCCCCCCGCACATGGCGTCTAGTAGCGCTTTTACACGATAGTCCCGAATATGTGATCGGTGATCTGATCAGCCCCTTTAAGGCGGTGATCGGCTTTGACTATAAAACGGTCGAGAAGCGACTGCTTGAAACCATCCATATCAAATTTGGCTTGCCTGCCAGCCCCCCTATGACGGTCAACAAGCTGGTCAAACAGGCCGACCGCATATCTGCCTATTTTGAAGCCACCGCGCTAGCGGGGTTTGACACCAAAGAAGCCATCAGCCTGTTCGGCGACCCCGCTGATCTCGATCCTTGTTTTCATGAGCGGTTTTCGCAATTAAGGCCAATGCAGGTGCCAGAAGCTCAGCACCGGTTTTTAAAGCGCTTTGAAGAATTATTCGCTGGTGATTAGGACCCGTTGACAATCAGGAGTGCAGGCATGACGTCCGCCAAGATCATTGTCTGTTCTCTCGATATACTGGAAAAGGTCGTATCCGATAATTCCGCACGGCATCTGGTATCGCTGATCAATGAGCAAATGATGCCGCAAACGCCCAGGTCCGTTGACCAAAACAGTCACCTCAAACTCCCCATGAACGATATTGAGGCCCCCACATCCGGATTGGTTACGCCCTCCAATCGACATGTGGAACAATTGATTGATTTTACCGTGCGGTGGGATCAGCAAAGCCCCTTGGTAATCCATTGCTGGGCGGGCATTTCGCGCTCTACGGCAGCTGCATTTATAGCGCTTTGTGCGCTGAACCCTCAGATCGAAGAACAGCAAATCGCCCGCCTGATGAGGGATATGTCAGCCACCGCCACCCCCAACCCTCTGCTGGTCTCTTGCGCAGATCAGGTGCTGGGGCGTTCTGGGCAAATGATCGCTGCGATTGAGGCAATGAGCCGGGGCGATGTGGCGATGGAAGCAGCGCCGTTCTCGATGCCAGCACTCATCAGCCCTAACGACCTCACGGCAACATGACAAAGGAGGGGACAACGCATATGAGTATCAAGCCTCGCCAGGCTGGCATCGAACTTGGCCTGCATGCCTCTATCGTGTCCGTTGATCGCAATGAACCACATGTTGTATGCGTCACATCACCGGGAAATTCCAAAGCTCGCGACAGTTTGCCGTTCGGGGTCTTTACGCCTTTGGCTCACCGAACCCTGGAAATTGGACTGCGGCGCTGGGTCGAGGAGCAAACCGGCTTGTCACTTGGCTATGTGGAACAACTCTATACGTTTGGCGATCGTGGTCGCCATGCCCGTGAAGGTGATCGTGGCCCCCATATGGTGTCCATCGGCTATCTGGCACTGACCCTGCAAACCGACATCGCCAAAGAGCATGTCAGGCAGCGGCGCTGGTACGATTTCTTCCCCTGGGAAGACTGGCGTCTTGGTCGCCCGCAGATCATCGACACCACCATCGAACCGCTTTTGCTTGAATGGTGTAAACGCAAACCAGACAATGACGCCCATGAGCACCCTTTAGGGCGCAAGGAGCGCATCAGGTTCTTGTTTGGCCTGAACGGTGTTAGCTGGGACGAAGAAAAGGTGCTGGACCGCTACGAGCTGCTTTATGAAGCTGGATTACTGGAAGAGGCGCTGATCGATGGGCGCAGTGCTGCCAAAGCCTGGGATACGCCCTGCGAACTTGGCCGGCCCATGAACCATGACCATCGCCGTATTCTGGCAACCGCCATGAGCCGGATGCGCGGCAAGCTCAAATACCGGCCTCTGGTGTTTGAATTATTGCCTCCAGAGTTCACCTTGTATGAATTACAAAAAGTCGTTGAAGCGATCTCTGGCACCCCCTTGCACAAGCAAAATTTTCGCCGTCTGGTCGAGGGAGGGGGATTTGTCGAGGCCACTGGCGATATGAAAAAATCAACCGGAGGCAGGCCAGCCAAATTGTTTAAATTCAGGCGGGTAGCGCTCGTCGAGCGCCCTTCGCCAGGGCTGCGTGTCAAAGCAACCACTCCGCCGCCAAATGCCTGAACAATGTAATATGGCTTGAAATAGGCCCTGCTAAACCCCATCTTATACTCGTATTGAGCGGAACTATTGCCTTCGCCACCGATTGAGAGTAATGATGGTGAAAATTGACCGGTTATTGAGCCGGTTATTTTAAGGCCTTATTTATGCTCATATTGAGCATTACCTTAAATGCCGCCAACAAATTGCCTGACCGGTTGTCGTGCAATGACGCGTTCTAAAAGAGGGATGATGTAACATGGCCTATATGAATAGTCTGGAAACACCGAACACTGAAATCAGTGCAAAGAGCTGTGGCAACCCAAAACCAGCGCCTCCGCCCAAACCATCCCTTGAATTCACGCCAGCGCTCGAGGCGCAAATGGCCAAGCTGTATGAAAAGCTCAAAGAGGTCATCACCCGGCAGGAATGGCGTATTCATGCCCCTTATATCAAAGCCATCAATGATTTGAAAAAACAGCGTAACGCCGTTTTGCTGGCCCACAATTATATGACCCCGGAGATCTTTCATGGCGTCGCTGATTTTGCTGGCGACAGCCTGGCTTTGGCACGCGAAGCCGCCAAGTCTGATGCCGATGTGATCATCCAGGCGGGGGTTCACTTTATGGCCGAAACCTCAAAAATTCTTAATCCAGGCAAGATGGTTCTGATCCCCGATCAGCGCGCTGGTTGTTCGCTGGCCGACAGCATTACCGCGCAAGATGTCAAGGATCTGCGCAAAAAGCACCCAGGTGTACCGATTGTCACCTACATCAACACCTCGGCTGACGTGAAAGCGCAGTGTGACATTACCTGTACCTCGGCAAATGCCGCGCAAATAGTCGAGGCGATGGCCAAGGAACACAACAGTCCCGAAGTTTTGTTGATCCCTGACGAGTTTCTGGCTCAAAATGTAGCCAAGCAGACGGATGTAAAAGTGCTGACCTGGGCTGGGCATTGTGAAGTGCATGAGCGCTTTTCAGGACCGCAAATGCGCTCGTTCCGAAATGCCGAACCGGATATGAAAATCATCGCTCATCCAGAATGTCCACCAGACGTTCTGGAAGAAGCCGACTTTTCGGGGTCGACTGCGGGGATGATCAACTGGGTACAAGATAACCAGCCCGAAAAGGTCATGCTGGTGACGGAATGTTCCATGAGCGATAATATCGCTGTTGAAAACCCAGATGTGCAGTTCATCCGCCCGTGTAATCTGTGCCCGCACATGAAGCGCATTACCCTGCCGGCCATTCTTGATGCTCTGTTGGAGCTCAAGGATGAGGTCTGTGTTGATCCAAAGATCGCCGAGGCGGCTCGCAAACCGATTGAGCGCATGATCAATCTCAACAATTGAGAGGCGGCAGGCGGTGAATTCTGACTGGAAACAGCATGAAATTGTCATTGTCGGGGCTGGTCTTGCCGGGTTATTTCTGGCCCTCAAGCTGTCCCCGATCCCCGTGACCATTGTCACCTCTGCCCCCCTTGGCAAAGGGGCCTCGAGCAGTTGGGCGCAAGGCGGCATCGCGGCAGCCATCGAGACCGGTGACACCGCATTCGCCCATGCGATGGACACCATTAACGCCGGTGCTGGTATAGTCAACGCTCATATCGCCCATATTTTAACAAGCCAGGCTGCCGCGCGGGTCGCCGACCTGTTATCCTATGGCACCCCCTTTGATCGCAATCTGGAGGGCGATCTTTTGTTGTCGCGTGAAGCCGCCCATAGCGCTCGGCGTGTGGTCCGCGTGAAGGGCGACAGAGCTGGCGGGGCCATCATGAAAGCGCTTGTTTCAGCCGTGCGCGCCAAGCCCAATATCCAGATCATCGAGGGCTATACCGCCAAAAAACTGGCAACAAAAAATAAGGCCATCAAAGGCGTGCATTGCTGGTCGAGCAAAGGCCAGCACCTGTTTTTACCGGCCCGAAAAGTGGTGCTGGCAGCAGGGGGCATCGGCGCATTATACAAGATAACAACCAACCCAAAACAGGCCAACGGGGAAGCCCTCGCCATGGCCGCCAGAGCCGGTGTCTTTCTGGCCGACACAGAATTTGTGCAATTTCACCCAACCGCCATTAACGCCAACACCGACCCAGCCCCCCTTGCCACAGAAGCCCTGCGCGGAGAGGGCGCAACCCTCATCAACAAGAGCGGCGAGCGCTTCATGGCCAAGCTGCATGAAGATGCCGAACTGGCGCCAAGGGATATTGTGGCGCGCGCCGTTTTTCGCGAAAATATAGAGGGACGCGGCGCCTTTCTTGATTGCCGCGAGGCGATCGGCGCGGACTTCAAAACTCACTTCCCCTCGGTTTATAAAAAATGCCGAGACGCAGGCATTGACCCCCTCAATGAGCCCATACCCGTTGCGCCCGCTGCGCACTTTCATATGGGCGGCATTCACACAGATGCCTTTGGCCGCACAACCCTCAACGGACTTTGGGCCTGCGGAGAGGTCGCCTCAACCGGGGCGCATGGAGCCAATCGGCTGGCCTCAAATTCATTATTGGAAGCGGTGATATTTGCCGCTCGTGTGGCGGAAGATCTGGCCCGAAATAGCAGTTTTACCCACATGCCAAAGCGGCGCAAAAAAGACCTTTACCAGGAGCTGGAAAATGTCAAGACGGCCATACGGGCACCCCAGCGAAAAGACATCAAGGAAATGCGCGAGCTGATGGATCGATATGTCGGCATTGAGCGCAGTGAACAAGGACTAACCCTTGCTCTGCAACGCCTTACGGAGCTGGCATACAAGCATCAAGACCACCTGACCATGTCAAATATGTTGACCACAGCACGGATCATCACCATCAGCGCCGCGATGCGCAAGGAAAGCCGTGGTGGGCATTATCGGACAGATTTTCTCAAGCCCGATGCCAAATGGGCCCACCGATCATTTATCTCACTGGAGCAGGCTGAGCGGGCAGCAGCACAATTATTGAACAACCAGAAAGCATAATCGTCCATGATAGAACCAACGTTTCCCCATCATCTCACGCAAAGCGCCATCGACACCGCCCTGCAAGAAGACCTTGGTCTTGCTGGCGATATTACCGGCAATGCCGTGCTTGGTGCCGATGACATCATGTCGGGACGCATCATGGCCAGACAATCTGGCACCATTGCTGGCATGCCTCTGGCGCTAGCAGCGTTCGCAAGGCTTGATCCAGATATTGTCCTCGCCAGGAAAATGAGCGATGGCGACAAGGTGGAGGCGGGAGAGGTGATCTTGACCATGCAGGGCAATAGTCGAGCGGTCCTGGCCGCCGAACGAGTGGCGCTCAACTATTTGTGCCATCTAAGCGGCGTTGCCAGTCTCACCGCAAAATTTGTCGAACAGGTAAAAGCAACAAATGCCGCTATCTGCTGCACACGCAAAACCTTGCCCGGTCTGCGCGCCTTTCAAAAATATGCCGTGCGCGCCGGTGGCGGCCAAAATCATCGCTACGGGTTGGATCAGGCAGTGCTCATCAAAGACAATCACATTGCCAGTGCTGGCGGCGTCAAGCAGGTTCTGGAACGGGTGAGCAAACTCGCAGGTCACATGGTGCGTATTGAAATTGAGGTCGACACGCTGGCACAGTTGAAAACCGTTATGAATTACAAGGTTGATGCGGTGCTGCTCGATAATATGAAACCGGCAATGCTTGAAAAAGCTGTGGCACTGGTTGACGGACGTGCCGTTACGGAAGCCTCTGGCGGTGTCAATTTGCAATCGGTGAAACACATCGCTGAAACGGGAGTCGATCTCATATCGGTGGGGGCGTTGACACACTCCGCACCCGTTTTCGATTTTGGACTTGATTATCGCACCTGACGCACCGTGCCAGTTTTCCCACCAGATCAGGGCCGCCTCTTCTCCAGCGCCAGAGCACAATGAGAGAGGACGCAGCAAGATTGGCAATAGCTGGAAACGACTACTCTCTCAATCTGCTGCTTCTAGCTTGCATCTTTTAATCTGGCGAACCCTTCTAAAAGATCTTTTTTCAGGTCTTCAACATCTTCCAATCCTGCGTGAATACGAAGAAACGGTCCTTTTGGCTGCCAGTTGGTCGCGGTGCGTGCACCCTTGGCATTTAGCAAGACAATCAGACTTTCATAGCCTCCCCACGACCAGCCAATACCAAACAGTTTGAGATGGTCCACCATGGCTGCCAGCGCCTCATCAGAGCAGGGTTTGAGAACGATTGAAAACAGTCCCGAGGCGCCGGTAAAATCTCGTTTCCAAAGCTCATGCCCGGCAAACGAGGGAAGTGCCGGATGCAAGACCTCATCAACCTCGGGGCGCGTTTCCAGCCAAGTTGCCAGTTGTAAAGCTGTTTCTTGATGCTTTTGCAAACGCAGATCAAGAGTGCGCAGGCCCTTGAGAGCCGAAAACACCTCTTCGGACCCCGGGCAAAGACCAAGCGCCCCTTGGGCTCGCTGTAGTTTTTTTGCGGCCCTCCTATTGGCAACGATGATGCCCAGCAAAGCATCAGAATGACCGGTGATATATTTGGTGGCCGAGTGGATGGACACATCAACCCCTTGCGTCAGGGGCTTGTAGAACAGCGGCGTGGCCCAGGTATTGTCGATCACCACAAGGATGTCATGCTTTTTTGCCTCGGCGACAATGGCTGGAATATCTTGAATATCAAAGGTGTCGGAGCCAGGAGACTCGGTGTAAATCAAGACTGTCTGGGGGCGAATGAGTTCGCTAATCCCCGCGCCAACAAGAGGGTCATAATAGGTAATCTCAATGCCCAGAGCACTCAGGGTCAGATCACAAAAATGGCGCGTTGGATAACACACGCTATCTGGCACCAAAATATGATCGCCAGCTCTGACCAAAGAGATGAGCGTGCCGGTAATCGCCAGCAGACCACAAGATGTGAGCTTGCAATAGCTGCCTTGTTCAAGCTCGCACATCAGCTCGCCAAGCGCCTCTTGCGCTGGCGACCCGCCTCGACCATAGCCATATCCAGAAGGAGGGTTGTGAAGCTCCTTTAGAGAAGAAAACAACATGGTCGACCCGCGATAGACAGGGGGGTTGACGAACGCACCCTGTTGCCGTGCGTTACGTCCCAAATGACATAGTTTGGTTGGGGTTTTCAAAAGCTTGTCTCCTGGATTTATCAACTTATGGACGCCCAATATCGGCAAGCCCAATAGTTTTCCCTGTTAAAGACCATATTCATGTCTATGATGCGAGAGTTATATCGGGAATATTGATCGAGAAGGATGGTTCGAATGAGCCCAAAAATTCGCCTTGGCAGCAAAGAATTCAAGTTACCCAAATCGCAATTGGCCCGTATGACCATCGGCGTTCTCTTGATCATCGGGGGGATTTTGGGGTTTTTGCCCATACTTGGCTTCTGGATGATCCCGCTTGGCTTGCTGGTGCTTTCCCACGACCTGCCATCCGTGCGGCGCTGGCGCCGAAACCTCACCCTCAAATGGAACGGACGTGGCAAAAAACTCGAGCAAGCCCGCAATGAGCGCGAGAACGACCCCCACAATAAATGATGTCACCGCCAGAGAGCCTGCGCCATGCCCTGACAATGCGATAAAATCAGGCCCGAGCGAGCGAGCGCCAAGTAACCGTCCCATCAAAGGCCCGAGCACAGCGAGGATCAGCCATGAGATAAAAATACTGGCGGAGAGGGTGGGATTCGAACCCACGAAATGCTTGCACACTTGCCGGTTTTCAAGACCGGTGCCTTCAACCGCTCGGCCACCTCTCCATCTTTTCAGCCAAAGCGACTTCGCTACGGCTGCAAAAGACATGGCGATGAATATAGGGAAATATTGGATTAATCAATCACCAGTTTGCATTTGGCGGCTGAATTATTGATTTCATACCATTTTCAATGTCTTTGACGCCTATAACCCCTTGATTGGCATATTTTCTCCCCAATTTCCCCCAATTTCTTTCCGCTAATACATGGCAACGCGCCTCGTTAGGGTTTTGTTAAGGCGGGCCGTAAATGATCAAGATCGCCCACACTGCAAATTTTAGCGCGGGGCACACGTGATTATTGTCTGTGCTTTTGTAGTTAGACAATATTCCATTGCAATAAATGACAAGATTCAAGGCTGATACATGACCATTCGTTTTGACCAAGACCAACCTAACGTGGCTGATCGCCCTATGTCTTCAAAAGTTCTGTTTGTTTTGGCAGCCAGCTTGCTGGTCAGTGCCTGTGCCAGTCCGAATGGAACAAAAAGCAATCGCCTCGATTTGAGCAAAAAAGTTGTCAATTACGGCCAGACCGTTCCCAAAGGGGGCGGGCATTACAAAGTTGGCCGGCCTTACAAGATCGCCAATAAATGGTATCGCCCGCGCATTGACACAAGTTATGATCGCGTTGGCATGGCCTCCTGGTATGGAGATTTGTTCCATGGCCGCAAAACAGCCAATGGTGAAGTGTTCGATATGGATGCCTTGACAGCCGCCCATCCAACGCTGCCCCTGCCAACGCTGGTTGAAGTGACCAATCTCGCCAACCAGCGCTCCTTGATTGTACGTGTCAATGATCGCGGCCCCTATCGACACAACCGACTGATTGATCTGTCTCGCAAAGCCGCCACCATTCTTGGCTTCAAGAACAATGGTACCGCGCGGGTGCGTGTGAAATATATCGGCAAAGCTCCCATGAACGGGGATGATCGGTTCGAAAAACGAATTCTGGCCAACAAGATGCGTTACGGGCGGCGCGCGACGATCGGCCAGTACAATGAAACGATTTAACATTCCCGGGTGCAGCGCTCGAATTATCAAACCACTTCGAGCCGCAAATTTGATCCCTTTGGCAACGATCATTAGCTCGAGAATGACAGTCTGGGTCTTTGGGTCGCCAATCTTAATTCGTCCACAGTTGATTTATCCCATAATATGGCGCAATAGTTGACCTTGGATGGATCATTGACAATAGTTATCTATCTACAAAAAACACCTGTTTCTGGACATAATGTGCACATGACCCCCCCCAAATCGGCCCTCGCACTTTTCGCGGTGATCACATTTTCAGTATTCCTGAACCTGTTTTTCAATTCTCCAACTCACGCCAAGCCGCTTTTCACGAGCAAAGCAATGTTTGCCGTATTGATTGACGCAGACACCGGATCGGTCCTGTACGCAAAAAACGCTGATCAGCTGATGGCCCCCGCCAGCATGAGCAAGCTCATGACCACAGTTTTATTGTTCAAGGAGCTGAAAAGCGGACGATTGAAACTGGACGATACTTACAAGGTTTCTGAACATGCCTGGCGTACCGGGGGCGGCCCCTCGGGCACCGCTGCTATGTTTGCCCCGCTGGGCAAAAACATTCTGATCTCTGATTTATTGAAGGGCATTGTCATCCAGTCCGGCAATGATGCCTGCATTATTACGGCTGAAGGAATAGCTGGCAGTGAAGCTGCTTTTGCCTCCTTGATGACCCAAGAAGCACGAAGGATCGGACTGAAACAGGCGATCTTTGCCAATTCGACAGGTCTCCCGCATCCCAAACAGCTCATGACTGCACGAGAATTGGCGCTGCTATCCTTGCATCTCATCCGGCAATATCCTGAATATTACCATTATTTCTCACAAAAGAAGTTCAAATACCGCAAGTTTCGGTTTTTCAACAGGAACCCGCTGGTTTTCAAATATGGTGCAGACGGGCTGAAAACAGGTTTCACCAAGGATAGCGGATATGGCTTGACTGTTTCGGCCGTAAAAAACGGGCGCCGACTTGTTGCGGTGCTGAACGGGTTGAAAACAAAAAAGTCCCGCCGTACTGAAGCCGAAAAACTGCTCGAATGGGGATTTAATAGCTTTAAGCAGTATAAACTTTTCGCCCCTGATGCGGTGGTTGGCTACGCCCGGGTGATCGGTGGTTCAAGCAGCTATGTGTCTCTTGTCGGTGAACCTCACAAAGGGGCCAATGCGCTTTTACCGCGCCATATGGCATCCAAAAAAATCCCCGCCAAGATCATCTACCAGGGCCCCTTGCAAGCGCCGATTAAAACCGGTCAACAAGTGGCATTTTTAGAGGTCAAGGGACGAGGCTCTGTAGTCAACAAGATCCCTCTTTACGCCGCGGAAGATATTAACCGCGCCGGTATCATATGGCGCGGTGTCGATACGCTATTGTTTCAGACATTTGGTTGGCTTTTTTAACATGACCATTGGCAAATTCATCACATTTGAGGGCGGCGAGGGCGCCGGCAAGTCCACACAGGTACGCTTGCTATCAAGCTCGCTGCAACGATTGGGCAAAAAAGTCGTGATGACCAGAGAGCCTGGCGGCTCGCTGAAGGCTGAATCCATTCGCAAACTTCTGCTGGAGGGACGGGTTGCCAAATTTGGACCGTTCGCCGAAGCGCTGTTGTTTTCCATCGCCAGAGACGATCATCTGGAAAGTGTCATCAGGCCAACCCTTAAAAAGGGCAACTGGGTCATTTGTGATCGATTTATGGATTCCACCATGGCCTATCAGGGAGCTGGCGGCAATCTGCCCGTGTCCTTGATCCGTGCGCTGGAGCGCACCGTGGTTGGCGATACCATCCCAGACCTCACCATCCTCATTGATCTGCCACCGGAAATAGGACTTGGCCGCGCACAGGCCCGGCAAAAGCAAACGACCGGCGGCGATGCGGATCGTTTTGAATCCATGGATATGAAATTTCACACCCGTTTGCGTCAGGCATTTTTGGATATTGCCCGCAAAGATCCCGAGCGCTGCGTGGTTTTTGACGGCCAGGTGCCCCCCGACGAGCTGGCCAAACGAATTTGGGAACTTGTTTCGCAGCGCTATGCCCTTATCCCCCAAGGTTAGTCACCAAGCGCGGCCATAGTGCGAAGCTGGTGACTATGGTCAAGGTGGCAATATACTATATAATCCAACAATCAGACCTCCAATAAAGGGCCATTCATGTGTCTGTTGATCTCGACAAAGAAAATCCTGACCAGCTCATAGGCGCGCCGCATCCTCGACAGAGCACCAGCCTGTTTGGTCATCAAGAGGCTGAGTTTGATTTTCGTCAGGCAATGCAGGCAGGCAAGCTCCATCATGCCTGGCTGATCCAGGGCCGGGCCGGCATCGGCAAGGCAACCCTGGCATACCGATTTGCTCAAATGATACTTGCTCGCGAAAGCCCCAATATCCTGGATAACTCGCCGGGTCAAGCGCTCGATTATTCGACCACCGGTGCCCAGCTGATACAGTCCAACGCTCATCCCAACCTTCTGGTGCTGCGCCGTAGCTGGAACAGTAAAACCAAAAAATTCAGAACCACCATATCAGTTGACGATGTGCGCGAACTGCAACGCTTTTTGGGCAATACGGCTGGTATGGGAAAATGGCGCGTGGTGATCATTGACCGCGCCGATGATCTCAACATGAATGCCGCCAATGCCTTGCTGAAAATGCTCGAGGAACCACCCGCTTTTTGCCTGTTTCTGCTGGTTTCATCGGAACAGGGCAAGCTCCCTACAACGATTATATCGCGGTGCCAGAAATTGCGGTTGCAAGGACTTGATACACCGACATTACAAGCCTGTGTGAGCCATATCGCAGAGCAATCGCAGATCACATTGCCCACCGGCGAGCAGCTATCGGTGATATTCGAGCTGGCCGAGGGCAGCCCCCGCGCGGCCCTCGAATTTACCAGTGGCCGCACCCTTGAAGATTATCACGAGATCCGCAAGATACTTGATCTGTTGCCCCGCATGGATCCCCAGGCGATCAGCGCGCTGGCGGAGCGATTATCCGCGCGGGCTGGCGAGCAGGACTATCATAATTTTCTGCACCTGCTGTCGTCTCAAATAGCGCACAGGATCCGGCAGGGCGTCCTTACGGGCAGCGGCGACAAACACAAGCTTGCACAATGGACACAGCTATGGGAAACAATCACTTTGAAAAAAAACGAAACAGATCTGCTAAATCAGGATCGCGGCAATTTCATTCTCGATCTTTTTGCAACGATTGAAGAGACCGCCCGCTGCAATGGCGGCCTGCCAATTGCTCCATCCGACAAACTCTAAGGGGTACTGGCGCGCATGACCGGCCCAACAAGGATAAATGTACTGATATGAGCGAGAACAGCTTCTATGTCACAACGCCCATTTTCTACCCCAACGGGGTGCCTCATATTGGCCACGCCTATACGGCCATCGCGACTGATGTGCTGGCGCGGTATGCGCGCCTGGATGGCAAAGACGTGTTGTTCGTGACTGGCACGGACGAGCATGGTCAAAAAATGCAGCGCACCGCTGAGGGCGAGGGCATATCGCCCATCGAACTGGCAGATAAAAACGCGGCGGTTTTTCGTCATATGGTGGAAGCGCTGAATTGCTCCAATGATGATTTCATCCGCACCACCGAGGAACGTCACCGTAAAACCTGCCAGGAATTGTGGACCCGCATGCAGGCCAATGGCGATATTTATCTTGATACCTATGGCGGTTGGTATTCGGTGCGTCAGGAAGCCTATTTTGAAGAAGCAGAGACGGAACTTGGCGACGATGGGGTGCGCCGGGAGCCTCTGGGATCTCCTGTCGAATGGCTGGAGGAGGAAAGCTATTTTTTCAAGCTGTCCGCCTATGAAGAGCCGCTTTTAAAACATTATAGCGATCACCCCGACTTTATTGGCCCCGATGCGCGGCGCAATGAAGTCACCAGTTTTGTGAAATCCGGGCTGCGAGATCTTTCCATCTCACGGACCACCTTTGACTGGGGAATACCGGTGCCCGGCGATGATGGCCATGTCATGTATGTGTGGATTGATGCCCTCACCAATTATGTCACCGCAACGGGATGGCCCGACACGCACGATCGCAACCACTTCTGGCCGGCAAACCTGCACATGATCGGCAAGGATATTGTGCGTTTCCATGCCGTCTACTGGCCCGCTTTCTTGATGTCAGCAGACTTGCCGTTACCCGGACGGGTTTTCGCCCATGGTTTCTTGACCAACAAAGGGGAGAAGATGTCCAAATCGGTGGGCAATGTGGTCGACCCCTTTGCCATGATCGAGCAATACGGCCTTGACCAGATGCGTTATTTTTTCATGCGCGAAGTCCCGTTTGGCAAGGATGGCAGCTACTCGCACGAGGCCATCGTCAATCGTATCAATGCCGACCTTGCCAATGATCTTGGTAATCTGGCGCAGCGTTCCTTGTCGATGATCGCCAAGAACTGTGACGGCCGCATCCCCGAACCAGGGGAGCTTTTGCAACAAGATCTCGATATCATAGCGCAAGGTGATGCGATCTACGCCAAAACAAGCGCTGCCATGGACCAGCAGGCCATCAACAAGGCACTGGATGCAATTTTTGACGTGGTTGCCAATGCCAATAAATATTTCGCAGGACAAGAACCCTGGGCCCGCAAAAGGATGACCCCGCCCGTATGGGGACCATTTTGTATGTGACCGCAGAAGTCATTCGCAACGTGTCCATTTTGTGCCAGATGATCATGCCGCACTCCGCGCAAAAACTGCTTGATCTGCTGGCTGTGCCGCAAAATAAACGCGATTTTTCTTCGCTTGGAGACGTCGCTCGCTTGTCGCCTGGCACTTCGCTCCCCAAACCCGAAGGGGTGTTTCCGCGCTATATCGAACCGGAGGGAGACGGCTCATGATGCTAGTAGATACCCATTGTCATCTCGATTTCCCAAAACTTGGCGATCAGCTTGCCGAGGTGCTGGCCCGTGCCGAGCAGGCCAATATCAAGCAGATGGTGACGATCTGCACGAAAGTGCGCGAGTTCGACAAAATCGTCAAAATTGCAGAAAATCACGACAATATTTTCTGCTCGGTGGGCACTCATCCTCACTATGCGCAGGATGAACATGATATCAGTGTCGAAGAAATTATCGCCCTTTCACACCATCCAAAGGTCGTGGCGATTGGCGAGGCGGGACTGGACTATCACTATGACAACAGCCCGCGTGAGCAACAAAAAGCGGTGTTTCGGCGCCATATCGACGTGGCGCGCCAGACCGGTCTGCCTCTGGTCATCCATACCCGAGACGCAGATGACGATACCGTCTCTATATTAAAAGAGGAAATGGCCATTGGCACCTTTCCCGCCCTTATTCATTGTTTTACGGCCTCAAAGCGCCTTGCCGAAGAAGTGCTGGAACTGGGGCTTTATATCTCCATGTCGGGTGTTTTGACCTTCAAAAACTCACTGGAGCTGCAAGACATCGCCAAAACGCTACCACTGGATCGGTTGTTTGTGGAAACAGACGCCCCCTTTCTTGCCCCCATGCCCCACCGTGGCAAGACCAACGAACCAGCCTTTACGGTCCATACGGCGCAAAAACTGGCGGATTTACAAGAACGCTCTTTGGCAGAGGTGGCGCACGCCACGACGCAAAACTTCTATCGACTGTTCGCCAAAGTCCCCAAACTTGCCGATCGCGCTGGAAACAATTGTACATGAGTATGCGCGTCACTATATTGGGTTGCGGAGCCTCTGGCGGCGTCCCGCGTATTGGCGGCCACTGGGGGAATTGCGACCCGAACAATCCTAAAAACACCCGTCGTCGCTGCTCTATTCTCGTGCAAAAAACCTCCCGTCATGGCACCACAACAGTATTGGTCGATACCTCTCCAGACCTTCGCATGCAATTGCTGGATGCTGGCATTGCGCAGGTTGATGGTGTCATCTACACCCATGAGCACGCCGACCATACCCATGGCATTGATGATTTGCGCCAGGTCGCCTTTAACACCAAAAAACGAACCGATGTCTATATGAGTGCACGGGTGCTGGAGCATCTTGTGCCCAAATTTTCCTATTGCTTCAAATGCCCCCCCGACAGCTTTTATCCGCCCATTCTCAACCCGTGCGAGATCAAACCCTACACGCCGTTTACCATTGATGGTGCAGGGGGCGGCATTGATATTTTGCCCATGAACCAGCATCATGGGTCGATTTTGTCTCTGGGCTTTCGGTTTGGAAATTTTACCTACTCAACGGACGTACACGCATTTCCAGAGGAAACCGCACGACTGCTGCAGGGTACCAAAATATGGATCATCGATGCTCTGCGTTTCAAGGGACACAAAACTCATTTTGATGTGGATACGGCCCTGTCGTGGATCGAACGTATCCAGCCAGAGCGGGCATTTCTAACCAATATGCATCATGATCTGGACTATGACGATCTGAAATCCAAACTTCCAGAGCATGTCGAGCCATCATTTGACGGCCTCCAGTTTGATATCAACGCCTGAACTTTTCGATCTGCCCGTTTTTCACATATGCGGGCGCGCACATCTGCACAAATAAAGGCGCCAGTTCGCGCGGCTCTGCCAATGTCTGCGGATCTTCTCCAGGAAACGCCTTCATCCGCATGGTCGTGCGAATAATACCAGGGTCCAGCAGATTGGCCCGCACATTGGTTGCGTTGTTTTCTTGCGCATAGGTACGGACCAGAGCTTCAAGGCCCGCCTTGGAGGTGGAATAGGGGCCCCAATAGGCCTGATTGTGAGCAGCCGCACCAGAGGTCACAAAAACCGCCCGACCAGCTTTTGATCGCTGTAACAAGGGGTCAAAAATCCGCAACAACCGCCAGTTGGCCGTGAGATTAAGATCGATCACCTTGCTCCAGTCCTTGGGGCTGACGTGACCTACCGGGGACAAGGGACCAAGAATGGCGGCATTGCCAACCAGAATATCGAGGCGGTCAAAATGTTTGAAAATTTCAGCGCCCAGATCATCAATGCGATCAAGTTCGAGGAGATCGAACGGCACCAGCGTCACTTCGCCGCCAGCATCCAGTATTTTTTCTTCCAGCGCCTCCAGCCCACCGGTGGTGCGCGCCAGAGCCACAACATGAGCACCAGCTTTGGCAAGCGCCAGGGCAGCCGCTTCGCCAATACCTCTGGAGGCTCCCGTCACCAGAGCGACGCGGTTCGACAAGGAGGAGGGGTCGTTCATATCATTTACTCTTTCAATTAGATTGACCTGTTATATAAATTGCTTGCGATCAATGAAACAAAAAAGGGCACAACAAAAAAGGCAGCCCGAGGGCCGCCTTTTGAGAAAACCATCTACATAAAGTTTACTGGTTCATTTTTTCTTTGGCCGCTTCACCAAGATCTTTGGCCTTATCCATGGCTTTTCCACCTAGTTCTTTGGCTTTTTCTTTGGCAGTTTCCAGCATTGGTGCAGCCTTTTCTCCTAATTCACGTGCTTTTTCCTTGGCTTTTTCGAGCATGGGAGCAGCTTTCTCACGGGCTTTTTCAGAGGCCACCATCATTTTATCCACGGCATCCGCTGACAGCGACCTGGTCTTTGACCACATTTTTTTGAAAAAGCCCTGTTTTGGCAGCAGTTTCTCGGCAGGAATGTCATTGATCGTACTGATCATGTCCTTATGATCAAGCTTTTGATCATTGTCGGTCATCAGTTGGGGATTGCCCGTGAAGATCACCATAGGCGTGCAAGCGGTTGTCACTTTGGCGCCCTTTTTCCAGAACTTGCCATTGCTGACATCTGTTTCCTGCGCAAAATATATTTTCTGATCATCGACCGTCTGGCGTAAAATATTTCGATCAATGACCGGAATAAACAATCCTTGTTCCTTGGCAATCAGTTTGAAACGATCATTATCGGGATCGGGAAACTGAACAAACAGGGCAACTGATTTATTGTCACCTGCCAGCGCCTTCTTCAAGGCTATATCGGTGCTTTCAGCATGCGTTACATCCAGCGCGCGCCCCAGACCATCTGGATCAATTTGCCGAAGATAATCAAATGTCGAGGCACTGCCGCTGCCCCGTGGCGGCAAGATAAATTTCAATTCACCCGCACGAGCCGCCACATCACCAAAACTCAACAGTTCTTTATTTTTTGTCACCATAAACAGACATTCACGCGCTATATCGTTGCGAATGACGTGATATGGCTGAGCGGGGTGCTGCTGGGAAACGTTCAAGGCAAAGACATCAAACTGGGCAAAGCCTACATCAGCAGGGTTTTTGAGAACCTGGTTGATATTTTCATTTGAACCTTGCGAAAGCGTACATTTAAAATTGAATTTCGCTGTGGCAAGCTCTTTGGCCAAGGGTGGACAAAAATCGCCATTATAAGCGCCACGCGCGCCACCAGTATGAATTTTACTAGCCTGGGCGACACCTGTTATCGCCAGCGCTAGTCCTGCCGTAGCAAGAAAGGTTATCGTCGATCTAGACACAATTATTCTCCTTATGGTGCACTAAACAAAGCCTGACCTCGTTTTAGCACATGATTTCGGCTCCAGTTTCGCATCTGGAGATCGGGACGTCATGGAATGGTTATATTTGCCAAATTAGGCAGCATTATTTCCACATCGGATATAGTCTGTATAGATAGAGTCAGGCAGATCATAGACTACATGAATATGAAAGACCATGAACAAATTGGTCTACGCGCTCTCTTCAACCAGCAATGATAATTGCTTATCAATGGCTTGGCCGGAGCGATCCAGTAATCTGGTGGGATAATCTCCCGTAAAGCAATGATCAGTGAACTGCGGTGTTTCGTTGTTTCGGCCCTTGAAGCCCATCGCCTTATAGATCCCCTCAATGGATAAGAAGGCCAAACTGTCGGCACCGATAAAATCATTGATCTCGGCAACTGATCTGCCTGCGGCAATAAGGGAAGATCGCTTGGGTGTGTCGATGCCGTAAAAGTCAGGATGGGTGATGGGCGGGCTGGAAATACGCATATGCACTTCCTTGGCCCCGGCTTCATACATCATCTTGACGATTTTCATGCTGGTGGTGCCACGTACAATGCTGTCATCCACCAGAATGATGCGTTTGCCAGCAATGGAATGGCAGTTGGCGCTATGTTTCAAGCGCACCCCAAGTTCGCGGATTTTCTGGGCCGGTTCAATAAAAGTGCGCCCCACATAGTGATTGCGAATAATACCAAGTTCAAACGGTATATCTGATTTTTGGGCGTAACCGATTGCTGCGGGCAGACCGCTATCTGGAACGGCGATCACCACATCGGCTTCAACACCTGATTCTTTCTCCAGTTCCGCGCCCATTCTTTTACGGACATCATAAACACAATGCCCACCGACGATTGAATCCGGGCGCGCAAAGTAAATATATTCAAAAATGCAGGGGCGTGATTTGGTCTTGCCAAAGGGCTTGTAGGATTTAATGCCATCCTTGGTGATAATCACAACTTCACCATTTTCGATCTCTCGCACGAATTCCGCGTCAATCATGTTGAGGGCACAGGTTTCTGAGGCCAGCACATAAGAATTTCCCTGCTTGCCAAGCACTAATGGCCTGATGCCATAGGGGTCACGAGCGCCGATGAGTTTCTTGTTGGTGAGCCCGACAAAGGCGTAGGCTCCCTCAATCTGCCTCAGGGCTTCTATAAACTTGTCGACAAATTTGCGCTCACGACTACGAGCGACGAGATGCAGCAAAACCTCGGTGTCAGAGGTCGTTTGGCAAATGGCCCCATCCTTGATCAGCTCTTCGCGTAATGTAATGGCATTGGTCAAATTGCCATTGTGGCAAATCGCAAAGCCACCTGTGGCAAGGTCAGCATAAAGCGGCTGGGTGTTTTGTAAAATGGTGTCGCCGGTGGTTGAATAGCGCACATGGCCAATGGCGGTTCTGCCAACCAGTTTTTTTATGACTTTTTCGGAGGTGAAATGATCACCGACCTTGCCTAGATGTCGCTCGGATATAAATCTATTGCCGTCAAAAGATATAATACCAGCGGCTTCTTGTCCCCGATGCTGCAGGGCATGCAACCCCAAAGTCGTAAAAGCAGCGGCATCATCGTGATCGAAAATACCAAACACACCGCATTCTTCATGCAGCTTGTCATCATCGCCTAACAGGGATGAGCCGGCTTCAATCACCATCGCGGATTGCTTGGCCGCGTTCTTCTCAAAAAGATGTGACATGCAACCATCCTCTGCGTGACCAATGAAGTCGATTTCTTAGCACAGTCCAAGATTTAAGGCGAGGACGAAAAATCGCGACACTTTAACCCAGGAAGGTCAATTGGTTCTATTGCTGCTCTTCCTCGGGCTCACCCTTGCCAAGAATACCCATGATCTTGACGGCAAATCGGTGTCCGACTTTTTCCAACTTGTCGCTGGTCCATTCAATCGCATCACGTGAATAGGCATCCTCGATAAAATCGGGGCGGCTTTTGTCATCGGTAAATTTGATGAAGAACCAGAAAATGATCCCGACCAGGATCATGCCGCGCGCCAATCCAAACAAAAGACCCAAGGTGCGGTCAAGAGCGCCAATACTGCTATCAAGAACCCAGTCACCCACCTTGATCGTCAACAGGCTGACAATGATCAAAACAACAAGAAAGACAATACCAGCCGCACCGCCAATAACCGCGATGTCAGGCAAACCGTCCGGGGCCAGCTGCTTGATTTCCTCTTGATAGAAGAAATAGGTGATAGCAGCGGCAGCCGCAGCGGCAATCCAGGCGGCAATTGACAATAGTTCGCGTGTTAATCCACGTAGCATGGCCAAAAAGCCGGATATCAGCATGACCGCAGCCAAAACCAAATCAAGAACCGTTAATGATGGCATTCGTTTCCGAGCCCCTCTTTGCATCGTTCAGCGTTCGTACTGTGTATATATAAAGCCCCTCACATCTCGTAAAGGACATACTATCACAGTGTTAATCAACTGTTTTTGTTTCTTTATGACCCAGTTCCTGGCTTTTTGCGCCCTCGGACCCGAGTATATTTGCTGTTAAAGCACTAAGATGAGGCAGATTTTCGACCAATATCTTTTTATCAGCCACCTCTCCGTCAACTGGCATCGGCATGGTGGCCGATTTAAACCCCAGCTTGCGGGCTTCTTTTAGTCGTGCGCCCATATGCCCGACATTACGGACAGCTCCTGATAGGGATATTTCCCCAAAGAATACACGATCAATTGGCAGCGCGATACCAGATAGCGCGGATATAAGCGCGGCGGCAATGGCCACATCGGCAGCCGGTTCCGTAATTCGCAAGCCGCCAGCAACGTTGAGGTAAACATCATGAGCGCCAAAGCGCAAGCCACATCTGGCGCTCAACACCGCGATGATCATGGCGAGACGGTTCGAATCGCACCCAACCACGGCGCGTCTGGGCGTGGCAAGAGAAGAGGCGGCGACCAGCGCCTGTATTTCCACAAGCACCGGTCGCGAGCCTTCAATACCAGCGAATACGGCAGCGCCGGGGCTATCATCGTTGCGATCACCAAGAAACATTTCCGAGGGATTGGCGACCTCGGCCAGTCCCTCATTTTTCATCTCGAACACGCCGATTTCATCCGTGGCGCCAAACCGGTTTTTTACAGCCCGTAAAATACGAAACTGGTGTCCGCTGTCGCCTTCAAAATACAGCACCGTATCAACCATATGTTCGACGACTTTTGGACCAGCGATCTGCCCGTCTTTGGTGACATGGCCAACGATCAACAACGCGGCTCCAGAACGCTTGGCGTAGCGAACGAGATGCTGAGAACAAGCGCGCACCTGCGAAACTGTGCCAGGGGCGGCGTCAAGACTATCTGACCAGACGGTCTGAATACTATCAATTATGACCATGGCCGGGGGATCACCAGCCTCCAGCGTCGATAAAATATTGGCCACATTGGTCTCGGCAGCCAAGCCAACCGGTGCATCCGTAACCTTAAGCCTTTTAGCCCGCAGACGCACCTGGGCTGTTGCTTCTTCTCCCGAGAAATAAAGAGCGCGATGGCCTTTGTTGGCAAGCACCGCCGCCACCTGCAACAAAAGGGTAGATTTGCCAATCCCTGGTTCACCGCCCACAAGAATAGCGGAACCTGGCACCAGCCCGCCTCCTGTGACCCGGTCAAATTCAGCAATATCGGTCATTAGCCGCGGAACATCAGCAACTTCGGTGTCAAGACTTTCAAGCTCCAGCGTCAGGCCCTTGGTTTGCTTTTTTGAGGGACCACCGGCAACACCGCTATTTTTGGACACTTGCTCGGCAATGGTGTTCCATTCTCCACAAGCATTACAACGCCCCGCCCACTGGCCGCTGGTGGCACCACAGCTCTGGCAGGCAAAACTGTTTTTCTGACGAGCCACTATTTTGCACCTATATATTGGCGTTCATAGCGGGTGCCAAGCGAGGTTAATATCTCATAGCTGATGGTGCCCGCAATGTTTGCCAGATCATCGATGGATACATGGTGACCCAGCAGCTCGACCGGCGCTCCCACTACGAGCACCTCATCCGGAATATCGGTGACATCAATGGTGATGAGATCCATGGACACTCGGCCAGCAAGAGGGGCCTCATGATTGCCGATATAGGCGTTCGCACCTTTTTGATCAGTGGTAGAGCCAAGCGCCCTGTGATAGCCATCGGCATAGCCAACCGGCAAGGTGGCAAGGCGGGTCTGGCGTTTCGTGACATAGGCGCCGCCATAGCCAACGGGGTCGCCTTTATCGACCGTCCGCAATTGAACAATATGGGTGATCAGGGAGACCACGGGGCGCATCGCACTTGCCGCGTCCTTATTGGGTTGCCCACCATAAAGCGCGATCCCGGGTCGCACCAGATCAAGCGCATAGCCGGGTCCCAGAAAAATACCAGCTGAATTGGCCAGCGAGGAGGGAGTGGATGGAAAGTCCAATAGAAATCCCGACAATGTCTCAAGCTGTTTTTGATTGCTCGGGTGGGCTGGTTCGTCCGCGCAGGCCAAATGGCTCATGACGAGATCGATTTCAATATCTTTGAGGAGGGTATCTTTGTCAGCGACAAGCCCTTTCGTCTCGTCAGCATCAAGCCCGAGACGGTTCATTCCCGTGTCCAGATGCAAGGCGACTGGATGACGGCAATCCAGCAAAGTACAAAAGGCCGCCCAGTGCTCCAGCATTGTCAATGATCCCAGTACCGGCGTCAGCCCATGTTCAATAAAGATGGAGCCCGATCCATTGAACACCCCGTCCAATATGTAGATTTTGATATCGGAATATCATTCACGCAGGGCAATGCCTTCTTGAAGCGTGGCCACGAAAAACGTGCGGCAACCAAGATCATAGAGGACAGGCACAATATGTGCCGCTCCAAGGCCATAGGCGTCCGCCTTGACCACGGCGGCACATTGCGCCCCCAAAGCCAGTTCTCGCAATTGCGCATAATTTTGCCCAATCGCTGAAAGATTAATCGTCAGCAGGGCCGGCGATCCAGACGCCATGTCAGGTATAGAATTCAATGACATATATATTCAGCCTGTCTCAAAAAAAACCGTATCATCTAGAATATCATCCCCGTTTGCGCGGGGATGACATTGATGTTTATCGCACCGATGCTGAAAATTTGAAAGGCATGTTGGTCCGGGATTGTTCGTCGCGACTAAAAATCACGGCGATCTGGAATATGTTCATTGTCGATATAATCGGAAAAGCGTGTAAATTCACCGGTAAACTGCATTTTTACAGTGCCCACCGGTCCATGACGCTGTTTGGCGACAATGACCTCTGCAAGCCCCATGGTTCGATCCATTTCATCCTGCCAGGTGAGATGTTCGGGGGTTCCTTCGCGCGGCTCGGCGCGCGAGACATAATATTCTTCACGATACACAAACAACACGACATCCGCGTCTTGCTCAATTGAACCAGATTCACGAAGGTCGGAAAGCTGAGGACGCTTGTCTTCGCGTGATTCGACTTGCCGAGAAAGCTGGGACAAGGCGATTATTGGCACCGCCAGTTCTTTGGCCAGCGCTTTTAGGCCGGTGGTGATTTCGGTAATTTCCTGCACGCGGTTGGCGTTCGAATTTCCAGACCCGGTCAAAAGCTGCAAATAATCAACAATGATGACCCCCAGATTATGCTGGCGTTTCAAGCGTCTTGCCCGCGCTGCCAGCTGGGCAATGGAAATGCCGCCGGTTGGATCGATAAAGAACGGTATTTCCTGAAGGTCTTGTGAAACCCGCACCAACTCCCTGAAATCATCATCCGAGATCATGCCACGACGAATTTTTTCAGAAGGCACCAGTGACTGCTCGGACACAATACGGGTGGCCAATTGTTCCGAAGACATCTCCAATGAATAGAAGCCAACAACGGCCCCGTCTTCCACCGGCGCACCATCTGGACCTGCTGGCTGCCTGGCTGCCATATTATGCGCTTTGGCAATGTTAAAGGCGATATTGGTGGCAAGGGCCGTTTTGCCCATACTGGGGCGCCCGGCCAGAACAATCAGGTCAGATCCTTGCAAACCGCCCATCTGGCGATCAAGATCAGTGAGGCCGGTAGAGACACCCGACAGACCGCCGCCACGGCGATAAGCGGCATCCGCCATCTCGATGCAGCCGCGCAGAGCCGAGGAAAAACTCTCAAAACCCTGGCCATATTTGCCGGTTTCCGCCAGCTTATAGAGTTTTTGCTCGGCCTCTTCAATTTGCAATCCCGGCGGCTCCTCCACCGATGACACATAGGCCGTATTGACCATATCCTCACCAATGATGATCAGCGATCTACGTTGCGCCAGATCATAGATGGTCTGGCCATATTCCTTGGCATTGATAATGGTGGTGGCACCTGCCGCCAGCCGCCCCAGATATTGCGGCACCGTCAGATTTTCATCAATCGGTTCTTCATTATCGAAAAATGTCTTGAGCGTGATCGGCGTTGCCGGCTTGCTGCTCTGGATCAATCGCGCCGCGACTTGAAAGATGCGGCCATGCAAGGGCTCGAAGAAATGATCGACCTCCAGAAAGGAGGAAACCCGATCATGGGCTTCATTGTTGACCAATATGGCACCAAGCAGAGCCTGCTCGGCTTCAATATTGTGCGGAGCCATGCGAAATGGCAATACGTTATCATCCGTGCCCGGCGCGGCCGGGGACGAGATGTCCTGGGGATTTGTCTGTGTCATGAAAAGAGTGTGAGCCGATTCGCACCTTGCATCAAAAGCTCAATTGACGCTGTGAATAGCTATGCCCGCAATCCACAGCGAGCCTGTGCATGAAAATATTTTTTTACCGGTCCGTCTCCTCATTGGCCAAGGCGTGCTTGACACTGTCATTGCGACCACACCCATGCCAATGAAAGAATCATTCCAGCCGCTGGGCAACAAAAAACCGGCAATGCTGCAAGAGCACTGCCGGTTTGAGCGTTTATGACAATTTTGACGCGCTTTATTTTTCGTCGCCTGCGGCCTCATCGGATGCTTCAGAAGTCCGCTTTTTCGCGGGCTCCGCATCGCCTTGACCCGCGTCATCGTCACCAAGTTCAGCAGCGGCCTGTTCCGCATGCTCGTCCCCTTCAAAAATGTCCTCGGCTGCAATCACTTCCTCCTCATCACCGCCGTCGTCGATAGCTGTTACATCTTCACCACGTTCCTGGCGCATGGCTTCTTCATCGGTACGTGCCACATTGATGATAACGGAGACTTCAACTTCTGGATGCAGGCTAAGGCGAACATCATGCAAGCCCAGCAATTTGATTGGACGATCAAGCATCACCTGGTTACGAGCTATCGAATAACCGTTTTCGGTAATCACATCGGTGATGTCTCTGGTGGCAACTGATCCATAGAGCTGCCCGGTATCACCGGCCTGACGAATGGCCACGAAATGCTTGCCATCTATTTTTTCGGCAACAGCGCTGGCTTCTGTCTTGGCTTCGAGATTGCGCGCTTCCAATTGCACACGCTGGGTTTCGAACAAAGTGCGATTGGCCTTGTTGGCCCGCAGTGCTTTGCCAACTGGCAACAGATAGTTGCGTGCAAATCCTGGTTTGACGGTGACTTCATCGCCCATTTGTCCAAGCCGCTTGATGCGCTCCAGCAAAATAACTTTCATGATTCATACTCCTTGCTTTGTCTAAATCTTTAATCTGATCTGTGTTTACGATTGTCAATTGTGCCTCAAGAAGGCGTGATATTGGCCCGTCTTCGTATCTGAGCCAGTGGTTCTGCGACGCCAAGAATGATCAAAATGAGCGATCCCCAGCCAATAAAAAAAACAGCGATATAGGTGCCAAACAAAATAAGACCGCGGGCCGGATAGGGGCGCGTCAGATAATGTACAACCGCCAGTCCCATCAGCAAAAAGGCGATCATCAAGGCACCGGTAAATCCCGACACGATCAGCCCCCCCATGCCAGGCATGGCCAGTGACAAGAAAAACAGGCCAATCAGCGCAAAAGAACTTTTGTAAGGATATTCAATGCGCGAGAGATCAGGCCACGGACGGCTCAAACGCTCCGAAAGGCGGACAATATGGGCGGCGATCCACATATTGATTAATGCCAAAAGAGACCACAACACAGCGGTTGAGGCTGGCAATATAGACTGGATGACACTCTTGTACTGACTAATTTGCTCAGGTTTCATTTCTTTGAAGAAGCCAGCCTCGGTCGCCTTGGCAATGATCAGGTCCAACTGCGAACCAACTCTATCAAGATAGGCTTCGTAAGAAGGCCCCAGCAACAACACCGTCATCGTGGCAAGCAGCCCGCCATACAGGGCGACAATCAATATCAGATTGCCCACCGGATACCATTCGACTTCAGCCTGAGCATCATCGGTGTCCTCATTGGGAGCACCTGCAACGCGATACAAAAGCGCAAAATGGGTAATGATGACGGAGGGAATGGCGAGGGTCACGCCATAGGCAAGCGCCGGATTGAAGCCAAGACTTGCCAGAATAAGCCCCGTTCCAGCGAGGGCTGCAATGCCAGCCGCTCGCACCCCCCAACCAAACCCGGCAATGAATCCGGGCAGTGGCGCGAGATAAAACAGCAACAGGCCGATCCCCGAGCCAGTGGCAAGGGAGAGATAAAGCAGCGCTGCAACGCCGCCAGCGGCCAATCCCGCTATAAGTGGGTTCTGTATCATATTCGCTGTCCCGCTGGTTTGCGGTTAGAGATGAAGGCACAACAGGTGAGCCCTAATCATTCATCCCAACACTTGTGTTTTAAAGAGCCGCCAATAAAACACCGGCTCTTTATAGAAGTTTAGCCAATCACATAGGGTAGCAAGCCAAGGAAACGAGCGCGTTTGATGGCTTTGGCCAGTTCACGCTGTTTTTTGGCTGTCACTGCGGTGATCCGACTAGGCACGATTTTGCCGCGTTCAGAGACATAGCGCTGCAAAAGTTTCACATCTTTATAGTCGATGGTCAGCCCGTTATCGCCAGAAAAAGGGCAGGTCTTGCGCCGACGATGAAACGGGCGTCGGACTGGTAATTGTTCGATGTTCATGATTGATCCCTATCTGTCGTCGCGATTGTCTGAACGAGGGGGGCGTCGGTCTTCACGAGGTCCGCCCCGTGAACCATCACGGCCACCACCTCCACCGAAACGACCACCACCGCGTGGTGTACGATCATCGCGATCAGATTTGCGCATCATGGCTGATGGTCCTTCTTCATGCTCATCAACGCGGATGGTCATGAACCGCAACACATCATTGGTCAGCGTCATCTGACGCTCCATTTCAGCAAGCGCCGCATGCGGTGTTTCCAGCTGGAAGTAACCATAATGAGCCTTGCGATTTTTCTTGATGCGGTAGGAGAGATTTTTCAGGCCCCAATATTCGGAATTGTGGACCTTGCCGCCGTTTTCTTTCAAAACACCGGTGAATTTTTCTGTCAGAGCTTCCATCTGCTGCGCCGAGATATCATGGCGTGCGATGAAAACATGCTCGTATAATGGCATGGAGTTGAGCCTTGTTCTAAATTCCAGCGGACGGGTCGTTCGCAAGAAATAGTTGGGTGACACGATTGTCAAATACGTCAAAGTCCGGTGCGGAGCCTCTTTGAGCAACTGCTTCCCGAAAGGGAAAAGGCTCATTAAGTCAGTTCCGTAAAGAGTGAAGACACGGGATGAGATCGTTCTTGCTGCCATAGGCAACAAGGAAATATCACTTCCGTTCAGCCTCCAACCGGCCAAATACCGTAAAGCAGGACATATATATGAATGAGGGGGGCTTTGGCAAGAAAAACCTGCATATATCTAATGAGTTTGACGCTCACCGCTCCCTCCCTTGAAATACCTATGTTCTTGACACAATAATCAGATGCGCTATCAGTTCGAAATCCCCCATTCATGAGAGCATAACAAGGAATGAACCAGCCATGAGCACAGCATTCACGTTTCCAGGACAAGGTAGCCAGAAAATCGGCATGGGCTTTGATCTGGCCGAGCAGTATCCTGTGGCCAAACGCGTGTTCGACGAAGTGGACGAGGCCCTTGGTAAAAAACTGTCGCAAATCATCTGGGACGGCACCATCGAAGAACTGACCCTGACCGAGAATGCCCAACCGGCCCTGATGGCCGTGTCGATGGCGGTGATGCGTGTCCTTGAGGACAAGGGCTTTGATATGGCCACCAGCCTTAAATTTGTGGCCGGTCATTCGCTGGGAGAATATTCAGCTCTGGCCGCCAGTGGCGCCATAAGCCTGGCCGATACTGCAAAACTGCTACAGATTCGCGGGCAGGCCATGCAAAAAGCCGTGCCGGTGGGCGAGGGAGCCATGGCGGTGCTTCTGGGGCTTGATTTTGAGCCCGTCATCGACATTGCCAAACAAGCCGCTGAAGAGGATGTGTGCGCCGCCGCCAATGATAATGCGCCCGGGCAAGTGGTGGTCAGCGGCAGCAAAGCGGCCGTCGAACGGGCCATGGCGTTAGCGACAAAAGCCGGGGCGCGCCGCGCCATGTTGCTTCCCGTCAGTGCGCCCTTTCATTGTGAGATGATGTCGCCAGCCGCCAAGGCCATGGCACTGGCGCTTGCGGAGGTGACCATCCATGAGCCAACAGTGCCATTGATCGCCAATGTGCTGGCAACCCCTATCACCTCGCCAGATGAGATCAGACAACGACTGGTGGAGCAAGTAACCGGCACTGTGCGCTGGCGCGAATCAGTCTCTTATATGGCGGCCAACGGCGTTGAGACCTTATATGAAGTGGGAGCTGGCCGTGTCTTGAGCGGTCTTGCACGGCGCATTGAGCGCAGCCTGCAATCGCCATCGATTGGCACACCTGCCGAAATTGAAGCGTTTTTCAGCTCCTGAGCTGGGGATGACATACGATATCTAGATCAAGAAACAAAACAGGGAATTGAGCATGTTTGATTTGAGCGGTAAAGGGGCATTGGTCACAGGCGTAACCGGTGGTATTGGCGGCGCAATCGCCAAATTGCTACACGCACAAGGCGCCACGGTCGTGATCTCTGGCACCCGCGAAGAAAAACTGGCGGAACTGGCCAAGGAACTTGGCGATAATGTTTTTACCGCTCCGTGCAATTTGATGGACCGCGCCGCCGTCAGTGAGCTTTATGCAAGAGCCGAAGAAATGGCCGGGCAAATCGATATTGTGGTCAATAATGCCGGTATCACTAGGGATAATTTGTTTCTGCGCATGAAAGACGAGGAATGGGACGATGTCATCAATGTCAATCTGTCAGCCACATTCGCCGTTTGCCGGGGCGCACTCAAGGGCATGATGCGCAGGCGCTATGGCCGTATCATCAATATCAGCTCTATCAGTGGTGTGGTCGGCAATCCCGGGCAAGGCAATTATTCGGCGTCCAAGGCCGGCATGATCGGCATGTCAAAAGCCATGGCCCGTGAGATTGCCCCGCGCGGTATCACCGTCAACTGCATTGCTCCTGGCTTTATCACCACTCCCATGACCGACATGCTCAATGAGAAGCAAAAAACCGCCATCACGCAAATGATCCCGGCGGGGATGCTGGGGGATCCAGGTGACATCGCCAATGCGGTTTTATTCCTTGCCAGCGACGAAGCTGGCTACATAACGGGGCAAACTCTCAATATTAATGGCGGTATGGCGATGATCTAGCCTTGACCTCGACCCGAATATGCGGGAATAACCTAATCAGGTTGTGCTTGTTAACCATTAACGACCACGGATCTATAAAAACTGATATAACCGGGCTTAGGTCATGAAGGCCCACGATTGAGGAAGTTTTCAACAGAAATGAAAAAGACTTTCCCAGCAGGGCCATTCATTGTATCAGCCCTTAAACGTTCTTTTGTCCAAGGTGCTCTTGCCAGTTCCCTGGACATAACTTTTACCGTTGAACTATAGCGAGGATTTGCAAATGAGTGATGTTTCCAGCCGAGTGAAAAAAATCGTAATCGAACATCTAAGCGTCGATGAAGATAAAGTCGCAGATAATGCCAGTTTTATCGATGATCTTGGCGCAGACAGCCTTGATACTGTTGAACTTGTCATGGCTTTTGAAGAAGAGTTTGGGTGCGAGATTCCAGATGATGCCGCCGAAACAATCCTGACGGTCGGCGATGCGGTCAAGTTCCTTGAAAAGAACGCTTCCTAGCATCTCACATCCCGGCTTTGAGAGCAGGACATTGCCGTAAACACCGTCAGGGATCTCATTGGATAACTTTGGGTGTTTACGTTTCCCTACTCATCAAAACTCCCATAAATATTGACATATCCGTTCCGGATATATTGTCACATCCGTTCAGGGCAAAGGATGATTCCAATGCGTCGAGTCGTTATTACTGGTCTTGGTCTCGTTACACCACTGGCTTGCGGGGTCAATGAAACCTGGCAACGGCTGTTAGCGGGTGAAACCGGTATCAAGCGAATCGACGAATTCAAGGTCGATGATTTGGCTTGTCAGATCGGTGGAGTCATCCCCAGAGGGGACGGCTCCAACGGCAGCTTTAATCCTGACAACTGGATGCCCAAGAAAGACCAGCGAAAAGTAGATGACTTTATCATCTATGCCATCGCGGCGGCTGATCAGGCCATCAGCGATGCCAACTGGTCTCCAGACAGTGAAGAAGAGGCCGTGCGAGCCGGTGTGCTCGTTGGTTCGGGAATTGGCGGGCTGCAGGGCATCGCCAGCACCTCTTTGCTATTGGAAGAAAAGGGACCACGCCGCATCAGTCCGTTCTTTATCCCTGGACGTCTCATTAACCTGGCTGGCGGCTATATCTCGATCAAGCATGGCCTTAAAGGCCCCAATCATGCTGTTGTGACCGCCTGTTCAACAGGAACTCACGCCATTGGTGATGCTGCACGCCTGATTGCCCTTGATGATGCCGATGTGATGGTAGCTGGCGGTACCGAATCACCGATCTGCCGTCTGGCCATAGCCGGTTTTGCCTCGGCCAAGGCGCTTTCCAAAGGTTTTAATGACCACCCGGAAAAAGCCTCACGCCCCTATGATGAAGCGCGCGATGGATTTGTCATGGGAGAAGGCGCTGGCGCCATGGTTCTGGAAGAACTCGAACATGTCAAAGCCCGCGGTGCGACGATTTATGGCGAGATCATTGGCTATGGCCTGTCAGGCGATGCCTTTCATATTACCGCTCCCGCCGCAAGTGGCGATGGGGCCTATCGCTGTATGCAGGCTGCCATCAAACGCGCCAACATAAATCCAGCAGACATCGACTATGTGAATGCTCATGGCACCTCGACCCCCATGGGGGATGAAATCGAGCTAGGGGCCGTAGAGCGCGTATTTGGCGACGCCGCAAGCGATTTGACCATGTCTTCTACCAAGTCTGCTATTGGTCATCTGCTGGGAGCTGCTGGCGCGGTTGAAGCTGTGTTCTCAACCCTGGCTATCCGCGACAATGTCGCCCCGCCAACACTCAATCTGGATAACCCATCAGTTAAAACCAGTATTGATCTCGTGCCACACACCAAAAAATCAATGCAAATCAATACGGTTCTTAGCAACTCATTTGGATTTGGTGGCACCAACGCCTCCATTATCATTAAAAACTATGAAAACAACGCCTAGCGGAGTGGTTGTTAGCAAGTCGCTCATTAACTGATTGCAGCGTTTTGCGTGTTTGTATATGCGCCGTTTTGCAATTCGCTCACGCTTTGGCCATATTCCATGATACCTTGTAGGGAATAATTTTGAGTATCGTGAAATTGTCTTTCTGCGCGGCCCTTATCGGGCCAATCAGCTGATCTGGGAATCTCGACCGAATAAATGACTGATCATTCAAACAATGGAACACCGCCAGACAATCCTCCTGGCCCTCCACTGCAACAGCACGACTGGCAAGCAGCCCCGCATCAACAGACGCATGATCCACACTATCACAGTCCTCCAGAGCCACAGCATTTTGAACCTGTGATTGCCAAAGCGGTGCAGCCGCAGGAGTTTTTGAAAACCAGAAAAAAAACCAGTCGCACCATCAAATTGATGCAGCTGATGATGAGCTTGACCTTCTTTGCCGCTATTGGCATTGCTGGCTTTGTGATGTTTACGCGTTTGCAAGTCGATAAGCCGGGGCCTTTGACCAAACAAGTGGTGTTTGAAGTCGGCAAAGGCCAGGGACTTAGCATGATCTCGTCGCGCTTGCACAAAAACGGCATTATCAGCGATCGGCGACTCTTTGCGTTGCACGCCATGGCCAGCAAATCGGCCAAGAAGCTGAAAGCTGGAAAATACGCCATCCCGCAAGCCGCCAGCATGCAAGATGTGCTCAATATTCTGGTCAAAGGCAAAGCCATTTTTTATAAGGTGACATTGCCCGAAGGCTGGACCAGCGAGCAGATTGTCAATGCGCTGAGAGCCCACCCGTAATTGGCTGGTAGTATCGATGCCATTCCACCAGAAGGCAGCCTGATGCCAGATACGTTTCAGTTTTCCGAAGGTGATAACCGCCGCGAACTGCTGGCCAAGATGGCAGCGGCGCAAGAGAAATATCTCCAGAAACTATGGTCGAACCGCCAACCGAATCTACCGTTAAAAACTCCAATGGAGGCGCTCATTCTGGCTTCCATCGTCGAAAAGGAAACCGGGCAGGCCGATGAACGCAAACGCGTTGCCGGGGTCTTTGTCAATCGCTTGCGCATCGGCATGAAATTGCAGTCAGACCCCACCATTATATATGGGCTGGTTGGCGGCAAGGGCAAGTTGGGGCATCCATTGCGGCGCAGCGAGATGGCCAAGCAAACTGGTTACAATACCTACCAGATCAACGGACTGCCACCGACCCCTATTGCGAACCCGGGTCGCAAAGCGATCGAGGCCGTGTTGAACCCTGCTGATACCAAAGATCTGTATTTTGTTGCCGATGGTACCGGTGGGCATGCCTTTGCCCCAACGCTAAAAGGCCATAATGATAATGTCCGAAAATGGCGTAAAATCGAAGCAAAGCGCCGCGCCGAGAAAAAGCGCAAGGAAGTAGAACAAGCACGCCTTGCCGCTCTAGCGCAAAAACAAAAACCCGCTGACAAAGAGATGGCAAAAAACATTCCTGGAATAACCGTGAGCGATCAAATATCGGCACCAGCCAAAAGTGCCAACGGCTGGGGCAATGACATACCGCTGCCGACCCGCAAGCCTCGTTAAATATCCAGATGCTGGTGTTTTCCACTATTGCTTGATCCCCATATGGCATGCCCTGTCAAATTGTGTAATTGTGCCACAACGAACACGTTTTTCTTCCAATCCAAAGGTTTCAAATCATTATGGCTGTGAAAAGCATGACTGGTTTTGCAAGAGATGATGGGGCCATTGGCCGCTATAACTGGTATTGGGAAATCCGGACCGTCAATGGCCGTGGCCGGGATATCCGCATGCGCCTGCCATCTGGCTATGACAAGCTAGAAGCAGAAGCCAGAACCCTGGTTGCCAAAAACATCATCAGAGGCAATTGCAACCTGACCTTGAAGGTCGACCGTATCACCGGCAATCAAGAGATCAGAATCAACGAAAACGGTCTCAAACAGGTAGCAAGAGCCATCCGCAAAGCCGAGATGTTCGTTGACGCAAGTGAGCCTTCTATGGATGGCATCCTGGCGTTACGCGGCGTTCTTGAGGTGATTGAGCCAGAGCACAGCCCTTTGGAACTTGAGGAGCTGGAAAAGGCGCTTCTTGCCAGCTTGATCACTGTGATTGGCAAAGTCGTTCAGGCCAGAACCGATGAGGGGCAGCATTTGTTTGAGGCCATTTCCTCCCACATTGATCAAATAGAAGAAAACCTTGCGGTGATTGAAAACTCCAAAGCCAGATCAGTGGAGGCCATACAGGCACGCCTGAACGAACAGGTGCAAAAATTGCTCGACAGTGACACGGGGCTAAGCCAGGAACGCTTGCATCAAGAAGCGGTATTATTGGCCTCAAAAGCTGATCTGGAAGAGGAAGTCGTCCGCCTCAAGGCTCATATTGTTTCAGCACGTGAACTGCTGGTCATTGAGGGGTCGGTGGGACGTAAATTTGATTTTTTGACACAGGAATTTAACCGCGAAGCCAATACAATCTGCTCGAAATCAACCGCAATTGATGTGACAAATGCCGGGCTGGAGTTGAAAACGGTCATTGATCAAATGAAAGAACAGGCTCAAAACATTGAATAAGGTGATCTCCGGGATGCAACGACGCGGCGTCATGCTGGTCGTTTCATCCCCCTCGGGAGCTGGTAAAACCACATTATGTGATGGTCTGCAAAAAGCCTATCCTGATCTTAAAATGTCCGTATCGGTGACCACCCGCGCACCGCGCCCCGGCGAAAAGCATGGCGAGGATTATTATTTTCTTTCCATCGAAGAATTTAAAAAAATGCAGGCTGACGGGGGCTTGCTCGAATCGGCCCGTGTTTTTGACAATTATTACGGAACCCCAAAAGGCCCCGTAGAACAACTATTGGGCGAGGGCAAAGATATATTGTTTGACGTTGATTGGCAGGGCGCTTCACAGCTCTCGCAATCTTGTGGCGATGAGCTTTGCCGTGTGTTTATTTTGCCCCCGTCGGCGCAAGCCCTGCAAGAGCGTTTGAGCGGGCGCGGCACCGATAGCTCGCAAGTGGTGGCAAAACGCATGTCAGAAGCTGCCCGCGAAATTAGCCACTGGCAGGATTATGACTATATTATCATCAATGATGAACTCAATATTGCACAAGCGCAGATCAATGCCATCCTTAGTGCCGAGCGCGCAAAACGCGAACGGATGCTGTTTTTGCCCGAAATCGTCGATGACATGCTCAAAAACCTGTAAATGTGCCTAGGCCTATATTTCGATCGAATCGCCAAAGGCCTGCGCCAGCTGCGTGAACTCGGTGATCGACAATTGTTCGGCACGTTTTTGCGGCTCTATTTGCGCCCGCTGTAGAAGATCGAGCGGTGCATTGCTGATCTGCTTCAATGAACTGCGAAGCATTTTTCGTCTTTGCCCAAACGCTGCGGCACTAACCGTTTCCAGATCCTCCAACTGACAGGGCACGCCCGCCGGGGCGATTGGCGTGAAATGCACCACTGCCGAATCTACTTTTGGCGGCGGCGTAAAAGCACGGGCAGGGAGGTTCATGACGATTTCGGGCTTTGTACGCCATTGCGATATCACAGCCAGACGGCCATAGGCCTTGGAGCCGTAATCAGCACAAATACGCAAGGCCACTTCTTTTTGGAACATCAATGTCATGGATTGGTAAAAGGGCGGCCATTGAGGCACTCGTAGCCAATCGATCAGCAATTTAGTGGCAATATTATACGGCAGGTTGGCGACGATCCTGACATTTTCCTGCTTGCTCAAAGGGCCATAATTGAATGTCAAAGCATCCTCGTTATAAATTTCCAGTTGGCCGGGATAATGATCAGCGATCTCTTGAAGGGCAGGCAAACAGCGTGCGTCTCGCTCTATGGCGATAAGCCTTTGTGCACCCGCGCTTAGCAAGGCACGGGTCAGTCCCCCGGGACCTGGCCCAATCTCCAGCACCGTATTTTGCTCCATTGGACCTGCAAGACGGGCAATTCGCGCAGTCAGGTTCAAATCAAGCAGAAAGTTTTGACCAAGCGATTTGCGCGCCGCAAGGTCATGGGTGCGGATGACATCACGCAAGGGAGGAAGATCATCAATCATCCCTCAAGCCCTCGCGCGATCATCTATGCTTGCCTGACAGGCCATTTGACTGGCCAGTTTCAAGGCCTCAATCAGGCTTGTTGGCCTCGCCACTCCCTTGCCGGCAATATCATAGGCAGTACCGTGATCTGGAGAGGTTCTGATAAAAGGCAGACCAAGTGTGGTGTTTACTCCCTCGTCAAAACTCAGGGTTTTAATGGGGATAAGCGCCTGATCATGATACATGCCGATGACCACATCATAGGTTTCGCGCGCGCTCGCATGGAACAAGGTATCGGCTGGATGGGGACCAGTGACATTCATTCCCTCTGCTTTGAGGACATCGAGAGCTGGAGCAATAATGTCAATCTCGGCCGCTCCCATAGCGCCGTTTTCACCGGCATGAGGATTGAGACCGGCGACGGCAATCCGAGGAGATGGCAGACCAAAATATCTGGTCAAATCTTTGGATATGATGCGGGCGGTCTCCATGATCAACGCGCCTGTCAAATGTTCTGCCACCTTCGAAAGGGGGATATGAATAGTCAACGGCACGGTTCGTAGCTGCTTTGAGGCCAGCATCATCACGGGCCGGACAGGCCCATGCCCCCATTGCTCAGAAAGTTTAGCTAGATATTCAGTATGACCTGGAAACTCGAAACCAGCTTCATAGAGTACATGCTTGTTGATCGGATTGGTGACAATGCTCGCGGCCTGGCCCTTTTTGACCAACTCCACGGCTTGCGTTATCGAAAAAATGGTCATCTCCCCGCTGGAGGGATCGGCTGAACCAGGCTTTGTAGCAACCGATTGGGGCAGCTCCAATATAGGCAGAGCTTTAGCGAACACCTCAATTGCCTCAAAAGGGCAACGGATCGTCGCAAGCGGGATCTCAAAGCCATCGAGAACGGCCATTTCTGCAAACAGTGATTTACGCGACAACACAAAAAATGGTGCCAATCCATGTTGCTTGCGCTGCTTCCATGAAAGTATGGTGATGTCTGTGCCAATACCAGCTGGATCTCCCATTGTCAGGGCGATGGGAAGGTCGTTCGAGGCAGTTTGAGATGACGACATTGAGGGCACTATCTATATTCAACGGACGCTTCTTGGCGCAGGTCCTGGAGATGCCGGCGCGCCAATATCTCGAACTCTTGTTGCCGCAACTTTTCTTTCACTGCCTTGCGTTTGGTCTTGTCGGCAATCCGGCGCTGCTTTCGTTCGCAAACAGCATAAAGCTCGACACCTGATGAGGTCAACGTCGCAGGAGTTAAACGGCCATCCTTGGTATTGTTGAGATAGCTGCGCATGGTATGCGGAAAACTGTCACCAGCTTTGGTACCAAGCGACTTCAACGATGCCCCACTAATTCGGCCAACTGCTTTTTGCAACTGCGCGCAAGACGTAATGCTCTGTCTCAATTTATCCGCTTTGACCAGGCGCCGGGTCTTATCTGTTTCGCTGGCACCAGATGACAATGACAATCTGATACGCTGCATTTTATACACGGTTTTCAATTTAATGTCGGCGTCGGTCTGCGTGCTGATCAAGCGATCAACGTCTTGATCACCAATATTGATCTGATATTGAAACTTCCGCCTGACTACTCGTATCCAGGAACTTTTAGCTTTCATGCGAGAGCGAAACTCGCGAATTGGCACGCCCATTTTCTGAAGTGATGATGTAAACTGGTCTTTGGTCAAGGGCTTTCCGGTTTTGGTGTTTTTATTCCTCTTGGCAATAATTGCCAGTCGAGCATCCAGATCCTCATCTGTCAAAGCAACCCCAAGCTTGTTGGCTTGCTGCAATTGAATACGCTCGTCTACTAGTTCCTTGAGTATTTTCTTTTTCAGCTTTCCCTTCATACTGGCCTGTATCTCTTTGCGGATATCGCTGACGAGTTTTTTTTGCAGAGATTTGGCTTCTGCCTGACTCTGCGGCCGGTATTCTTCGATCATTTTGCGCCATTTTTTCTTGGTGCTTTCCCCGGAAAGTCTCTTTTTCAGGCGCTGTCGCATCTCGTTTGAATTCGCGAGATACAATTTGATTCTCATATTGATATCGTGACTGGAGATCGGTTCGTCATTGACCAGAGCAACGATGGATGTGGTGTTTTGCGCCATTGTCTGGGGCACAATGAGCAGCATCGCAAAGAGGGCTGCAAACCCGCTTTTCAAACCGTATATTGTAAAGCGTAAGATCATAATGATGTTGGAGACCTTTTCATTGCGGTTTCGCAGCGAAATGAAATCGATATGTTTGGGACCATGGAACAGATGACCTGATAAATCTTTTGCGACTGTTTTTCACTATCGCATAAAGATCGAACAACGATCGCGACTCATTGATATCTAATCAAATAATATGGCCGGAACGTGCTCTATTATTTACCAGCGACCAGATCGCTCACATCAGTCGAGGTTGCTGCCCCACCCAAATGCTTGAATTCGAACCTGAAGGAAATCGTCGTATCTGAATCGACCGCCCCGTCAATAGGAGTGGTATGATCATAATTGATGCCGAACAAGAAGCACTCGTCAGCATAGGTCAATCCGGCGCCGTGACGGTCCACTTCAGTTTCTTTGATATCGTAACGGATATTTCCCGTCAACGACCAGAACTGGCTAAGCTTGATGCCCGCTTGACCCGAAAATTCTTCGCCAATCAAATTATTGATATCGGCTTCATCGAGGCCAAGTTTGGGGGCTTGCTTGACATAGTTGACGCTTGCAGAGAACGGCCCATAACTCATCCAGGAATGAATATCAGTGCGCCGGAGATCAAAGTTATTCTCATCGAAACGCGCCTGAGCTATGAGACCAAAATGCGAAGAGGGCTCAAAATAGAAGCCAGCAACATAATCTGAGCGAGTGGTATCAAGACCGCTGGCCTCTGCTTCCTGGAAAGGGTTGGCACCATTTAGCTGATAGCTTTGTCCAAATACCGTACGAACATTGCCGCCGTCAGGAAGATTAACCGTGTAGCGCACACCTACATTGGCTCTGGTTCCTGTTTCAAGGCGGTCATATCCCGAAAACTTATTGCTATTGAACAAGAGGGTATCGTCAAAAACGAGGCTTTGCGCGTCCTCATTTGGCAATCTGTTCTGCAATTTCTTATTGTCTGGGCGATAGATAATCTGCCCGATCGGTTCAACAATATGCGTACTGCGTCCCAAATTGGCGATGAACGGATAACGGTATTCAAGGCCAGCCAGAGCTGTTCCCCTGGTCTCGGAGCGATCCGTATTGCCATTATCCGTATCGGTATATTGATAGACATCACCGCGCGCCTGCGCAAAAGGCGTGAATATCTGCCCCATACGGTCGACCAGCTCTCTGCGCCAGCCTAGCTCAGCACTCACCCGGTTCGAATTGACACCAACTTTGCGCCAGCCACTAGGCTCAACAAGCGCATCATCTCGTGAAAGCGACGCCGCATTGGCATTGAAGCTAAGCTCGCCTCCCAGAACGGGGCTATTGAGGATGTAATTATAATCAACAACAGGATGCACCCAGGAATTGGAATTGGTATCATCATCCACCACCAAACCACCGAAATAATAGGAGCGAACAGAAAAGTAATTCCGTTCGCTTTGCCCTGTCAGATAGACTTGAGATACGCGATCCGTGGCTTTTACATCATCAAGTTTGTAAAAGCGCCGAAACTGATCATCTGTTTCCATAGTGGCGTCCCAGCCAAAATTCCAGAAACTGCCGAGTTTAAAATTGCCTTTGGAGACAATACTGCCTCTGAATTTCCGATCGCCGGGAGTATCGAAATCCGGGGTGCCATCATAAGCACCGGAAAGTTTGATATTGTAGGAGCCATTGGCCAGTCGATGACGCCATTCACCCTTCAGCATCTGGCCGGCTTTGGTCGTCGTGACCGGCGTGACGGTCATATCGTAATTTTGCGCCAACGCGATAAAATAGGGGGTCTCAACAATATAGCCCAGATCGCCTGAATAGGAGGCACTCGGGGTCAAAAAGCCGGATTGCCGTTTCTTGCTGGGATCCGCGTGCTTGAAGTAAGGCACATAAGCGATCGGCACACCAAAAAATTCGAACGCGGCATTTTCATATTCGATGGTCTTGGCATTTTTATTGTGAATAACCCGCTCGGCCTTAATCCGCCAGATCGGCGCTTTGTCGGGATGTTTTTCGCAGGTTTTACAAGGAGTAAACGTTCCATTCTCAAAGATCGTCGTATTACCGGCAACGCGCTTTGCCCGATCCGCAGTAATGGTTGCATCTTCGCTGGTCCGGATTTTCAAGGACTTGATAAAACCTTCGCGAAAATCATCTGTGAGGCGGATCCGGTCGGCCTTGACGATGGCACCACCAGGTTCCTTGATCCTGACATTGCCTTCGGCAATCAGTACATTTTGATTGCGGTCATAGACGATCTCATCAGCAAGAAGCGTGTGCTTGTTATAGAAAACTTCCACATTGCCTTTGGCGCGCACCTTGTTGTTCTTATTGTCATAGATAAGCTCGTCCGCCTGCAAAAGCATGGGAGCATCTGGATTGGAGTTCAAGGAGGGATCAAGCAGTGGATTTTGTTGTGCGTGAGCAGGCGCCGCTGCCAGCGCAACGACGGCAAAATAACCAATGGCAAGGCACAAGCGTGCAATCATCCGCATACGCGAAAACACTCCTCCGACCTTGTGACCAGTTGCGGCCCGGTTGGTAATCTGCAAATTCATCGAAATGCCCCACGCATTCTAACCATCTTCTTGATGTATTAGTACGCTTGCCGCGATCAAACATGCAATAGTGGCAGGCCCCCAGGCCGCAAGTATTGCCGAAGTGTGTCCTGATAGCCCCATATTCCTCGACATTTGGGCGAAAACGAAGAAAATAAACCCTGAAGCCAGTCCAAAGAATATCTTCTTTTGCACATTTCCGAATCGGAAAGATTGCAAGGAGCACGTGGCTGCGAGCAAAACCATGGCAATCATCCACAGTGGACGAGACAATAATGTCTGATATTGCAGTCGAAACTGACTGGCGGGAAGTCCGGCTTTTTCAGCGATTTCTATGAATCTGGGAAGATCCCAGAAGGAAATGTTTTCGGCGGTACCGATCGAATCCTCAATCTGTGTGCGGGTCAGGTAGGTGCCG
Organism: Alphaproteobacteria bacterium; assembly: GCA_024279115.1. Lineage (GTDB taxonomy): Bacteria > Pseudomonadota > Alphaproteobacteria > Rhizobiales > JAKIUO01 > JAKIUO01. Next base: position 49,275 of record JAJRRW010000121.1, read on the forward strand.
ACAAGATATTTCTTGAAATGTCTGGTTTTTTGATTTGCGGCCGACACTCTTGCACCGCTCAAAACCCAGCGCCCATCCTTAAGCACAGCGGTTTTTGCATCAATGCGCTCCTTGAACAGTTTCAGATTATCATACTCGAAAAAAGTCACATCCGTCAGTAGCGCCCCTTGTTGGGACACATGCTGAGCGGTTAAAATCGACTGTCCATCCGGCCCGTCCTGGCGCAACCAAGCGACGGTCGTGGTTGAAAGCAAGCCTCTGTTATCGCGACTAAGTTCTGCTTGTAGCACTTCAGAATAGGCCCGCATTTTTGCGGCCATTGGATTGTAAGCGATCGACGCAAACACGCCAATCAGAACCCCTGCGAGCACGGCGGGGCGGGTAAACTGCCAAACGCTCATTCCTGATGAGCGGGCGATGATCAGTTCAGAACTTTTTGAGAGCATTAAAAACGCCCCGATACTTCCGATCAGAACGGCAAATGGCAAGGACAGTTCGGCGAAAGACGGCACCCGCAACATGGAGATGAGCATGGCATCAATCAACGTTCCGCCCTTTTTCAGCACCTTGCGCATCATCTCAATCAGGTCGATCAGAAATATCAGTCCCAGGCAGAGGAAAAATACCGCCAAAATGGCCGACACGAACTTGCGAAAAATGTAGCGCGATAGTGTATTCACGATGGCGACCCTTGATGAGAAGTGTCACTTTCCCCCCGTTTTTTACCCTTAAAACCAAGCCCAGTTCCACGGGTTTGAATAAAGTAGGCCGCCAGAAGTATCCCTCCCAGGGGAATACCATAAACAAGCACGATGGCGGCTTCATTTTTGACCAGCAAGTTGACGGATAACAACCCTCCAAGCCGGGCTCCCGCTGCCAATCCAAACGCTGTTACAATGCTGATCACCCGGTCCTCTCGTGTGGTGCGAGGAAAACCCAGCATCGCAAGGGAGATGAGCACAAAAAGAATGGGATAAAGAGGATTCGACAAACGGTCATGCAGCTCCGCTCTGAATGTCCCGGGTCGTTTTTTGTAGCGATAATTGTCGGGCGACGGGGAATATAGCTCTCCGATATAGCTCTCATAGGTCTTGTAATGGATCTTGTTGCCCTTGCCCTCTTCAAAACGAGACAAATCGAAAATATACTGATCAAAGGCGATCACCTGCACATCGGGGCTCTTGGATGTACGTCGATGAATATGCCCGTCATACATCACCATATAGGCGTTCTTGTCTCGTTTTATCAGCCGTGATCGGTTCGCCATATATGACATGATCTGATTGTCATCCCTTGAATCATGCAAGATAAAGCCAAGAATATCACCATTGTCTTCTCGTGCCCGAATATGGAATGTGAGACCTTTGGTGGGGGTTGTGAAACGCCCGGGCTGCAAGACGTGAGCAATCAAGTCGGTACGGACCGTGATGATGTAGCTGCGTAATTCCCTCTGCGCCGTCGGCTGGACATAGGCATTATTCGCGAAAATCAGCAACATAACGATCAATCCCAGAAGCAACATGGGGGAGGCAAATTTCCAGCGCCCGGCACCCGACGCTGCCATGACGATGATCTCGCTGTCACCGCTCAGCTTGTTGAGATTATGGATGCAGGCAATCAGCAGCGCCATGGGCATGACAATGCCGATAATCTGCGGCATGGCCAACATTGTCATTTTGAGAAAAACACCCAGTGTCTGCCCGTCACTGGTCATTAGCTTGAGATCTTTAAGCGCCACAGAGACCCAAATAATGACCATGAGCGTCGCCAGGATCATCACAACGGCACCACCGGTCTGGCGAAATACATATCGGCTATAGACGCCCATCAAAAAACCTTTTGCATTGCAAAACAGAGCAGAATCGCGCTCACGCCAAAGTTTACGAACACCGGCAAAACTGATCAAGCCAAGAGTTCATTATACAGCCAACAACACGACAAATTGTTGGAAATGGGACAAAACTGCTTATTTCAACTTGCAACCCGGTTACAAAGCATTAGGCTGACAGCCAATCTGAATTTACAACTCTTCTAATTTAGACGCAAAAACGCTATCAATGTCAAACAATGACCGGCGCCTCACCTGAAAGGCGCGTATCCCGCATAACACAAAACTGGAGCAAGTATGGAAACACAAATCGCCGTTGAGTTCCTCGATCAAAAGATCCCCGAAACCGGAACCCTCGTCCTGCTGGCTGCCGGCAAGAAAAATTGGGGCGCCAGCTTAAAGAAACTCGATAAGCAAAGCGGCGGGCAGATCAGCAACGCTGTTGCGGCGTCCTCCTTTGAGGGAACAAAAAGTGACACCATCGAAATCATGGCACCTGCGAACCTCACTTTGTCTCGATTGATTATTGTTGGACTGGGCGAGGAAAGCCTTGAGGAGGCCGCCAATTGGATGAAGGTAGGTGGGCGCATTTGCGGGCTTGTCAAAAGCGATCCCACGGGCCTGGTGAGCGTGCTTGTTGAGAATATGGGCAAAGATTTTGCTGTTACGCCCGACGATATTGCCGCTATCGCGACCGGGTTCTTGATGAAGCGCTATGAGTTCAAATTATACAAAACCAAGGGCAAAAGCGTCGACAAGAAAGGCCGGATCAAAACCCTCGCTCTGGCATGCCATGAACCCAAGAAAGTCACCAAGGCCTATCGATCACTGGATGCCTTGCGATCCGGTGTTTTCATGGCCCGTGATCTGGTCAATGAGCCTGGCAATATATTGGGACCAGTCGAATTTGCTTTGCGGGTCAGAGAACTCGAAGAGCTGGGAGTGAAGGTGACAATCCTTGATGAAACCGAAATGGCCGTCAAAGGTATGAATGCCTTGTTGGCGGTCGGACAAGGGTCGGAGCGCGAATCGCGTCTGGCAATCATGCAATGGAGCGGTTCAGAAAAACCCAAAGACAAACCTTTGGCCATCGTTGGCAAGGGCGTGACCTTCGACACTGGCGGTATATCCATCAAACCAGCTGGCGGCATGGAAGACATGAAGGGCGACATGGGTGGCGCTGCTTGCGTCACAGGACTGATGCAAACGCTGGCACTCCGCAAGGCCAAAGCCAATGTCATTGGGGTCATTGGTCTCACGGAAAATATGCCAGATGGCAAAGCGCAACGACCCGGCGATGTGGTGACAAGCATGTCAGGGCAGACAATCGAGGTCATCAACACGGATGCCGAGGGTCGGCTTGTGCTGGCGGATGCGCTGACCTTTACAATCGACACCTACAAGCCAAGGCTGGTGATCGACCTGGCAACACTCACGGGAGCCATTCTTGTCGCGCTAGGCAAGGAATATGCTGGCTTGTTTTCCAATAATGACCGACTGGCGGGCCGTCTTGTCAAGGCAGGTCAAAAAAGCGGTGAGAAACTATGGCGTATGCCGCTTGGCAAAAAATATGACAAATTGATCGATTCCCAGATTGCCGATATGAAAAACACCGGTGGGCGACTGGCGGGCTCAACCACGGCGGCTCAATTCCTGCAACGCTATGTGGGCGAGACGCCATGGGCGCATCTGGATATTGCCGGCACAGCAATGGGATCACCAAAGAGCGATATTAACTCAAGCTGGGGCTCAGGCTTTGGCGTACAACTGCTCAATGAGTTCATCGCTCAAAACTACGAATAGTCCTGGACTAGCAGATGATTCGCTTTACATAATATCTCTTATGCGAATGGGGTGTATCCTACTATCTAGTTGTTTTATTTGATTATAATAGATTATCACCCGATGGCCTTCCATATATGAAGGTCATTTTTGATTGGAGAGCATTGCTTTGTCGCCCCCTAATATCACTAAGCTTCTCGACATCATGGACGCGCTGCGCACGCCTGACACCGGCTGTCCCTGGGATCTTGAACAAAGCTTCAAATCCATTGTTCCCTATACTCTGGAAGAAGCCTATGAGGTGGCCGAGAGCATCGAAAAGGATGATATGCTCGGTCTGAAATCTGAACTGGGTGACCTGCTTTTTCAGGTCGTGTTTTACGCTCGTCTTGCGCAAGAACAACAGCTGTTCGACTTTGCCGATGTCGTGGAGGCCATCAATGAGAAAATGATCCGCCTCCACCCCCATGTCTTTGGAGATCAAAAAACCGCCCTCTCCAATGAGGAAATCGAGGGACAATGGGAGCGCATCAAAGCCAGTGAAACGGCAGATGATCAGACCTCAAGCACCAATCAGCCAACCAGTATCCTGGACGGTGTGCCCATCAACCTGCCAGCGTTAAGCCGTGCAATCAAATTGCAGAACAAGGCTGCTCGCGTCGGCTTTGACTGGCCCTCTCTGGCCCCTGTATTCGATAAAATGCGTGAGGAGATTGGCGAACTCGAACGCGAACTGGTCGACCAGGAACAGCCCCTCGACATAGATCGCATTGAGGATGAGTTTGGCGATGTCTTGTTCGTCATTGCCAATGTTGGACGCCATTTAAAACTCGACCCCGAGCAGGCCCTGCGCCGTGCCAACAACAAATTCACAAACCGCTTCCAGGTGATTGAAGAGCTTTTGCAAAGGGCTGGAAAAACACTGCAAAATTCAAGTCTTGAAGAGATGGAACAGTTCTGGCAGGTCGCCAAAAAGCGTGAAAAAAATTAGCCTGCGAAGCGACTCAAATGCTCAATTTCGTCCGCGATCCCTGTAGCTTATTGTTCAGCTGTCCCACACTTTGTTGCGACACCCGAACAACCAGATCACTAAAACCGCTCTCATGATCGACCTTTCTGGAGACCACCTGCGTATGCTCGATGATCCAATGCAGCAAGGCACCGTCTTCGGGGGCTACGCTTAAGCGAAGCTCTTTAAAGGATTGAGGTAGTTTACGTTCGATCAGGGCCAGCATATCGTCCAGACCATCACCCGACAGTGCAGATATAACCGCTGTTTGATCGCAGTTTTGCGCAGCTTCATTGAGACAGGCCGTTTTGCTCGGCTCATCCAGAAGATCGACCTTGTTCCATACTTCGATAAGGGACGTGTCTTGGCTTCGTGCATCAATACCAAGCTCCCCAAGAACATCGATCACATCATTTCTTTGCGCTTCGCTATCTTGATGGGAAATATCACGTACATGCAACAGCACATCGGCCTCAAGGACCTCTTCAAGCGTCGCTCGAAAAGCTGCCACCAGTGTTGTTGGCAGGTCCGATATGAAGCCTACCGTATCCGATAAAATCACCTTGCCAAAGCTTGGTAATTTCACCTCTCGCATGGTTGGGTCAAGCGTCGCAAACAACATATCCTCCGCCATCACATCGGCCCCGGTGAGATGGTTGAACAAAGTAGACTTTCCGGCATTCGTATAGCCCACCAGCGCTACAATGGGATACGGTACCATTTTACGTGCTTTGCGGTGCAGCTCACGGGTCTTTTTAATCTTGTTGATTTCACGTACGATTTTATCAATACGATTGCGAATTTGCCGCCGATCCGACTCGATCTGGGTTTCACCAGGGCCGCCCAGAAAGCCAAAGCCACCTCTTTGCCGCTCCAAATGTGTCCAGGAGCGTACCAAGCGGCTTTTCTGGTATTCGAGATGAGCAAATTCGACCTGTAAACGCCCTTCCTTGGTCCGCGCCCGTTCGCCAAATATTTCTAAAATCAGCCCGGTGCGATCAAGTACTTTCAGATCCCATTTTTTTTCAAGATTTCGCTGCTGAACAGGGGTCAGGATGTGATCAACAATGACGAGCTCAATATCCTGACTATCGATAATCACCTGCAGTTCGCTGATTTTTCCTTCCCCGAACAATGTGGCTGGTCGCGGGGTTTTAAGCGTGATGATTTCGCTGTGGCAGATTTCGAGAGAAATCGCATGAGCCAGACCAATCGCCTCTTCAAGTCTGGCAGATGGTGAGGGTTTCTGGACCGATGCAATGACGTCCTTGCGGTTGTCTGACGGGTGTTTGGTTTTGGCTTGATATGGTATGACAGGTGCCAATACCATTGCAGCTATTTGATCATTGGTTCCTATGGCATTGTACCTTGTAGTGTTGAATTAATGAGAAATTTCTACTCACCCTCGTCGTCGTTTTCCATTTTGTCAAACAGCTGTATCTGTTGGCCAGGCATGATAGTGGAGATAGCATGCTTATATACCAGTTGTGACTGACCATCCCTACGTAACAAGACACAAAAGCTGTCAAACCAGGTAACAACTCCTTGTAGCTTGATGCCGTTAACCAGGAAGATTGTAACCGGTGTCTTTTGCTTGCGTATATGATTGAGGAAGGTGTCTTGTAAATTTTTTGTTCGGTCGGTTGCCATTATTTATCCGTTCATGATCTTCATCTGCGCCCTAAACACGAATGTTTAAGTACATTATTAGTTATTTAGTCCAGTTCTTGAATACTGCAATCAAGAACTGTCACATTAATATATAAAATACTTTTCCCGCACAACAATTTGTCCACGCAACCAAAAGGAGACCGGAAGGCCTCCGTAAGGTTACAAATGAATTTAATCGCGACTGCTCGCGCCAAAACATACTGTAAGCATAGGTAGATTTAGAACAATAACATTCATATGTCTAGATATATCACCCAGGATGTTGCGCTCAGTGCTGGTTGATATATTGCAAACGCTGCACGAACATTGGCGATTTAGCCCGATAGACACCATCTCCTTGTTCCAAGCGATCAACAGCTTGAAGCCATTGCGACGAAGCCCCCCTGACATCTTGATCGCCTATTTTCGCCAAATTGCCAGATTAAGCAGCCCCAGAATAATCAGTGTTTCGACCCGCCCGACAATCATGGCAACGCATAAGAGTAACTGCGCTTGGTATCTCATCGAGGCAATCATGGGAAACGTGTCGGGGTCGGCCGGGCGAGCCATTTCATAGGCTGGTCCAAAATTACTAAACGAGCTGACAGAGGCCATCAGCGCCGCATTGAGCGGAACGCCAAGATAGGATAAAATCAACGTCACAACGACCAGAAACAATATCGTTATGGAGAAGATACTCCAGATGGAGCGCCGGACAGTCTCATCACGATTTTTGTTGCCATAGAGCGTTGGATGTATGCCATGTGGATAGAGCAGGTTTTGCAATTCTCGCATGGAAAGGTTTAGCATGGTAACCACCCTGCTGAATTTAAGTCCCCCTGCTGTTGAGTAGCGCCCACCGCCAATCAGCGCAATTACGAACAAGAGAAGATATGGCACAACGGCCTGGTCTGGATTGCCAAACAAAAGCCCCGTCGTGGTTATTAAGGAAGCCGCGCCTGCAAATCCCAGGGTCAGGCTGTGTATTATGGCCGAAAAGTCGGGAGATATTATTCTTGAAATACTGACCGCAGCAAGCGTGCCCCCCAAAACAAGGATGGTCAAACCAATCCACAAAGGCTCATTGGTGCGCGCCAAAACATTTTTATTCCGCTCTACAAGGGCCTTGACCCAAATGACGCTAACAGCTCCAAGAAACATGAATATGGCCAGGGTCATCTCGGCCAGCGGGCTACCGTAGAGGGAAATTGACCCCTCGCGCGGCATGTATCCACCAGTCGACAGCGTCGACAAGGACAGGCAAACGGCATCAAAAGACGGGATACCAAACAGCAGCAGCAGCAGGTAACAAAGAATGGTCAGACCAAGATATAACGGCAATATGGTCATGACCGTATTTTCAAGGTCCATGGCCGTGCCGCTGTTGGAATGGATGATTGATCTCGTGTCACGTCCAAACAGTTCAACCCCCATGATTTTACCGATGATGAATGACAGCATCAACAATGTCGTCAAGCCCCCCAGCCATTGCAGCATGGAGCGCCATAAAATGATGGATTTGGGAATGTCCGAGAGGTTCTTGATCAGCGAGGAGCCGGTGGTCGTAAACCCGGACACCGCCTCAACATAGGCGCCTGAAAAACTGTTGGACACGCCCGTCAGATAAAACGGCAAGCCAGCGCCAATCGGCAGCAAAAACCAGATGCCAAAAACGATCAGCATTTGCTGCTTGCGACCAATCGCCAGCTTCTCTTGATGAAGAGCAAATATCAAACCCCCAGCGAGGAAAAAAGGCGAAACCGACGAATTCATAAACGCCATGGCCTGCGCTTCTTCACCAATGGCCAGCGCGAAAAAGGCCGGAATCATCATCGACAGGGACAAGCCCCCCAGGCACCAACCCATAATATATGTCGTGGCCAGCATGCTTTAGGGCCCTTCCGGCTCTCTCAAATGTGCGATCGCCCTAGAAATAATCAAGACTGACCCTGAACAATTGCTCGACCTCGTGAACATTTTCGCCAAGGGCAAATATGATGACGCGATCTCCTTGCTTAATCGTAAAGTGACCTTCAGGCAATATCATCTCGTTTTCACGAATGATGGCACCTATTCTCACCCCATCAGGAAGATCAAGCTCCTTGAGAGGCTTGCCAACCAGAGGTGACGTATTTAACGCCTCGGCTTCGATGATTTCCGCGGCTCCATCCTCAATCGAGTAAACCCCCTTGATGCGCCCTCTTCGCACATGCTCAAGAATACGCGAAATGGTAATGGAACGCGGGTTGAGATGAGCTTCAATTCCCAAACCATCGACAATCGTCATATAGCTGCGATTATTGATAAGGCACAGATTGTGCCGACAGCCCAGCCTTTTGGCCAGTACGCTAGAAAGAATATTGACCTGATCATCATTGGTCAGGGCAATCATCATATCGGCGTCCCTGATATCGGCTTCATTGAGAATATCCTCATTGAGGACGCTACCATTCAAGACAATAGTGCGGTCCAGCTGCTCTGCGGCATTGACAGCGATGGGGCGATTGATTTCGATCAGTTTTTGATTGGTAAACGGGTGTAACTGCTCTAGTCGTTGCGCAACATAAAGACCAATATTGCCAGCGCCCGCGATGACCACACGATTGGCACGATCCTTCTTGTGACCAAATATTTTCATGGTGCGCTCGACCTGATCGGCGCGCACAATCAAATAAACACTATCTCCGGCCTGCAGTTGATCCTGACGCCCCGCCGCGAACAGCTCATTATCCCGCGATATGCCGACAATCATGGCAAACAGATCGGGAAACAAATCGGTTAGTTGATCAAGGGGGGTGTCTAGAATAGGACATTCATCGGTACAACTGATGCCAATCGCCGTTATGCGCCCCTCATCGAAGCTGAACGCGTCCAGAGCACCAGGCAGATTAAGCCGCTGCAACACGGCTTCTCCCACCTCGATCTCGGGTGAAATAATCACATCAATAGGCATATGGTTGCGCGTGAACAGATCGGCCCAATGCGGCTCACGATAACTTTGTGCACGGATGCGGGCAATTTTCTGGGGTATATTGAACATGGTATGAGCGATCTGGCAGGCCACCATGTTGACTTCATCATGATAGGTGACGGCAATCAGCATATCGCATTCATTTGCACCTGCCCGATCAAGCATATCGGGATGGGCGCCATGCCCAACAAACCCCTGGACATCCAGATTATCGCTGATCTGTTGAACGAGATCCGGCTCGGTATCAATCACCGCAACGTCATTGCCTTCCGTAGCAAGATGTTCGGCAATGCCGTATCCCACCTGGCCGGCGCCGCAAATAATGACCTTCATGACGCGCTCCCATTAGCGGTGTACCTAAAAATTTAGCAAACAGCGCTGCCAGCTTGAAAATAATCCGGTGCTCCAAAGCGTAGCACGCTGCATCTAACAGATTGTTATAGCAGACAATTATAATAAAGGCGTCTCCATGTCATGAATTTTTGGGTGCAATTTGTCACAAAACGACACTGTTCCCCCCCTGGAAAGGGCATTTATAGGAATTAAATCCTTTTATCGGGAATGATTTGTGCTCGATGAACATGTCAAAATATTTTCCACTTGTATCGACCCCTTTGCCCGGCAGCAGCGTTGCTTGCTGCTTATGGTACACATATCATCGTCCCAACACGCCTCTCCATCGACAAGATTTGCTGGGGTAAAATGGATCAATACAAGTGAAGATGCCCTCGTCAGATCGCTTCTTTTTTGCGGTCAGAAGAATTGACCCCAAGCACGCGCAATTTACGATGCAAAGCTGATCTCTCCATGCCAATAAATTCAGCGGTACGAGAGATATTGCCGCCAAAGCGGTTAATTTGCGCCATCAGATATTCCCGCTCAAAAATTTCACGGGCATCTCGCAACGGCAGCGACATCAAATGCTCGCCACCACTGCCATCAGGATTGAGATTGACCGACCCACCCAGCTCTTCGGGCAGCATTTCAGCGGTGATAACCGTATCAGCATCGCCTTCGGAAAGGATCATCAAGCGCTCGATGATATTCCGGAGCTGGCGCACATTGCCAGGCCACTCATACGATTGCAAAATAGCCATTGCATCCTCGCCAATAATGCGCGGCACAAGCCCCGAAGAAAGCGATATCTGGGCAATGAAGTGATCAACCAGCACAGGAATATCTTCACGTCGCTCAGATAATCCAGGGACCTCGAGAGGAACAACATTTAACCGATGAAACAGGTCTTCACGCAGGTTTCCGCCCCGGCGTTCTGCTTCAAGGTCGCGACTGGAGGAGCTGACAATGCGCACATCGACCTCAACCTTGGTGCCACTGCCAAGGCGCTGGAACTTCTGCTCGACCAGCACCCGCAGAATTTTACTCTGGGTCTCCAGCGGCATTTCAGCGATTTCATCAATATAGAGCGTGCCAAGATGCGCCTCCTCAAGAGCCCCTACCTTGCTGGGAGATGATTTTTGCTCGTTGGTGCCAAACAGTTCCATCTCCATCCGGTCTGGGGTGATGGCAGCTGCATTTAGAGCCACAAAGGGTCCATTGGTGCGATGAGAAAGCAAATGCAACATTCTAGCTGTCAGTTCCTTGCCGCAACCAGAGGGGCCGGTAATCAATACCCGACTATTGGTGGGAGCAACTTTTTCGATGGATTGGCGTAGCTGATTGATGACAGCCGAGTTGCCAATCATTTCCTGACTGATCGGGCTTTGCTCGCGCAATTGTTCGATTTCCTTTTTCAATCGATAAGATTCGATCGCCCGTTCGGTGATATTAATCAGCTTGTCGGTATTAAAAGGTTTTTCAATAAACTCATATGCACCGCGCTTGATCGCTGTCACGGCTGTTTCAATATTGCCATGCCCCGAAATGATCACCACCGGAATATCTGGATGCATTTTCTGGATGCGATCAAGAACCTCCAGGCCATCAAGCCGACTGCCCTGCAGCCAGATATCGAGAATGACCAGATAGGGGCGCCGCTCTTCGATGGCGATCAACGCGTCATCACTATTGGCGGCCTGTCTGGTCTCATAGCCTTCATCTTCCAATATGCCTGCAACGAGTTCCCTGATATCGGGTTCATCGTCAACTATTAGGATATCATACACCGTAGTTCTCTCCCTCATGCCGCGGGTCTGTGTCTGAATTCATGGTACCGCTCCCCAAGTTCTGGGGGGTAATTGAAATTGTTGTGGGTTTTACTTTCGAGCGGTTTTTCTTTTTATAGGGAATGATCAATCTGACCCGAGCTCCCGACTTGTTCTTTTTAGTTTTGGGCGCATCTTCCAAAATGATATGACCGTCATGCTGTTCCGTAATTTTTTGAACGATCGCCAATCCAAGGCCCGTGCCTTTTTCCCTGGTTGTCATATATGGTTCAAGAAGACGATTGCGCTGCTCTTTTGGCAAACCGCACCCATTGTCTGTGATGGTGATTCTATACTTATTCGTACCCCCTTTCAAAGCGATCTCGATATGCCCTTGATAAGTTTTCAACAGAGGTTTTTCCTCAAACGCACATATCACTGCTTCTGTGGCGTTTTTCACCAGATTTATCAGAGCCTGCGATATCAACCCCTTGTCACAAAGTGACACCACCGGACTGTCTGGAACGGAGACCGTCAGCGATATCTTTCGCTTAGGGTTCTCGTAAAGAGTGGCAACTTCATGAATTATGTCGCGAATGTCATATAGTTCCATCACCGGCTCTGGCATCCTTGCAAAATCGGAAAATTCATCCACCATGCGCTTGATGTCCGCGACCCGACCAATAATCGTGTTCGTGCAATCATCCAGCACTTTTCGATCATCGCCGATGACTTTGCCATATTTACGGCGAATACGTTCGGCCGACAGCTGAATGGGGGTCAGCGGGTTCTGCATTTCATGGGCAATGCGTTGGGCCACATCCGCCCAGGCTGAGGATCGTTGGGCATTCACCAGTTCGGTCGTATCATCAAATGTCAGCACAAACCCATATTCGTGATCGACACTGCTCTCCCTGGTCAGTCGGACAGCAAAATGGCGCTCTACGCCATTGACGGTCATATCGATGCCATCTTGAATAAGTGTATCGGCTCCCTCGTCACCTTGCTTGGCCATGGTGATTGAGGGCAAAAATTCAGGTACGGCGATTTCAAGCCGTTTGCCGTGCAACTCTTCCCCCGTACGTCCCAGCATTTGTTCCGCCGAGCGGTTGACGTGATCAACAATACCAAACGCATCAAGCCCAATAACACCAGCGCTGACCCCGTACAGAACCGCTTCGATAAATCGGCGCCGTTCGTCAAGCATAAGATTGGTATCAATGAGTTCGTTCTGCTGACTTTTCAACTCAGCAGTCATATTGTTGAAGGTCGAGCCCAACTGAGCAAGTTCCCCGTGATGGGATTGCAGATTGATAACGGTTTCAAGATCACCGCGCTGGACATTTTGCGCCGCAACGATCAGCCGTCTGATGGGATCGCTTAGTCGGTTGGCAAACCACAGACCAAGCCAGATCGCCGCCAGCAAAAGCGTCAGGGCAATGGCCACATAGGTCAAGGCAAAGGCAATTTGCACCCCGGTACGGCGTTGTTCCAGTTCTTTATATTCCGACACATTGGCCTGGGCTCGCTGGAAGTGCCGGATGACCTTGGGATTGACGGGACGCAAGGCATAGAGATAAATGTCTGCCGATTTGAACAGCTTCTTGATCGCCCCGATCTTATTGGTTTTGGTGGGGGGAATAATGATGACCGTGCCGTCCTGGGCGGCGCCCAGTGACCCCGCCTGTGGCTTTTGGTAGGCATCTGGTGCGCTGCCTCCCTTGGCGATCAGCTTGCCGTTTTTGCGGATCAGGTAGAGGCTGGGCAAGGCGCGCAAGGCAGATTGAAAGCGCAACATTTTTGCCAGCTTTTCGGGCCTCTTGCCAACTTTTGGCAATTGCTTTTCCGCCGCCGCCGCCACGGCGATCATATCAGCCCTGATCACCTCACTATGCTCTTTGATATAGGTTGTTGCCACCTCAAGACTGTCTCTCACCAGGGCTTTGGTATGGGTGGAAAACAAATGATCGAGACCTCGGTCAAGCGAGATACTGGCAAAGATCGCCAGCAAAATAGCGGGCAATGCCGCCACCAGACTAAATTGCGAGACAAACCGCACATGCAGCTTGGAGCCAGCCTTGCCGCTGCGAAAGTTCAACCACAGCTCGATAACATGCCAGGCAATCAGCAAGATCATGCCGCCAATCAAAAAACTATTGATCAAAAGCACCGTGACAACAACGCTATGGCGCGGCTGTATGGGGGTAAGGCCGGTCAGGATGAGATAGGTCGTAATACCAAAAACCAGGGACAAGGAGACCAAAACAAGACCGACATAAAACAGTAGTTTTCGGTTCTTTCCAAACGGGCCATCAGTGGCGTTTTCCGGCTCTTTATACAAGCGGCTGGTGTCATCAACACTGGTCATCGTGGCTCCATCTAGATGCCGGAAACGAGAGGCGATTATCAACAAGAGTGACGGGCCTGCCGCTCGCAAACTGTATCCCGCTTGCAACAAAAATCATCCTGAACTTTTATATTGTCCTGAATGGCACAGACAATCAACAATATTGTGACATTTATGAGACTAATTAATATCTGTGAAGAACTTGCTGCATGCGCTTGCCTGCCTCTTTATTCGCTGGTTGTTATGACTTTGATATCCAGTTTGCGTATTTTGTCACGCAAGGTATTGCGATTGAGCCCCAGCAATTCAGCGGCCCGCAACTGATTGCCTCTGGTGGCTGTCAGGCAAGCTGTCAGCAACGGCTTTTCCATCTGCTGCAAAATGCGTTGATAAAGCCCTGCCGGAGTCAGATCATTGCCATAGCCCTGAAAATAACCAGCAAGGTAATGCTCAACGGCTTCGCAAATATCATATTCATCCTTGGGAGCATGCAATTGCCCGGTGATCTGCGAGGAAAACTCCTGTAGAACCAGATCTTCGGTGATCACATCATGGGCATAAAGGGCGACAATCCGCCGGATCAGATTTTCAAGCTCTCGCACATTGCCAGGCCACTCATAGGCTTGCAGTTTGGCCACGGCCTCTGGTGTAAAGGTCCTAGTCTGCGCATTACCGCCATCGTCGGCAACCTTCCCCAGGAAATGATTGATCAGATCTGGAATATCTTCTTTACGGCTTCGCAGTGGTGGCAGGTTCAAAGGCACCACATTCAAGCGATAGAACAGGTCTTCGCGAAACAGGCCTTGTGATATGAGACTGCGCAGATCGCGGTGGGTGGCGGCAATGATGCGCACATCCGTCTTGATGGGCGTGCGGCCGCCCACCGTCATATATTCCCCCTCTTGCAAGACCCGTAGCAAGCGGGTCTGTGCGTCCATGGGCATATCACCGATCTCATCAAGAAATAAAGTGCCGCCTTTGGCCTGTTCAAAGCGTCCCGAATTTCTGGTGACAGCACCGGTGAAAGCGCCCTTTTCATGCCCGAACAATTCTGATTCGATCAATTCCTTGGGAATGGCCGCCATATTGATGGCCACATATTCCCCGTTTTTTTGTTTGGAGTAATCATGAAGGGCGCGGGCCACAAGTTCTTTGCCGGTTCCAGACTCGCCATTTATCAAAACCGTCAGATCGGTTTGCGTCAATCGGGCCAGCACACGGTAAATTTCCTGCATGGCACCAGAGCGCCCGACCAGTGACACATCCATTTCATTGGCTTTTGGTTGTGCCGGACTGATATTGTTCCTGGTGTCCGACATCGCCCGGTCGACAATCGCCAGCAACTCATTGAGATCAAATGGCTTGGGCAAATATTCATACGCCCCCAGCTCTGTCGCCTTGATGGCCGTCATCAAGGTATTTTGTGCACTCATGACAATGATTGGCAATTCAGGACGAATTTTCTTTATGCGAGGCAGCAGGTTGAAAATATTTTCATCTGGCATCACCACATCCGTGACAACGACATCTCCTTCACCTCGCGAAACCCATTGCCATAGCGTCGTTGCATTGCTGGTGATCTGTGGTTCAAAGCCAGCACGCGCCAAAGCACGCTGCAACACCGTGCGTATGGCCGCGTCATCATCGGCTATCAGGATGTGACCTTTACTCATTTAATTGACCTATCCTTTTTCAAGCACTTGCGAGGGCGGCTTTTTCTTCGATTTGCGTTCTGGTTTTTGATGCGGCAACAAGAGTTTGAATATGGAACGCTCACCAATGCGTTCATATTCAATGATGCCGCCATGATCCTTGGTGGTCTTGGCAACCAATGCCAGCCCCAGCCCCGTCCCGCTGGCTTTGGTGGTGACGAAGGGGTCAAACAAAAAGGACCGGATATCATCTGGAACCCCTGGCCCATTGTCTTCAATGGTGATCTGCAATGGCAGGTTGGTCTTGGTGCGTGAGCCAGGAACCGTAAAACTTACGCCAGGACGATAAGAGGTGGTCACCCAGATTTTGGCATGTGTGCGTGAATCAGAGACCGCCTCGGCGGCATTTTTTACCAGATTGAGAAACACCTGCACCAATAAATCGCGACTTCCCAACAGCTTAGGCAATGAGGGGTCATAATTCTCGATCAGTTCAATATTCTTTGCAAATCCGTTATTGGCCACTTGCAGCACATGCCCCAGCACCTCATGAATATTGATCATCTTGTGATCAGCAAGATTATTGTTGCCAAATATTTCCATGCGGCCAACGAGCCGGGAGATCCGATCGGTTTCATCGACGATCAAGGTGGTGAGAGGGCGATCTTCTTGCTCAATGGAACTTTCCAGAAGCTGGGCGGCTCCTCTTATGCCCGACAGCGGGTTGCGAATTTCATGAGCCAGCATGGAGGCCAGGCCTGTCACAGAGCGTGCTGCGCCGCGGTGGGCAAGTTGCCGCTCAATTTTTTGCGCGATGGTGCGCGGCTGCATCACCACAATCACGGTCTCGTCATCAAGAGAGAGCGGGGTCACCTGCAAATCCATCAGCTCATTGGCCTTTTGTCTGATCCAGCCAATTTCAACATTATATTCGTTGATGCCGCTATTGCCCCGTTGCACCTGATTGACAAGCGAAAGTACGGGGCTGTCAAAATGGAATAATTCCTCAAGTACCATGCGCAAAAGCGTTGAGCTGCTGGTGTTGAAATAGAGTTCGGCGCGCGAATTTACATATTCGATGCGATTATGCCGCCCCACCGCCAGAATAATCTGCGGCAAGGCGTGCAGCAATTGAACCTGTAGCTTTGAGGAGACATCCTGAACTATTTTACATTTCTTTTGGGTCATGCGGCGAGCTCACGATCCCCCTCAATAGAGGCAAACATTTCGTTCAGTGCCTTGATGACATTGACTGGCTGCTCTTCGCGGCACAGCCTGGCTCTCCAGGTCAATGCATCACTCCGGCGCTTGAACAGATCATCGATATACCAGCCCAGATGCTTGCGGGCATTGCGCAAACCAAGTTCAACACCATAAAAGCTCAACATATCCTCATAATGCTCTGCAATGATGGCCTGCTTGACGGCAAGTGTTGGTGCTGCCGGACTTGCCCCTGTTGCGAGGCGCGCGCCAAACTCCCCGACAATCCACGGCCGCCCCTGTGCGCCGCGTCCAATCATCACTCCCGACGCTGTTGACTGTGCCAGACAGGTCTCGAGGGCTGAAAAATCGATAATATCGCCATTGGCAATGACCGGAACACGAACCGCCTTCACCACATCAGATATGGCCAGCCAGTCCGCCTGGCCCTTGTAAAACTGATTGCGGGTACGCCCATGGACCGTTAACATCTGAACCCCGGCCTGCTCGGCCCGTATGGCAATATCGGCAGCATTGAGAAGATGTTCGTCCCAGCCAAGGCGCATTTTAAGCGAAACCGGCAGATTAACGGCCCCCACCACACTGTCTATGATGGAAAGCGCCAGATCAGGCTCCTTCATAAGCGCTGAACCCGCCAGCCCCTTGGTGACCTTGCGCGCCGGGCAACCCATATTAATATCAATCATATCGGCACCAAGATCTGCGGCAACCCTGGCTGCTTCACCGGTTTCATGGGGGCAGCGGCCCGATATCTGGATCACATAGGGGGTGATTTCTGGCGCCCCCATGACCCGCTTCAAGGTCTGCTTGTGTGCACCCGCCAGCATTTTACTGGCCACCATCTCGGCGACCACCAACCCCGCTCCCAACCGATGCGCAATGCGCCGGAATGGCAGGTCTGTTATGCCAGACATGGGGGCCAGCAGGACCCTGTTTCTTAACTCGATCATAGGTCTCGTCAATCAGGTAGTATGCATAAAAACTGTGCAGGTTATTTGAGCTGCTCAATCTTTAAGCAAAACATATGGAAAATGCAAATATTGACAGGACGATGCGACAAAACGTTCTTGGAATAATCTCACCATCCCCCTATCCTGCCCGTTCTTGTCATCTGATCTGGAGAGCCGTAAATGCCCAAAACCATCGTTCTTATAGTTGCTGCTGGTAAAGGCGTGCGGGCTGGTGGCGATCTTCCCAAGCAATATGCCAGGCTTGGGGGGCGTATGGTGCTGTCGACAACCATTGATGCTTTTATGGACCATCCACTGATAACAAAGATTGCGACCGTCATCAGCCCCGGGGACATGGAGTTGTACCAGGAGGCAAGCAATCAATTCGGCGACAGGCTGCTGCCCCCCATCACGGGCGGAAAAACCCGCCAGGAA
Source organism: Alphaproteobacteria bacterium (assembly GCA_024279115.1). Taxonomy (GTDB): domain Bacteria; phylum Pseudomonadota; class Alphaproteobacteria; order Rhizobiales; family JAKIUO01; genus JAKIUO01. Next base: position 67,222 of record JAJRRW010000121.1, read on the forward strand.
AGCGTTTATAACGGCTTGCAAGCCCTTAAAGCCCATGCCCCCGACCTTGTTCTCATCCATGATGCTGCAAGACCTTTTGTCGATGCTTTACTGATTGGCCGCGTTGTTCATGGGCTCAACACTCACGATGCTGTTTTACCAACGATCCCGATCAATGATACCATCAAGCAGGTGCATGGGGGGCAGGTGACAAAAACCGTTGATCGCTCGAAGCTATTTGCAGCCCAGACCCCGCAAGGCTTTAAATTCCCGCTTATTCTGGGGCTGCACGAACAAGCCGCAAATGACAAAACCTGCCGCTTTACTGATGATGTGTCGATTGCAGAAATAGCGGGTATTGACGTTCATTGCGTCGAGGGTAGCTTTGACAATCAAAAACTGACGACAAGGAATGATATGAAAATGGCCGAACTTGGGCTTGGCGCTCAGACCAGCTATGAAACCCGGGTCGGATCAGGCTTTGATGTTCACCGCTTCGAACCCGGGGACCGCGTGATATTGTGCGGCGTCAAAATCCCTTTCGACAAGCAATTGCAAGGTCATTCCGACGCCGATGTCGCCATGCACGCCCTCACCGATGCCCTCTATGGAACCATCGCTGAAGGTGATATTGGCTCTCACTTCCCCCCCAATCAGGCACAATGGCAAGGAGCGGCCTCCAGCACTTTTTTGCGCCATGCCGTTGGGTTGGTGCGCGAGCGCGGCGGCAAATTGGTCAATGTCGATGTTACCATTATATGCGAGCGGCCCAGGATCGGCCCTCATCGAGACGCCATGCGCACGGAACTCGCGCGCCTATTGGATACCGATGTCTCACGCATCGCCATCAAGGCAACCACCACGGAGCAGCTTGGCTTTACCGGCCGTAATGAAGGCATTGCCGCACAGGCAATCGCCACCATCTCACTACCTGACATTGGGGAGGAAAAAGATGTTTAGCCAACAACTGGTTGAGGAAATCGCCCTGTTATCGAAACTGTGCCGCAGTAAAAAACTGATGATCGCCAGCGCCGAATCCTGTACCGGCGGGCTTATCTCGGCGCTATTCACCGAGATTGCGGGATCATCAGATGTGTTTGAGCGTGGGTTTGTGACCTATTCCAATGAGGCCAAAACAGAGCTGTTGGGCGTGCCTGTGGAGCTTATCGAGCAATGGGGCGCCGTTAGCCCTCAGGTGGCGGCGGCAATGGCCAGTGGCGCGCTTACCCATTCTCATGCGGACCTCTCCATCTCGGTGACGGGCATCGCTGGTCCAGGCGGTGGTTCGGTTGAAAAGCCGGTGGGCCTTGTTTGTCTGGCGGCGGCTCGAAAAAATGGTCTGGTAATTGGCAAAACCCGCAAATTTGGAGATATTGGCCGCGCGAACATCCGCAGCGCAACCATAGGAGCTGCCATCGAATTGCTCAATAGCTCCATTGAAGCCGAAGACAGCTATGAAGCCTTGCCATAAACCTCCTCAGCCCGCGCCACGAAGGCATCTGAAAATTTGTGAAACGCATAGTCAAACATGGAGCCCATCAAAAGCTGCAAGGGGCGCGACTTGAACTCGTAATCAATAAAAAACTCGACTTCGCAACTGTTCGCCGAGACCTCCTTGATGGTCCAGCGATTATCAAGATGATGAAAAGGTCCGGTGATGCTCTCCACAAATACCCGGTATTTTTGCCGATCCAGAACAACCCGGCTAGAGTAGGTTTCTCGAACCACTTTATAAGCCACTGTCATATCGGCAATGAGAATATCTTTGCCGCGACGCTGCTCACGGCTTTTCACGATAAGCGCCTCGCAGAGCGGTAAATATTGCGGATATTGCTCCACATCTGCAATTATCTTGTACATATTCAAAGCGCTATGAGGCACTGATCTGGTGTCAATAAAGCTCGGCATCGCTATGTCCTGCGACCATCTCTGGCAGCTTTGAGTTGCGCAAAATCCTCGTCGGCATGATAGGAAGATCGCGTCAAAGGGCTGGCTGATACCAATAAAAATCCCTTTGAAAGCGCGTGGCGTTTATAGGCCGCAAATTCGTCTGGCGTGACAAAGCTTTTGACTTGCGCATGTTTTCTGGTTGGCTGCAAATATTGGCCAATGGTCAAGAAGTCCACATTGGCCGAGCGCAGATCATCCATTAGTTGCAGCACTTCATTGCGCGTCTCCCCAAGCCCCACCATGATGCCCGACTTGGTGAACAGGCGCGGATCGCGCTCCTTGACCTTTTGCAACAGGCGCAAGGAATGGAAATAACGAGCGCCGGGCCGGATGTCGAGATAGTTTGAGGGCACGGTTTCCAGATTGTGATTAAACACATCAGGGCGCGCCTTGATGACCAGATCTTCCGCGCCGTTCTTTTTGAGAAAATCGGGGGTCAGCACCTCAATGGTGGTCTGGGGCGTACTGGCCCTGATCGCCTCAATCGTTTGTGCCATATGAGCGGCGCCGCCATCGTCCAGATCATCGCGGTCAACAGAGGTGATAACCACATGCCGCAAACCCAGTTTTTGCACAGCATTGGCGACATTTTGCGGCTCATGGGGATCAAGAGCGGACGGCTTGCCGGTGCTGATATTGCAAAAGGCGCAGGCTCTGGTGCAGATTTCTCCCATGATCATCATGGTGGCGTGGCGCTTGTCCCAGCACTCCCCGACATTTGGACAGGCCGCTTCTTCACAAACCGTCGCCAGGCCATTGGCCTTGATGATCTCGCGGGTTTCTTTGTAAACTTTTGAGCCGGGCGCTTTCACCCTGATCCATTTTGGCTTGCGCAAGATGGGCGTATCGGGCTTGTGGGCCTTTTCAGGGTGCCGCACGCGTTCGGCATTTACGTCAAAAATAATGGCCATAATCTCAGGTTTCTTCCTCAATTTTATCCGGAAGAATTGTTTCACCATTGATTACGGCTTTAGAAATTTGCTGATTTGTAAGGTTGAGCACCCCACGAAGATCAGCTCCCTCCAATATTGTTCCTGAGAGGTTGGCATTTTTCATATTCGCTCCCCGAAAATCTGCATATGAAAAATCTGCTCCCGACAAGTTCGCATCTTCCAAGTTTGTATTCCTAAGACTTGTCCGACGCAAAATGTATCGTGCAAATCAAGTTTTGGATAAGACCGATTTTGATTTTTTACCGTATTTGCACTCATGTTTTCACCTTCAATCTACTTTCGATGGTTTCCATGATTTCCTGAATATCAATAGGAGGCTCCTTGTCTGAATAGTCCGTCTTATGCAATCTCAAATAGACCGCCAATAACTCAAATACAGGATCAGAAAGGTCAGGAAAATCATTTCCAATTTGCCTAAGAGTATATATGGCTCCAAGGCGAACTTCCAGCTTTTCATCTCCAAGCTGACCTACAGCTCGATTGAATAATTCAGCGACATGGTCGCGCCGGGACAGCTCTGCCTGCTCTAATGAAGCATCTGCTTGAGTATTTGCAGCAACAACCCTGTGATATGCGAGGTATATTCCAAATCCAGCGGCACCTGCCAGGCCAAGGTTTCTAATGACCTCTGAAACCCCTACGAACCACTCCATTCCGGTCGCTCCATCTATATATGCATCGCCCGGTCATAGGCTTCAAGGACGCTTTCATGCATCATTTCAGACAAGGTGGGATGCGGGAATATGGTATGCATCAGCTCTGCTTCCGTGGTCTCCAATGTCTTGCCAATGGTGTAGCCCTGGATCAGTTCGGTAGCTTCCGCGCCAATCATGTGCGCCCCCAGCATTTCGCCGCTCTTGGCATCAAAAATCGTCTTGATCATGCCCTCGGTTTCGCCAAGCGCAATGGCCTTGCCATTTGCCTGATAGGGAAACCGCCCGACTTTAAGTTCATGACCAGCTTCCAGAGCCGCCGCTTCTGTTAGACCAACCGAGGCCACTTGCGGTGTGCAATAGGTGCAGCCCGGGATATTATGACGATCCAGAGGATGCACGTCCGCCAGCCCGGCGATTTTTTCCACGCAAAGAATGGCTTCATGCGAGGCCTTGTGGGCCAGTGCCGGAGCACCAGCCACATCACCGATGGCATAAATATTGGGAACCGTGGTGCGGCAATAATCATCGATGCTTATAGAGCCGTTTGAAACCTCGACGCCGCTTTCCTCTAATCCAAGATTTTCCGTATTGGCGGTAATGCCCACCGCCAGAATAACGCGCTCAAAATGCTGTGTAGAGCTTTTGCCATCATCGAGCACTATGGTCGCCGATACATCGCTATCTGCCGCTTTGAGATCGCTGACTTTGGCATTGGTGTGAATGGTCATTCCCTGTTTTTCAAACGCCTTGCGCGCCAATGCCGAAATTTCTTCATCCTCAACCGGCATCACGCGGTCCATCATTTCAACGACGATCACATCTGCGCCAAGAGCGTTATAGAACGAGGCGAATTCAATGCCGATGGCACCTGACCCAACCACCAGTAATGATTTTGGCATAATGTCTGGAACCAGCGCTTCGCGATAGGTCCAGATTTTTTGCCCATCCGGCTCAAGTCCGGGAAATGTGCGAGCGCGCGCACCGGTTGCGATGATGATATGTTTTGCATTCACCGGCTTGACGCCACTACCATCCTTGCTCGTCACTTCGATACTTCCAGCGCCCGTAAGCTTTCCCTCTCCCTCAATGACGGTGATCTTGTTCTTTTTCATCAAGAAGCCGACACCGCCCGTCAGTTTTTTCGAGACATTACGCGAGCGCTTGACGATAGCATCAAGGTCAAAGCCGATCTCTCCGGTTGACAGTCCAAATTTCTTGGCATGTTTCATCTGGCTGTACATCTCGGCTGAGCGCAACAGCGCTTTGGTCGGAATACAGCCCCAGTTAAGACAAATGCCGCCCAGGTTTTCACGCTCGATAATGGCCGTTTTCATCCCCAGTTGCGCGGCGCGAATCGCCGCCACATAGCCTCCAGGGCCTGAACCAATGACGACGAGATCAAAATTTGATTGAGACATGAAAATTCCTTCGGGCAAAATCGGACAATAATAATCGCTTACACCAGCATGGTAACGGGGTCTTCGATATATGCTTTAAAGGCCTTGAGAAGCTGTGCACCAAGCGCCCCGTCGATGACGCGATGGTCGCAAGACAAGGTGCAGGACATGACAGTGGCCACAGACAGCGCTCCGTCTTTAACAACCGGGCGTTGTTCGCCGCGTCCCACCGCCAGAATACTGGCATGAGGAGGATTGATCACCGCGTCAAACTGCTTGATGTCAAACATGCCCAGATTAGAGATCGACGTCGTGCCGCCTTGATATTCGTGCGGCGCCAGTTTTTTACTGCGGGCTCGGTGGGCAAGATCTTTCATCTCATTGGAAATCTCGGACATTGTTTTGAGATCGGCATGACGGATCACCGGCGTAAACAAACCACCCTCAACAGCCACGGCCACCGCGACATCAGAGCGCTTGTGCTTCAAGGTGCCCTCACTGGTCCAGGTGGCATTGGCATCGGGAACTTTTTGCAAAGCCAGCGCCAGCGCCTTGATGATGAAATCATTGACGGACAGGCGGGTACCATCGGCGGCAATCGCATCATTCATACGCTTTCTGGCGTTCAGCAGCTCATCCAGCTCGCAGTCAATCGACAGGTAAAAATGCGGGATCGAGGTTTTGGCAAGGGTCAGGCGATCGGCAATGATGCGGCGCATATTGTCATGAGGAACAATCTCATAGCTGTCTTCCTCATAGACCGAGAAGATTTCCTTGTCGGCAAGCCCTGCTGGTGGCCTTGCAACTTCCACTGCCGTACTGGTTGCTGCCAGCGCTGTCGTGGCTTTTGGCACCGTTGCAGCTTTTGGGGCAGTTTTTGGTGCCGCTGTAGCCGCCCCCCCGGCGCTCAAAGCAAGTTCCACATCTTTTTTTACAATGCGGCCTTTTGGACCAGTGCCAGCAATAGCGCCCAGCGATAGATTATTGTCTGCGGCAAGGCGCTTGGCCAGCGGGCTGGCAATCACCCGATCACCCGGTTTACTGACAATGGTTTGGGCCGGCTTTGTGACTGGGTCAGTGACAGCAACCAGCGTTTCGACGGGTGCCTCGACAGGTACTTCAACCTGCGGCGTGGCCGCCTTGGTGCTTTTTTCCGGAGCCTCGATATCGCCTTCGCTCTCATCGTTCGCCAGTACCATGGCAATCACCGTATTGACCGGCACATCCTCATCACCTTCGGGGATATAGAGTTTGCCGATGCGCCCTTCTTCGATGGCTTCCACTTCCATCACGGCCTTGTCAGTTTCAATCTCGGCGATAATATCACCAGGTTGAACCTCATCGCCTTGCTTGACGTGCCATTTGGCGAGCTTGCCCGTTTCCATGGTGGGAGACAGGGCTGGCATCAAAATTGGTATTGGCATTGAGTTCTCTTTCTAGGCTTTATCGCGATAGCAAACGCTTTTGACCGCAGAAACAACGTCATCAACGTTGGGCAATGCCAGTTTTTCCAGATTGGCGGCATAGGGCATCGGTACATCCTTGCAGTTGACCTTGGTGGGAGGGGCATCCAGATAATCAAAGGCCTCGCAGGTCACCCGGCTACAGATCTCGGAACCAATCGAGGCGATCGGCCAAGCCTCTTCGACCGTGACAATACGATTGGTCTTGCGTACAGAGGTCAGCACCGTCTCCATATCAAGTGGACGAAGGGTGCGCAGATCAATGACTTCCGCGTCAATGCCCTGTTCGGCCAATATGATTGCCGCTTCATTGGCAAGCTGCATGCCACGCGAAAATGACACCAGGGTCACATCACGGCCTTGGCGGACAATCGCCGCCTTGCCAATCGGCACGATCAGGTCGTCCACATCGGGGATCTCGAAACTTTGCCCATAGACCATTTCATGTTCGAGGAAAATAATCGGGTTGGGGTCGCGGATCGCAGCTTTTAACAATCCTTTGGCGTCTGCCGCGCTATAGGGGGCCACGACCTTGAGGCCGGGCACCTGCGCATACCAGGACGAGTAATCCTGGCTATGCTGGGCCCCCACGCGCGAAGCGGCCCCATTGGGCCCGCGAAAAACGATAGAGCTGCTCATCTGCCCACCGGACATATAGAGCGTTTTGGCCGCAGAATTGATAATATGATCGATGGCCTGCATGGCAAAGTTCCACGTCATGAACTCAACAACGGGTTTCAGCCCGGCAAAAGCGGCACCGACCGCGATACCCGCAAAGCCATGTTCGGTTATGGGCGTATCAATGACCCGTTTTTCTCCGAACTCGGCCAGCAGCCCTTGCGTCACCTTGTAAGCGCCTTGATATTCGGCGACTTCCTCGCCCATCACAAATACACCTTCATCGCGGCGCATTTCTTCCGCCATGGCGTCTCGAAGCGCCTCGCGAACCGTTACCTCCACCATTGCCGTGTCACCGAAAATTTTAGATCCCTCAATAGCCGCCTTAACAACTGGCGCACTCACGGGCGCTTCGATAGGGGCGGCAACGGGTTCTGGTTCGGTGGGCGCTGCTGCTGGCTCTGGCGCAGCGGTATCATCAAGTTCTTCGCCGTCTTCAAGGACGATAGCGATGGGGGTATTGACCTTCACGCCTTCGGCTCCCTCGGCAATCAAAACCTTGGCCAGCTTGCCATCCTCGATGGCTTCTATTTCCATAGTGGCCTTGTCGGTTTCAATTTCGGCGATGATGTCGCCCGCAGCGATTTCATCGCCCTCTTTAACCAGCCAACGAGCCAGCTTGCCCTCTTCCATGGTGGGCGATAGCGCCGGCATCAGAATTTCTGTAGCCATAAATTGATTGCTCCTTGAACAATGGTCCGCCTAGCGGAGAATATCGGTGTAAAGTTCAGCGGCATCAGGTTCGGGATCTGCCTGCGCAAATTCAGCGGCATTGGCTGCAATTGCTTTCATTTCCTTGTCAATCGCCTTGAGCTCATCGGCGCTGGCGATACCATCTGCTATGATGCGTTTTTTGACCTGCTCGATCGGATCGCTGTCCTGGCGCACTTTTTGAACTTCTTCGCGGGTGCGGTATTTGGCTGGGTCAGACATGGAGTGACCGCGATAGCGATAGGTCAACATCTCCAGTATATAAGGCCCACCGCCTTCTCTGGCGCGCTTCACCGCTTTGTCGCCGGCTTCTTTAACAGCGCGCACATCCATACCATCGACTTGTTCGCCCTTGATATCAAAGCTTGCACCCCGGTTCGAGAAATCTGTGGTGGCGGAGGAGCGCTCGATACTGGTGCCCATGCCATATTTATTGTTCTCAATGACATAGATCACCGGCAAATCCCACAGCTTGGCCATGTTGAAACTCTCATAGACTTGCCCCTGATTGGCCGCGCCATCGCCAAAATAAGTCAAGCAAACCCGATCATTGCCGCGATATTTATTGGCAAATGCCAGGCCAGAGCCAAGCGGTGCCGAGGCGCCAACAATGCCATGCCCACCGTAAAAATTCTTTTCAAGGGAAAACATGTGCATTGATCCCCCCTTGCCTTTGGAATATCCACCGCGACGCCCGGTAAGCTCAGCCATGACCCCCTTTGGGTCCATGCCGCAAGCCAGCATATGTCCATGATCGCGATAGGTGGTAATGACCTGATCGCCCTTATCAATGGACATCTGCATGCCGACCACAACGGCTTCCTGGCCGATATAAAGGTGACAAAAGCCCCCGATAAAGCCCATTCCATAGAGTTGGCCGGCTTTTTCTTCGAAGCGGCGGATTTTAAGCATTTCGCGATAGGCTTCGAGTTCGCGCTCCGGCGTGAATTCTATCATCGGTATTTTATTCCCATCATTGAGTTCAAGCAGTTAGTACAGCCAACTTCAGACCCTGAAGCACCGTATTTTCCTGCATTCAAGATCAATGCACCAGCAGTGATTAATTTTCTGGTTTATTCTTACTACCCGAGCTTTGGGGCGGTCAATGGCTATGGGCAATTATGCCTATCACTCCAAAGAGATGCAGGCGGCAGTTGATGACCTGGCGCCTGTTGGCATTTATAGGGATTATGCCGATTTGAGACATTTTTTGCAAAACCTTGCTCAAGTTGGTGGAACATGCGGGCATATTCAAGAAAATGAACACGGTTTGCAGCAAAACAGGGCCAGATCAGGCTTTTCATGATGGACGTCAACAGATCACTAGGGAGGGCCGTTGACATAAATACGCTCGCCCTGATAGACGAAATTAAGCCGTTCACGAGCCTGAAACTCCAGCATATCGCGATCAACAGCCCCAGGAGCCATCAATTTCGTCATGCGCTCAAGCTCAAAACGTTTTTCATGCAGCAATTGCAGCTTCTTGTTAAGCCCGCCGATCCGCGCATTGAGGGCCGATCGGGTCTGCAACCCGTGCTCCCCCACATAGGTGTGCACGCCAAACAGCGCTAAAACAAGCACAACCAGCAGGCTGACAATGTGTCGTTTTAAGAAAAGCATATAGCTCCCCCAGACTTCCGTCCCAAACTTCCTCGCTAGGCGATTGCGGGAAGTACGCTGGATCCATCAAACACCGCCATATCGCCGAGTTCTTCTTCGATGCGGATCAATTGCTTATATTTGGCCATGCGATCCGACCGTGACAAGGAGCCGGTTTTGATCTGTCCAGCATTCGTCGCGACCGCCAAATCGGCGATTGTCGCATCCTCGGTTTCCCCCGAACGATGAGAAATCACAGCCGTATAACCGGCTCGCTGGGCCATTTCGACGGCATCAAGTGTCTCGGTCAGAGTGCCGATCTGGTTGACCTTGATGAGGATGGAATTGGCAACGCCCTTGTCGATGCCGTCCTTGAGGCGGGTGACATTGGTCACAAACAGATCATCCCCGACAAGCTGGCACTTGCCGCCAACTTTATCGGTCAGCAGTTTCCAGCCATCCCAGTCATCTTCGCCAAGCCCGTCTTCTATGGAAATGATCGGATAGGCACCGATGAGCGTATCGTAATAATCGACCATGCCCCCGGCATCGAGCACTTTGCCCTCACCTTTGAGATTATATTTGCCGTCCGAATAGAATTCGGTCGAGGCGGCATCAAGAGCAATACAGACATCGACGCCCGGCTTGAAACCGGCGGCCTCAATGGATTTGGTAATGAAGTCAAGAGCATCGGTCGTAGAGGACAGATTGGGGGCAAAGCCGCCCTCATCTCCCACATTGGTATTGTGTCCAGCGTCCGACAGTGATTTTTTCAGTGTGTGAAACACCTCGGCGCCGATGCGGATGGCCTGACGACAGTTTTCAGCCTTCACCGGCACGATCATGAATTCCTGAAAATCGATGGGATTGTCGGCATGCTCGCCGCCATTAATGATGTTCATCATGGGAACAGGCATTTTATGGGCATTGACGCCGCCAAGATAGCGATAGAGCGGCTGGTTTGTGGCCATTGCAGCCGCTTTGGCGATGGCCATAGAGACACCAAGGATGGCATTTGCGCCAATATTTGATTTGTTCGCAGTGCCGTCAAGTTCGCACAATAGTCCATCGATTCGTCTTTGTTCTTCTGCCTCCATGCCCTGTAGCGCATCGAGCACGTCGCCATTAATGGCCTCAACTGCTTTCATGACCCCCTTGCCCATATACCGAGCGCCGCCATCGCGAATCTCGTGCGCTTCATGAGCACCGGTTGAGGCTCCCGAGGGAACCCCTGCCCGCCCTATGGAACCATCTTCAAGCAGGACGTCAACCTCAACGGTCGGGTTGCCTCGGCTATCAAGTATTTCGCGCCCCAGGATATCGGTAATTGCGGTCATCGGCATTCCCCATTGATTTTGCTGTTGATTGCCTGTGCAGACAAAAAAGGTGTAGGTCATAGACCTATAAACGGATTTAGTACGCTCTTAACCGTCACACAACAGTTAGTCAAAAGGAACATTGTCCCACCGGTGCCGCAACTTTTTTTTGCCGCTGCAAATATTGCCAATGATCTAGATATTTTAGCTTAGGGAGTGTTTTCTTGTTTTTCATCGTGTCCAAGACCATTGGTTTCTTTTTGATCCCGACGAATTTTGCCTGCATCGTCCTTGCATTGGGTCTTTTGCTGGCAAAAACGCGTTTTGCGATCCTCGCCCACCGCCTGTCATATAGCGCCATTATTGCTCTGCTTATCA
>JAJRRW010000122.1 GCA_024279115.1 Alphaproteobacteria bacterium
AGGCGTTTCTCGCCACCGGGCAGGCTGAGCAAAGCTATGAGATGCAGTATTACCGTTTGCTGGATCTGCTCTTCAAAAATCAGGATGAGGAGCGCGAGGATTTTTCGTATGCGGACCGGTTGCTAAGTGAAAACTGGCTGAAGGGAAACATTCTTGATGTCATTACTTTTACTGTCCTGGCGTGCTGGGGGAATAGCAGCGCAAAATTGAAAATATCGCCCCTCTGGTCGAAAGCAAAAGCCAAACTGAGTGAGCATGGTTTTGAGGGCATATTGCATCATTTGATGGAGCTGGCGGATCAAAAAAAAGAGGCGGTACTGGCCCAACCACGCCCGGCAGGCGAGGACTGGCAGCGTGCCTTGATGCGCCTTGAGCAGCTTGTCCATCCAAAAGCGGGCGCGAGCAGTACAAAGCAGAGCAATGAGGCGCGGGTTGCCTGGCTTGTGACCTGTGAAGAGCACTATGCCACCGTCCAGCCAAAATTGCAGAAGCGCACCAAAGCGGGAGGCTGGACCAAGGGGCGCAATATTGCCCTCAAGAAACTGGTGAAAGGCGCGTTCAGCGAAGCTGAATTGAGCGTACAGGACCTGAAAATCATCTCCTGTATCGAGGTCAGCTATGACTATAATGGCTGGGGCAATGAACCCAGCTATGTGGTGGATGCGCATAAGGCCATTCCTCTGCTGGCTGGACATCCAGCCGTCCTTGCCCTTGACGGTCGCCCCGTTGAGATCAGCCGCTCGACCCCCGACCTGGTGATCAAAAAGAACGCAGATGAAAGTCACACCCTGTGTTTTTCCAAAACCATCCCTGCAAACCCTGGGACGTCCATCACGAAACACCATGACCACCGCATCGAGGTGCTGGAGATTTCCCAGTCCCATTGCGATATTGTCAAAAAAATAGGCCGCGAGCTCACCGTACCTGCGCAGGGGATCGGGCAATTGCAGTCTCTGGTCTGCGATCTTGCGCCGCTTGTGCCGGTGCAATCCGATCTGGCCGGGACGGGCGAAGAGCTGGAAAGCGTGGAGGCCTGTTCCACTCTGCAGGTGCATCTTGGGCCGGTGGATGAAGGTTTTGCCGCCGAGTTTCTGGTGGAGCCGATTGCTAAAAGCGGCAAGCTGTTTCATCCGGGCAAGGGCGGCGAACATATCTTGGTGGAGCTTGGCAACAAAAAGCTGCAAACCGAGCGCGACCTTAAAAAAGAGCGCAAGCATTATCGCACCGTCTTGCGCAGCTCTGATGCTATTGGCGATATGGAAGAGGAGCCGTTTCGTTTTTATGCCGAGGGACCGCGCCAATGTCTTGAGCTGCTCGATGCGCTGAAATCCTGCGACCCGCAAACCGTCAATGTCAAATGGCCGGAAGGCGAAAAATTACGCCTGCACCAGCAGCTGAATTTTTCCCAATTGTCGATGACGATCAAGAAAAGCGGTACAGACTGGTTTGAAGTCGAGGGCGAGATAGCTGTTGATGACAAAACCATGATGAGCATGGCGCAGCTGCTCAAACATGCTGGCGAAAGCTCCTCGCGGTTTCTCGATATGGGGGAGGAGGGCTTTCTGGCGCTGGAGCAGAACCTGTTTGCGCAGTTAAAACGGCTTTCAGGCATTGCGCCAGATGGCAAGGTTCATGCGCTGGCCTCAAGCGTTCTGGCCGAAATCGGCGACAATGCGGGCAAGTTGAAAAGCTCGAAATACTGGAAGGATCATCAGAAAAAATGGGAAAACTCATTTGATAAACGCTTTGATCTGCCCTCGACGCTGCAAGCCGATTTACGCGATTATCAGCAGGTGGGATTCGAGTGGCTGGCGCGTTTGTCCTCCTTGAATATCGGGGCCTGTCTGGCTGATGATATGGGGCTTGGTAAAACCATGCAGGCGCTGGCCATCATGCTGTTGCGTGCCAAAAACGGTCCAGCTTTAGTGGTGGCTCCGGTGTCTGTTGTGCCCAACTGGATTGCGGAAATCACCCGCTTTGCGCCAACGCTGAATGTCGTGTGGATGATAGGCAGCGCCGCAAAGCGCCAGGAAATGCTGGAAAATCTGCAACCCTTTGATGTGGTGTTATGCAGCTATGGCGTGCTTGCTCCCGATCAGAAAACCCTCGCCAGGGTCGAGTGGGACATGGTGGTGCTCGATGAGGCACAGGCCATTAAAAACCACACCACAAAACGGGCCAGCGCCGCCTTTTCACTAAAGGCTGATTTCAAACTGGTGACCACCGGCACGCCGATGGAAAACCATCTGGGGGAATTATGGAGCCTCTTCAAATTCATCACGCCAGGCTTTCTGGGGTCCTACGACCAGTTTAACCAGCGTTTTATTGCGCCGATTGAGGGCGGTCATGAGACGAATGCCAGGGCGGTCCTGAAACAAATAATCCAGCCCTTTATTTTGCGCCGCAAAAAATCTGAAGTGTTGACAGAGCTGCCACCCAAAACGGAAATCACTCTCAATGTGGAACTAAGCAAGGGCGAGCGCGCCTTTTATGAGAGCCTGCGCCGTGAGGCGGTTGAAAAACTGGCGGCATCAGCCGAACAGAACCAGCCCTCGCATGTCAAAATCCTTGCGGAAATCATGCGACTGCGCCGTGCTTGCTGTCACCCCCGACTGGTAGATGAAAAACTGCCGCTGGAAAGCGCCAAGCTGGAGCAGTTGCAAAACCTGCTGCGCGAGCTGCGGGCCGGTGATCACAAAGTGCTGATTTTCAGCCAGTTTGTCGGCCATCTCCAGATTATCAAAGACTGGCTGGAGGAGGAGGGGATCAGTTTTCAATATCTCGATGGCTCAACGCCGGTGAAAAAGCGCCAGCAGGCGGTGCGTGATTTCCAGAACGGTGAAGGGGACTGTTTTTTGATCTCGCTGAAAGCGGGCGGCTCCGGGCTTAACCTCACGGCGGCCAACTATGTCATCCATATGGACCCGTGGTGGAACCCCGCCGTCGAGGATCAGGCCTCGGACCGCGCCCATCGCATCGGTCAAAAACACCCCGTCACCATCTATCGGCTGGTGGTAAAGGACAGCATCGAAGAAAAAATTCTCGCCCTGCACAAAACCAAACGCGACCTCGCCGACAGTCTGCTGGAGGGCACCGACCAGACCGGCCGCATCTCTGCCGCTGAGCTGATGAACCTGCTTGGCGGCTGATTTTCAGTCAGTTTTTTTACCGAAAGACCGAAAGACCGAAAGACCGAAAGACCGAAAGACCGGGAGCACGGAAGTTCGGCGCGGATAGGGCGTACTTTGTCGGTGAGCCGACAAGCTCCAATTATGGTAGTCAGTCCAAATTCGATCTCGCCGGCCTGTATTGATCTTGATGGCGGGGAAATTGTTTGTTGGGAATGTAGCGGGCAACAAGCGCGACACGGGAATATGATCTGGCCAAGCGGTCAGGTATTGGCTAAGGTCTGTTTTATACCTTGGCGTTAATTTATCAAAACAATCTATTTATTCTATGCATATCAAACAAAACAACACTGACCGTGCGGACATGGATCGTAAGGCTCCCCATCATGTTGCTGTCATTTTTGCCAAAGGCGATAATGCCGCGAAGCCATGCCAGGGGAACAAGCAGGATGAACTCGGTATTTTCCCCAAAAATATAATCGAAATAGCCAGACAGTATGGGGTGCGTTATTTGACATTTTGCTGCCTTGGAAACCTGGATGCGAAGGATCAGTCCGAGTTGGGGAGTGAATTCAAAATTCTCTTTCATCTGCTTTTGATGGAAAAGGACTGGCTGTTGAAAAATGGTGTTGGCGTGCGGTTTATTGAGGAAGATAAAGGCCCCAATAAACTTGCCAACAGCGAGCTGAATGTTTCGGTGATTTCGCAAATTGATGGTCGGGCTGCCATCGTTGGCGCGGTGAGGGCGTTGGTTGAAAATGTCGAGCAAGAAAAAATCACGTCGAATGATATCACCTCAAACATGCTTGGCGAACAGATCGCGCCCCACGGTCTTCCTGACCCGGACCTGCTGATTTTCACGGGTGGACAAAAGCGACTGGAGAACGGTTTGATCTGGCAGAGTGCCTATTCAGAGTTCGCGTTTATTGAGCAACATTGGGAAAATATGACAGGTGAACATTTTCAGCACATACTCGAAAACTATATGGCAAGGGATCGCCGTTTTGGCGGCTTGAGCAAGCAGGTTCATTCAAAGGCGAAAGCTGTTTAGACGAAAAAACATGGGCTTCGCTTCTCTCTGCTTATTGCTCACGCTAGATGCCATCGGATAATAGAGAAGTGAACGAGTTTGGCTTTTACAGGTGATCATGGACAGAATCGTTTTTCTTCTTTTTGTTGCGCTGGTACTGCTGGCACCATTGCCGTTTGGTGGCAATGTTCCGCTTGCCTGGACCGTGTATGCTTTTGCTGCCGGGCTGCTTGTCATTGTGTTCTCCGTACAAAATCTGGTTTTAAAGCGCTCGCCATCCGTACCTGTACATTGGATCGCTTTTCCAGCCATCCTGTTTGCCCTTGTTTGTCTGTGGGCGATGACCCAGTCGCTGAGTATGACACCTTCCTTCATGCATAATCCGATATGGAGTGCGGCATTGGATGCCTTCGGGGAGCCGTTGAGCAGTGCGATTTCGGCAAATCCCTTTCAGACCAGGGTCAGCCTGATGCGCCTGTTGACCTATGCGGCGGTATTCTGGCTGACTCTGCAATTTGGGCGCGACCAATCGCGGGCTGAGGCCTTGTTGCATGTGTTTGGCGTCGGCATTGTCGTTTATGCGCTCTATGGTCTCATTTTGTGGTCCGTAGGATCGGAACTCATTCCCTGGTATGACAAGGGGGCGGGTAGAGGACAAGTGACCTCAACTTTCATCAATCGTAATAATTTTGCGACATTTGCCGGTATGGGCAGTGTCATTTTCCTTGGGCTTGTCCTTCGCAAAACCCGCCAGATACTTCGCCGCGGCGAAGGTGAACGCTTTAAATATCGCTTTGAGCGGGTTTTGTCCTCACTGGCTGGCGTGGGCGGGCTTTATCTGATCGGGCTGCTGATGACGCTGGGGTCGGTCTTTTTAACGCAATCGCGGGCTGGTTTTTTGTCGACGCTGGCAGCGCTTGGCATCTTGCTGGCTTTGGGTTTGACAAGCGGTCGGGCAAGGGAAGGCGGTGTGGGGAAGATGGGCCTCTTTGCGGTCGTCGTCGTAGCCGTTGGTATTATTGCCGCGACGTTTGGCATGAGCGGCAGCCATATAACGACGCGTATTGTCAATAGTGATTTGACAGATCAGGGGCGTAAGGCCGTTTTTCTGCGCCTCGTTGAGGCCATCAAGGATTATCCGCTGCTCGGCACGGGTTATGGCTCTTTTGAGGATATGTTTCCACTTTATCGCGATGAGACCATGTCTGCTTTTGGGCGCTGGGACAAGGCGCATAGTACCTATCTTGAAGTGATGATGGAGCTGGGATTGCCGGCGGCCTTTATGCTGTTTCTAGCCATTGGCTTGCTCATCTGGAGGTGCTTGCGCGGCGCGATGACCCGACATCGCGATCGTCATATCCCGCTGATAGCATTTTCGGCATCAGTACTGGTTGCGCTGCATTCACTGGTTGATTTCAGCTTGCAAATTCCGGGATTGACCATCACTTATGCAGCCCTATTGGGGCTTGGCGTGGCGCAGTCGTGGAGCAGTCGGCGGCGATAGTTCGACCAAAAACGAAAATGGCCACGCTCTTCATGAAGAGAGCGTGGCCATCAAAAGCCCGGCAGACCGATCTTGGGGGGCATCCACATATCCGCTGGGATCTGCGAATGCCGGGCTCTGATAAGTGTTGTCTGATATATATTGCATCAGACATAGGTCGGGCTTTGGTTAGATGCTGAAAAAATATTCGCTATAATGTTTTTGAACCCACCTTCTCTTGTAAGGTCTTTGGGGTTTGTGACGCCGGGATTTTCTCAATTTCTTGAGAAGGGTGAGGGCTTTTGTAGAGGACTGCTTGCGGCTGGCCCTCTTTATGGTGCGCCGTTTTTTGACGCTTTTCCCGGCACTCTTGCGTTTCGTCACAGTCTTTTTGGTTGATCGGCGCTTGCTCGCGGATTTTTTGCTATCGGCCTCTTTGCGAAGCGTCTTTTGTGGGCCTGCTACGGATTTTTCAACCTTCTCAACCTTCTCCGTCTTTGCAGCCTTCTCAGTTTTCACAGCTGTTTTAACAAGCAAGGCCTTTTGGGCCGTCTTTAGTTTTGTTAGCTGCTGCGCAATGCGCTCTTCGTCTTGCTTCAAAGCAGCCAGACGTTTTTGAACATCTTTCAGTCGGGCTAATAGTTTTGCCATGCGCTTTTGAGAGTGTCTGGAGACATTTCTTGTTGGCAAAGGGGGCAAGGGGGAAAGGTTTATTGACTTGGTGGTCCTTGAAACCCGCTTTTTTGGCACTGTGGTTGGCTTCTTATTGCGAATTTTTGTCAGCAAAGCGAGCGCAGAGGTTTTGTCAGCTTGGCGGCTCTTGCGCGGCTGCTTGTTGGGTTTGCCAGCTATGGAACCCGTGATGACGGGGCGACCGCTTAGGCGAACCCATTTTTTGGGGTTTTGGCGGGACTGGCGCTTTAGCCAAGTATAGCCGGTTTCGCTCCAGGACCTGATGCGCCCGGTTTGATTGTCGAGAACAAAATCGCCGCGGTTGGTGTGGACGATCAAAACGGCGTGCATGCGGTTTCTGCGGTCTCTGGCGGTTGCCACAAGCAGCGTATTTGAAGACCAGCCACGACGGATCGGCCTCTTGCTAGCGCTTATCAAGGAAGCAGATATCACTCATATTCTGTGATGTGTTACGCATGGTTTTTAACCTCTCCCAATCAGTTGAAACAACTATGAGAGATTCGCAATTCAGTCCTTATGGGAATCCATCAATTGTCAGTCAGCACTTTCGCGAACTGGTATTATACGAGAACGGATTGATTTGGATAATTAATGAATTTACTAAGTGCTAAAAACCTCGAATATCGGGCTAGCGACCATAGAAAAAATCGCTCTCGTCATCAGATTGGCCAATATAATTTATGCGTTGCTGCATATATCCAAGTTGGCGTTCGGCCCAACGGCGGACAGAGGGGAGGGGCTGATATTTGGCAGGTTCGAGCCTATATCTTTGTGTCCATGGTGGTTATTTGATATCAGGGCTGATTATTTTGGGCCAATCGGTATTTCATCACCGATGGCTGGAATGGTCGTGCTCCAGTCAAGGCGGCTGGCAATTTCTCGCTCCAGAGCCAGGGAGGCCTCTGGCTCTCCGTGCGTGATAAATGTTTGCTTTGGTGCTTTTTCAAAACCATCTAGCCAGTTAAAAATCGCATTTTGGTCTGCGTGTGCGGAAAATCCGCCAATCGTGACAATGCGGGCTCTGACATTCATTTCCTGACCAAAGATCCGAACCTTTTGCGCCCCGTCAACAAGGCGGCGGCCAAGTGTGCCATAGGCTTGATATCCAACGATCAAAATCGTGTTTCCAGCCTTGCCAAGGCCGTGTCGCAGATGGTGTAGAATACGACCAGCGGTGCACATGCCGCTTGCCGACATGATAATCGCGCCTGAGTGGATGGCATTTAGGCCCATCGATTCTTGAACGGTGCGGGTGTAGGTTAGCGACAGTTCTCCGTCTGATTTAGCCTGCCAGTCGGCCAATTTTCGGGCCTCTTTGTCAAATAATTCTATATGGCGTTTGGTCAATTCAGTGACATTTTGAGCCATCGGGCTATCGAGGAACACTTTCAGGTTTTTAACCCGGCCCTGATAGGTCAGGTGGTGCAGATAATAGATAATTTCCTGCGTTCTTCCCACAGCAAATGCGGGTATGATAATATTTCCCTTGCGGCTGACAATGGTGTCATTAATGGTCTCGACCAGCTCATCGAGTGAGGGCGTCAATGCCTTGTGCTGGCGATTTCCATAGGTTGATTCGACCACCAGATAGTCGGTTTCCCTGATGAGGAACGGATCTTTCAAAATAGGCCTTCCCGGTTGGCCAAGATCCCCGGAAAAGGTTATTTTTTGTTCGTCATTTCCGTCCTTGATCCAGATTTCCAGGATCGCCGACCCTAGAATATGCCCGGCATTTCGCATGCGGATTTTTATCGTCTCATGAGGGTGGAAGAATTCGTCATAGGGCGCGGCTTTCACCTGCAAAAGGGCATTGTCTGCCTCTTGCATTGTATAAAGAGGTGTTATTTCATGGCCATGATTTTTGCGTTTGCGATTTTCACGTTGCGCGGAACTTTCATGGATATGCGCACTATCGCGTAACATGATCGACAGCAGTTCGGCTGTTGCCTTTGTTGAATAGACAGGCCCTTTAAATCCGTCAGCGCAAAGCTTTGGAACAAGTCCACAATGGTCGATGTGAGCATGGGTTAACACGACGAAATCAATGTCGTTTGGCTTGAAAGAAAAAGGGGAGCGGTTTTTTGCATCGGCATCGCGACTTCCTTGAAACATGCCGCAATCGACAAGAAAGCTGCCCCCTTGCGCTTCAACATGATAGCAAGAGCCGGTTACTTCCCCGGCGGCCCCATGAAATGTGATCTTTATCTGTTGGTCTTTTCTCATTTTATTAAATCCTGGTTTAGTGTGGCCACGACTATTTTATTGAAGATTATCTGGGAGGATTTCCATCATAGAAATCACTTATGACGCTGACGGCTGTTTCGGCATTGTCGACGATGCTGAACAGGTCAAGATCGTCTTGTCCAATAAACCCCTCGCTGGCGAGGAACTCAAAATCCACCGCTCGCGACCAATAGTCTTTGCCCATCAAAATGATCGGCAGAGGATCGACCTTTTTGGTCTGTACAAGGGTCAAAATCTCCAACACCTCATCAAATGTGCCAAACCCGCCCGGAAAGGCCACAAGTGCTTTGGCGCGTATGAGGAAATGCATTTTTCGCAAGGCAAAATAACGAAACTGAAAACATAGTTCGGGGGAGATATAGGGGTTGGGGTGCTGTTCTCTGGGCAAGGCAATATTGAGACCAATGGACCGGGCGCCAACCTCATCAGCCCCTCTGTTTGCCGCTTCCATAATGCCGGGGCCACCACCGGTGACAATAACAAAATCACGCCGTCCCTCTTCTTGAAACCGCGTTGACACGATGGCCGAAAATTTGCGGGCCTCGTCGTAATATCTGGTGTATTTTTTCTGCCTGTCCAGCTTTTGGGATCTGGCCAGCAAGGCCTTATCTTCGGGGGTCTTGCGCAATGCTTCCTGGTTTAGGGTCCATTGCGCCTCCAACTGCTCTTTGGAGCGAAGGCGGGCACTGCCAAAGACGATCACCGTTGAAGAAATGCCTTCTTTGCTCATCGTCCATTCGGGTTTCAAATATTCCAGTTGCAGACGAACGGAGCGCAAATCGCCATGTTCGAGAAAGTCAGGATCATTGGTTGCAAGCCTGAACGGTTCACTGTCTCTCAAGGTCTGGACCCGCCCGGCAAGCTCTTTCTCGCGGAGGGGAGGGAGGGGTTTTCGCGGAGCATCGGCCATTTGTTGGGTCCTATTTTTTAGTCTGCTTATGCTTTAAAGCCATCAAGCAGCAGATCCAGAAGTCGAGCACCTTCGGCAGGCAGGTCGAAGCAGCGGGCGTTCAGAGACCAGCGCATGGCGAGGCCTTGTATGAGTGCCAGAACGAGAAAGGCGGCGTCGTCTGCATCCAGTGTTTTTTTGACCCGCCCGCCGTCGATTTCTGCGGTGATCATTTTGGAAAAATGCTGGTGACGGCTGGCAATCAAGCCGGCAAAAAAAGTGCGTAGCTTTTCATTGTCCGCGTGCAGTTCGCGCGAAAACAAAATGGCCGGGATGGCCGGTGTGGCCTCGAAAAAAGTCAGATGTCCAATGACAAATTCACGTAGGCCATCGACCGGACGCGCTCCCCTTTTTTTTGTGAGGGCCATTTTGGCCTGCAGTAATTTGCCGATGTGCTGGCCGACGGCTTCCCATATCGCTCCTTTGGTGGGGAAATGCCGGAAGATGCCGGGTTGCGAAATGCCGATCTCTTTGGCCAGCAGCTCCGTTGTCATGCGATCGGGGCCGATTTCCCCAGCCAGCCGCAGGGTTGCATTGACGATTTCTGCTTTGCGTTCTTTAGCACTTTTTCTCGTGCGGGTTGCCATGGGAGCCCTGCCTTTTTGTCATTATCTATTTACGGACAGTAAAATATATACCTTCGGAATTGCGGTATTTGTTGCCGCCAAGATGTTCGAATGTAACACAGGTCCGGCCTTTGCGCGGGCCGCTGGTGAGAAGCATACAAATGCCATTGTCACTATAGCTCCAGGTGCCAGAACCCGACATGAACGGAAACTTCATGGTGACCGAGCCATCATTCTGGTACAAGATTTTCACTGACAGACCCATGCGTTTGGCGTCGAGCGTCTTGCCGATAATGTCTTGCGAAATCTGCTCTTTTGTCAAAGTTGTGGTCGCTGCGGCCATGGTCGAGGCGGCAGTTACCAGAACTGCACAAAGCGCCAGGCCGGTGATTGTCATGCGGTTGCGAAAAGCTGACATATTATTTCTCCCATATGCGAACTTGAATAAAAGTTAGTAATAGATAACTAACTTGTCAATATTAATTTGTTCTAATTTGGGCGAACGGGCAGGCAGACCACGAGCCAAGATTTTGAGCTGCGTCACAGGTTTGCAAATAAAAGCGGACCAATGGTCATGGCCAGGATGGTCACCACCAATATGCTTATCACGTCCAGAATTGCTCCGGTTTTGAGCATATCGGCCACTTTAATGGCCCCGGAACCAAATACAATGGCGTTGGGCGGTGTCGCGACCGGCAGCATGAAGCCGATGGTCGCGGCCAGTGCCACCGACATCACAAGCAATACAGGGTCAAGGCCAAGTCCCGCTGCGCTCGCTCCTGCGATGGGCAAAAATATTGCAGCAACGGCGGTGTTGCTGGCCAGCTCGCCCAGCAGTACGATCACCAGGAAGATGCCGAGTAGAAAAACAAAGATTGGCAAAAAGGACAAAACAGTCGCTGCGCCGCCAATCCATGCAGCAAGGCCGCTCGAACTGATGGCCCCAGCAAGGGCAATGCCGCCACCAAACAAGAGCAGGATATCCCAGCGTATTTTGGCGGCGTCCTGCCAGTCGAGAAGGCGTTGGCGATCCCCCCGCGAGGCGGGCAGGATGAACAGCAACAGCGCGGCGGTAATGGCAATGCCCGCATCGCTCAAATGCAGAGCGGGAAAATAGCCATCCAGCAGGCTGCGAAACACCCACAAGAAAGCTGCGAGCGCAAAAATAATGGCCACAAGACCTTCGGCCCGGCTGAACTTGCCCAGCTTGGCCTCCTCGCGTTCAATATGCTGATCGCCAAGAATATGGCGCGAAATGTCGAAGCGAAAAGAATATCTGGTGATCAGCAACCATGCCAATGGCAGCAGGATGATGACCGCGGGGACACCAATCATCATCCAGCGCCAGAATTCGATGTCGATGCCATATGTCTTGCTCATGAACCCGGCGAAAAGCGCGTTGGGCGGGGTGCCGATCAAGGTTCCCATACCGCCAATGGTCGCTGAATAGGCGATGGCCAGCATCAAGGCGGTCGAAAATTTGGCGATGTCAGCTTGTTCGTGTTCACTGGCCCGCGCGCCAATGGCGAGAATAATGGATTGCCCGATGGGCATCATCATCATGGTGGTTGCCGTGTTGCTGACCCACATGCTCAAAAAAGCGGTGGTCATCATGATGCTGGCAATAATGCCCGAGAGAGACTGGGCGCCCCGTTGCAAAAGACCGTAAGCAATGCGCTGACTTAACTGTTGTTTGACCATGGCCTGAGCCATCAAAAAACCGCCAAGAAACAAAAATATCAGCGGATTGGCATAGGCGGGAAGCGTCGCTTGAAGAGGGGAAATATCAAGAGCTGGAAACAGCACGATGGGCAACAAGGCTGTCGCCGCCAGCGGTATCGCTTCGCTCATCCACCACAAGGCCATGAGTAGACAAACGGCCGCCACAGCCCAGCCCTTGGAGCTAAGTCCAGCGGGTGCTGGAAGTAGCAGCATGATCAGCGCAAGGACAGGCGCAGCGATCAATGTTACTTGCCTTATCCCCTCTTCAGGATCCCTTTTGAGTTCTGTGAGCATATTTGAGAACACGGTGTCAGCCTCCTTTATACGCAATGAGCGCCCATCAGCACTTGCCTCGCCGGGCGGGCATCTTTGCAGATGGCATTGGGGACTAGTCCCCCAAACCCCTTGTATGACAAATGGTTTCCAAAGGCTCGCCTTTGGTTCCAGCTGAACAAGCAGCCCGCCCGGCGAGGGCATTTTTTATATCGTCACGGTTGCAACGGCATCACGCAGGCGCTGTGTGGCAATCAGATAGGCGGCCTGGCGATAGCTGCACTGTTTTCCTGTGGCAACGGCAAACACCTCATCGGAGGCCTTTGACAGTTTGGTGGTCAGCTGCTCGGTGATCTGGTTTTTTTCCCATGGCATCTGCTGCATATTCTGCACCCATTCGAAATAGCTGACGATGACGCCGCCGGCATTGGCCAATATATCAGGAAGCACGGGAATACCACGCTCCATGAGCACCTGATCTCCTTCAAAAGTGGTGGGGCTGTTCGCGGCTTCTACCACCACCTTGGCCTTTATTTCGCGGGCCGTTTTGCCATCAATCACGTTGCCCATGGCCGCAGGTACCAAAAAGTCGCAAGGTAATTTGAGAAGATCTTGATTGCTGATCTGGCGGGCCTGCGGATAGGTGGAAACGGGCTTGCCCTTTTCGCGGTGCTGGCAAATAGCATGAAGATCAAGCCCGGCTTCATCAAAAAGCGCGCCTTTGCTGTCGCTGATCGCGATGACTTTCATGCCAAGACGCTTGAAGGCGTTGGCGCAATGGGTGCCGACATTGCCAAACCCTTGTATGACGACCGTTTTGCCCTCAAGCTTTTGCGCCTGGTGCCGGGCGTGTTGCTGCATGACAATGGCAACCCCGGTGCCGGTGGCCTCAGTGCGGCCTTGCGACCCGCCAATCAAAATCGGCTTTCCTGTCACGACGCCAAGCGTATATCCGTAAATCTTTGAATATTCATCTTGTATCCAGGCCATCACTTGCTCATTGGTACCAACATCTGGCGCGGGAATGTCGAGATTGGGCCCGATGCCGCGATGAATTTTTTCCACAAAGGCGCGGGTCAGGCTTTCAAGTTCGCGGCGGCTTAAGCTGCGCGGGTCGCAATTAATGCCTCCCTTCGCCCCGCCAAACGGGACCTTTACCAGCGCCGTTTTAAGGGACATCAAAGCGGCCAGGGTGTGAGCCTCTTGCATATCGACCGAGGGATGAAATCGCAGACCGCCTTTATAAGGCCCAAGTGCATTATGGTGTTGCACGCGGTAGCCATAAAATATTTTCAGACTGCCGTCATCGCACAGCAAGGGAAGTTGGACTTTAAACTCCCGGCTTGCCCCCGCCAGCAAGGCAAAAACCTGCTCATCATATCCAAGGGCCTGGCAGGCTTCATGGAGAAAATGGGAGTTTCCTATTGACTGTTTTGGGGGAGTTGTTTTTTTGGTCATTGAAGCCTCTCCAGACTGAATTTGATTTTACGATAGCGCTCTTTTCCACGCGGCTCTGGCAAAAAAAGCAATCAGTACCCATACGGCACTTCTCAAGGTCATAGCCTCAATGGTGCGTTGCTCATAGTCGCCGCCAGCCAAGATGTGTAAGCCAAAACCAGCATATACAAGCAGCGTTGCAACAGCGATTGCCATAGCCAGAGTGATTGCCCAGCCCCGCCACAAAAAAAGCCCGAGGCCCGCCAGAATATAAGCAAAACCGGCCATAAAATTGAACCATAGAACGGCGGGTACATAGTTTCCCGCCGCCACGCGCGCCGGGCCATCAATGAACAGGACGGACCCACCGGAATAAAGGGTCAGTGCGCCAAATGCGACGGCGACGATGGCGGCCAGTATTGCAAGCAGGGGTCTTGTCGTGGCGGTGTTTTGCATGGCTCTATCCTTTTGTTTTTGTGTCCTTATCCAATTTGTAACCTGCAGGGCAGGTCGGGCAGTCATTCATCAACAAGCCCAGCGTGCTCAGGCTCCAGAAAAACCTGCGCTGGGCATTTTTGCTTTTCTGTGATCCATTGTTATGTTAGTAATAAATCACTAACTAAAAACCTGTCAAGCCGAATGCGAAATTGCGGTACAATTGTGATAGTAGTGAAGGGGCGATTATAATGATGACAGGGAGCGTAACGAGCAGGAGGATGTTTTATGCGGTGGAAGTTAATTGCCACACTTTTTAGTGTCGGGCTGATTTTTGGCGGTGGCTATTTCATCTGGCTTCAGTTCCAGCCCGCCGCCTTGCCCGAGGGGTTTGCCATGTCCAATGGCCGTCTGGAAGCGGAGCGCACCGATATAGCAACCAAGCTTCCAGGCCGTATCCACAAAATTTTGGTGCGCGAAGGCGACCATGTAACCGCCGGGCAGGTTCTTGTCGAAATGGACACCGCGGAGCTTAAGGCGCAGCTGAAAGAGGGAGATGCCGCCGTTGAGGAAGTTGAGCAACAATGGCGCCAGGCCATCGCCCTTCTTGCCCAACGAAAGAGCGAGCTGGTTTTTGCGGATGAGCAATATCAACGATCGCTAGCGCTGGGAAAAAAGGGATATACCCCGAAAGAAATGGTCCAGCAACGGCTGGCTGCCAAAATCACGGCCGAGGCGGCGGTCAATTCTGCAAATGCCGGGATCAAGCGGGCAAAGGCGGCGCTTGGCGCCGCGCAGGCCAGGGTCGAACGGTTCAAGGAAAATTTGCGCGATGCCGTGTTGCTGGCTCCGCGCGCGGGGCGCATCCAGTATCGGCTTGCGCAACCTGGAGAGGTTCTGGGAGCTGGAGGGCGTGTGCTCACCTTGCTTGATCTTACCGATGTTTACATGACTATTTTCTTGCCAACCAAAGATGTCGGCAAGCTTGAAATTGGTGCCGAGGCGCGCATTGTTCCAGATGCCGCCTCGCAATATGTGATCCCGGCGAGTGTCTCATTTGTGGCCTCGGATGCCCAGTTCACCCCCAAATATGTCGAGACCAGAAGCGAGCGTGAAAAGCTCATGTTCCGGGTCAAGGTGCGCTTATCGCGCGATATTCTCAAGCGCTATGCCCGGCGGGTGAAAGCTGGCATTACCGGCATCGCCTATGTGAAAATATCGACGACTGCGCAATGGCCTGACCATCTGCTTGTCAAGCTGCCCGATGTTGAAAGCCCAGAGGTCAAGATCAAAGACCCGATAAAAGACACTCGTAAGGTTGAAGGCACTGGCAAGATTGAAGGCACTGGTAAAACCAAAGGGGCTGGCAAAATTGAAAGCACTGGCAAATGAGCGAGACATTGCATCTGGTTGCGCGGCTCACCTCCACCAGCCATTTCTATGGAGAGGTAACCGCCCTTGATAATATTTCGATTGATCTTCCTGCAGGCCGCATGGTCGGCCTGATTGGTCCAGATGGTGTGGGTAAATCAACACTGCTTGGACTGGTTGCTGGCGTGCGCAAAATACAAAGTGGTGATGTTTGCGTGCTTGGCGATAACATCGCAGGCAAGCGCCACCGCGACGAGGTGTGTGCGCAGATTGCCTATATGCCTCAAGGGCTGGGGCATAATCTTTATCCAACCCTCACGGTTCAGGAAAACGTCGATTTCTTTGGTCGGTTATTTGGTCAATCCTCTTATGAACGCGCCTTGCGCATTGATGATTTGCTGCACAGTACGGGTCTGTCCCCCTTCAGGCATCGACCGGCGGGCAAGCTGTCAGGTGGCATGAAGCAAAAATTATCCCTGTGTTGCTCATTGATCCATGACCCCGATCTGCTGATCCTTGATGAACCGACAACCGGCGTTGACCCGTTGTCACGTCGTCAGTTTTGGGAGCTGATTGATCGTATCCGCGAGCGTCGCCCCGGCATGAGCGTCATAACCGCGACAGCCTATATGGAGGAGGCGGAGCGTTTTGACTATCTGATCGCCATGGATGAGGGAAAAATTCTGTCGACCGGGACGCCAGCCGAATTGAAAAAACAGACCGGGCAAAAAACCCTCGAAGAGGCCTTCATCTCCTTTTTGCCAGAAGCAAAACGCGCCGGGCACGAGGGTGTGGTGCTGCCTCCAAGAGGCACTCATGATGGTGGGGTGGCGATTGAAGCAAGCGGTCTCACCATGAAGTTTGGCGACTTTATCGCTGTTGATAATGTCAGCGTTGAGATTGAACGGGGCGAAATTTTCGGCTTTCTGGGCTCAAATGGCTGCGGTAAAACCACCACCATGAAAATGCTCACGGGCCTTTTGGATCCAAGCGAGGGCACCGCCAGGCTGTTTGGCAAGCCTGTTGATGCCAATGATATGGAGACCCGCCGGCGGGTGGGGTACATGTCGCAATCCTTCTCCTTGTATGGCGAGCTGAGCGTGCGGCAAAACCTTGATCTGCACGCGCGTCTGTTTGACATTCCAAAGCGTCAAATAAACGGGCGGGTGGGGGAGATGATTGCCCATTTCGACCTTGGTGATGTGGCGGATGAGTTGCCAGGTAGCCTGCCGCTGGGGGTGCGCCAAAGATTGCAGCTTGCTGTCGCGATGATCCACAAGCCTGAAATCTTGATCCTTGATGAACCCACTTCAGGGGTGGACCCCATTGCCCGGGATCAATTCTGGCGGCTGCTTATCGAGCTGTCTCGCCGGGATGGCGTCACCATTTTTATTTCGACCCACTTTATCAATGAAGCAGAGCGTTGCGACCGGATTTCATTGATGCACGCAGGCAAGATCCTGGCGATTGATCGGCCTGATGAGTTGCGCCGTTCGCGCGGCGCAAAAACGCTCGAAGACGCGTTCATCGGCTATCTGGAAGAGGCTGTGAATGCGGATGCTCCTGAACAGGCCGAACCCGCCCCAAAGGGGGAAGCTCTTCAAGCCAAAACGGCAGCAAAAAAGCCCCCGTCTCGTTTGTTTGATCGCGGGCGCATGTGGGCCTTTACGCGCCGCGAAGCCATGGAGCTGACCCGCGATCCCATTCGCATCATCTTTGCCCTGCTTGGTCCCATTATCCTGGCCATTGCCATGGCCAACGGTATTTCGTTTGACGTGGAAAAACTGGATTATGCGGTTTTTGATCAGGACCGCTCGCAAGAAAGTCAATCGTTCCTCGAAAACTTTTCCAGTTCCCGCTATTTTGAATTGAAGCCGCCAATTCGCGTGCGTGCTGAACTGGACCGTCGTTTGCAAAGCGGTGAGCTTAAATTTGCGCTTGTGGTGCCGCCAGAATTTGGCCGCGACTTGCTGTCTGGCCGGTCCCCGGATGTGGGAGCCTGGTTTGATGGCGCGGTGACCTTTCAGGCAGAGACATCCAGAGGCTATGTGCAAGGGGTTCTGGCCACCTATCTAGCGGAGTTTTCCCGGCGCGAAAGCGGGGGGCAGGCCATTGTGCAACTGGCGCAGATCGAAACGCGCTTCCGGTATAATCAGGCATTTTTGAGTGTGTATGCCATCTCTCCTGGAGTGCTGATGCTGTTGATTTACATGTTCTCGACCATGCTGACGGCGTTGGGCGTGGTGCGAGAAAAAGAGCTGGGATCGATCACCAATCTTTATGCCTCGCCCGCCAGCAAGCTGGAGTTTTTGATCGGCAAACAGCTGCCCTATATTGCCCTTGCCATTGTGAGTTTCTTGAGCCTTGTGACTTTGAATATGGTGTTTTTTGGTGTGCCGGTGACAGGCAGTTTTATGGCCTTGATGGTGGGAGCCGTTTTGTTTGCCATCGCTGCCACCTCGCTTGGTCTGGTTATTTCTTCTTTTGTATCGAGCCAACTGGCAGCGATTTTTATCTCGGCCATTATTGTCATGATCCCGACGCTGAATTTTTCCGGCATGCTATATCCCGTTTCAACGCTTGAGGGGGGAGGTTGGCTCATCGGCCATAGTTTTCCAGCACTTTATTTCCAGAAGGTGACAAGCGGTGTGTTCAACAAGGGGCTGGGTTTCTCGTCTCTTTATACAAGCTATCTGTGGCTGATGCTCTTTTGCCTGGTCTTTTGGACAATGGCGGCCCTCTTTTTGAAAAAACAGGAAGCGTGATGCAAAGACGTCTTAAAAATATTTTTCGGCTGGGGGTGAAAGAACTGAACAGTTTGCGCCGTGACCCGGTGCTGGTGTTTGTGATTTTTTTCACCTTCACCTTTGCGATTTATATTGTTGCCACCGGCGTACAGACCGAGCTGCGCAACGCCTCCATCGCGGTGGTCGATGAAGATCGCTCCGATCTGTCGCGGCAAATCAGAGCAGCCTTTCTCAAGCCCTATTTCAAGCCTCCGGTCCTGCTTGAACTAGGCGAGATTGACCGTGTGATGGATGCCAGCCAATTTGCGTTCGTCATTGATATTCCGCCAAATTTTCAGGCGGATGTACTAAAGGCGCGCCAGCCCCGCCTGCAAGTCAATGTCGATGCCACCGCCATGACGCTGGCGGGCAATGGTGCTGCTTATATTCAAACCATCATTAATCGCCAATTGGCAGAGTTTTTGAGCAGATCTGACATGAAGCCCACGCAAGCCGTCACCATGACCATGCGCACGAAGTTCAATCCCAATCTTCAATCGAGCTGGTTCATGTCGATCATGCAGATTGTCTCCAATATCACCATGCTGTCGCTGATCTTGTCGGGGGCTGCCGTGATCCGCGAGCGCGAGCGCGGCACCATCGAGCATTTGCTGGTGATGCCGGTGACGCCGGGTGAGATCATGCTGGCCAAAATATGGGCCAATGGACTGGCCATCATTCTTGCGGTCATCTTGTCGTTATATACGGTTGTTCAGGGCATCCTTGCCGTCAATATCAGCGGCTCAATCGCCTTGTTTGTGGCGGGAACATCGCTGTTTTTGTATGCCATGACGGCGCTTGGCATTGTCTTGTCAACATTTGCCAGATCGATGCCGCAATTCGCTTTGCTGGCCATTCCGTTCTTCGTTGTCATGAATATGCTGTCAGGCGGCACGTCGCCTCTTGAGGGTATGCCGCAATTTTTGCAGATCATTATGCAAGCAGCTCCCTCTACGCATTTTACAAGTTTTGCCCAGGCGGTTTTATTTCGCGGTGCTGGCCTGTCGATTGTCTGGCCGCAGATGGCCGCCATGCTATTCATTGGCACAATCTTGTTTTTGACTGCTCTCATGCGCTTTCGCGCGACAATGTCTTCAGCCCATTAGATACCAGACCTGTTAAATGGGCCGGTTTGACGCGGCGCCGGGTTAGTTGTTGTTTTTTGGATCAAAAAACTTGTTTGCGGGCACCGGGGCGGGTTAGGTGTTGCTGATGACAAATGATATTGATCGCGCGCTCAAGGACTATTTTGGATTTGATCACTTTCGCGGTGGTCAGCGCGAGGTGATCGAGCGCTTGATGGAGGGGCGCTCGGCCGCCGCCGTTTTTCCAACAGGCGCTGGAAAATCGCTTTGTTACCAGTTACCGGCCCTTTTGAAGCCGGGGCTGACACTCGTGGTATCGCCGCTCATTGCTTTGATGAAAGATCAGGTGGATGCGCTGGCCCGGCGCGATATTGCCGCCTCTCAACTTGATAGCAGCTTGAGCCTTGATGAGTATCGCGATGTCATGGCGCGGGTGCGTGAGGGGTCGTTGCGGCTGCTCTATGTGGCCCCCGAGCGTTTTAACAATGAACGTTTTCGCGCCGCGATCCAGGGAGTAGAGATCTCGCTGTTTGCGGTTGACGAGGCCCATTGTATTTCCGAATGGGGTCATAATTTTCGCCCCGATTATCTAAAACTGGCTGGCTTTGCCCGCGATCTCGATGCCAAATGTGTGCTGGCACTGACGGCGACCGCGACCAGCAAGGTGCTGGAGGATATTCGCGCCGGCTTTGATATCGAGCCAGACTGTGCAGTGCGCACGGGGTTCTATCGGCCGAACCTGACTTTGCTGATGACCCCGGTGACGGTGCACGAGCGCGATGATCTGCTCCTGGCCAGATTGCGTGAGCGACCAAAGGGCGCCACCATCATCTATGTCACCTTGCAAAAAACCGCGGAGCAGATCGGCGCTCTTCTCAATGAGCAAGGGTTGAGGCGCGCGCTTATCATGCGGGCATGAAGCCTGATATGCGGGCCGCTATTCAGGACTGGTTCATGGGCTCCAGCCAGGGCATTGTGGTGGCCACCATCGCGTTTGGCATGGGGGGCGATAAAGCCGATATCCGCTCTGTCTATCATTATAATACTCCCAAAAGCCTGGAAAACTATTCGCAGGAAATAGGCCGGGCCGGGCGCGATGATCAGCCCTCTATCTGCGATGCCTTTATCTGCCTGGACGATCGTTTTGTGCTGGAAAACTTCGTTTATGGCGACACGCCAACTCCTAAAGCCTTACGCGGCCTGGTCGAAGCCTTGTTTACAAAGGACGAGCAGTTTGACGTCAATCTGTATGAGCTGTCCAGCAGCCATGATATACGCCCACTGGTTTTGCGCACCTTGCTCACCTATCTGGAGCTAGAAGGTTATTTGCGCGGCGGGACGCCCTTTTACGCGGACTATCAGTTCAAGCCCTTGCAGAGTTCAAGCGATATTCTTGGGCAATTTGAGGGGGCGCAAAGGGACTTTCTGGCCGGTATCTTCAAGCAATCCGTGAAGAAGAAAATATGGTTCCACATCGATCTGGCACAGACCGCCCGTGCCCTTGATTGCGATCGCGAAAAGGTCATCAAGTCCCTTGATTATCTAGGGGACCGGCAGATGTTTGAAGTGAAAGCTGCGGGCATTCGTCATCGCTATCAGCGACTCAAAACACCGGATGATTTTGAACAGCTGGCCGGGCAATTATTCGCGCGCATGGAGCGACGCGAAGAGGCCGAAATCGATCGTTTGGCGCAAGTGCTCGATCTGGCAAAACTTGATGATTGTCAGACCAATGCTCTGGCCGCCCATTTTGCACAAATACGGGACCAGCCGTGTGGTCATTGCTCTCATTGCCTGAACGGCCCGCAACAATTGTGCGACGCGGATCCTCCAGATATAGACAAGGGACTTGTGGGTGCTATCACAAATCTGCTGACCAGTGATGCCAACACTAATGTTCTGCAAGATCCTCGCTCCCTGACGCGTTTTTTGTGCGGTATCACCTCGCCGGGGATCTCAAAGGCGCGGCTCACACGTCACGAGCTGTTTGGCGCACTGGAGCGCACTCCGTTTGCGCAGGTGCGAGACTGGATCGAAACGCAAAATATCGTGTAAGCTCAAGGCCAGGGAAAATGGGAGCCGGGCAAAACCGGGGGCCGGGCCAAGAACAACAAGGACCGGACAAAACAGAGGAGCGATAACCATCATGGGTGGGACGTCAGACAAGTCAGGCTTGCGCCAGGTCTATTATGTTTCTGATCGCACAGGGCGCACGGCGGAGCTGAACGGTGAAAGCCTGATGTCGCAATTTCCCGGCATCCAGTATCAGACCCATCGTTTTGCCTTCATGGACAATGGCGACAAGGTGATTGAGCTGGCCAATAAAATTGCCCGCTCTATCAAGGCCGGGGAGCAGCCGCCGGTTGTTTTCAGCACGCTGGTGGAGGCGCCCTTGCGCGACTTGCTGGCGGCCAGCGGTGCCCCGATCATTGATTTGTATGAAACATTTTTAAGCCCTTTGAAGACCATCCTGGATAGTCCCAACGCCACAAAAGTGGGTGCTGGCCATTAGGGCTTTGAGCTGCGCGAGGCCAGCGATTATCAGCGCCGCACCAAGGCGCTTGATTTTAGCCTTGCTCACGATGATGGCTTGCGCCCCAACCATTATGACAATGCTGATGTCATTGTGGTGGGCGTGTCGCGTAGCGCCAAGACGCCGATCTGTCTATATCTTGCCATGCACTTTTTTGTCCGCGCCGCCAATTTTCCGCTGACCGGCGAGGATCTGGACGGCGAGCAATTGCCGCCCTTCTTGCGCGACAAGGTTGAGCGCGTGGTGGGCCTGCATATCAATCCCGAGCGCCTGCACGCCATTCGCCAGAAACGGCGCCCCGACAGTCCCTATTCAGCCTTGCAAACCTGCCGCCAGGAAGTGCGCCGCGCCGATGAGATTTTTAAATTGAGCGGCGTGCCCATCTATGACACCTCCACCACTTCGGTGGAAGAAATCGCCGTGCAAATCGTCAAGAAAATGGATTTGCTGCATTGAGTTGGCGGGATTGATTGCTGTTTGAGGGCAGGGGCGGATGCCGACTATGACATGAACGTTGGGTGTCAATAGCGCAGCGTATTGCACCATTTTTAGTCTGCAAAGCAGCAACTCAAAAGATCGCAAAAAGTGGATCCTCGATAAATATGCGGGGTAAGTTCATTGCCCCGAAAAAACACTGTGGCCGCATATTTTCATGGATGACGATGGGGGGGGGGCTACCCTTCCTATCGTCATCCTTGAAAATTTATGGCCACGAAGGCCAAGTTGTTGAGGGGCTTCAACCCATAAATTTATCGAGGATCCATCTTCAGCGCTTGAGCGCCTTGCTGTTCAAAACGATCACGCTCTTTCTATACTTGTGGATGACCGCAAAAGAGCGGACAAATGCAAAGAATCGGATCATTCTAAGCTTCCAAACAACTGGCAAAGGAACGCAAATCTCGTGAAAATCTACGGCATTAAAAACTGTGACACCTGCCGCAAGGCCATGAAGGCATTGGGCGCCGAGCTGCATGATGTGCGCGACACCCCCTTGAGCCGCGAGCAGCTTGAGCGCTTTTTTGAGGCCTTTGGACCAGCCCTGCTCAACACCCGCTCCACCACCTGGCGCAATCTTGACGAGGCGGCCAGAAATGAGGACCTCCTCGCTTTATTGCAAGCGCACCCAACCTGGATGAAACGCCCGGTCATCGAACAAGGTGATGAGCTGTTGCTGGGCTGGAGCAAAGAGGTGCAGGCGACATTGCTGGGGTGAATTTGAAACACCAGCATTGGAGAGACGATAGGGTCTCTCGAACACCGATGTTTTGTGATCCTGTGGCGACAATGATTGCTTATATAGTTGGAGTACTGAATAATTACAGGGCTATGCGGCTTGTACCCGTCCAATGAACTGATCAACCTCATCTTTCAAAAAGATTGCCTGCTGAGATAGTTCTTGGGCTGCAGAGGTGACTTGGCCAGAGGCGACTTGTGCGTCTTGAGAGGCCTGTGTTACCGAATTGATATTGTCATTTACTTGCTGCGTACCCATCGCCGCCTGGTTGACGCTTGAGGCGATTTCCTGAGTGGCAGCGCTTTGCTCTTCCATAGCCGCAGAAATGGCTGTGGAAATTTCTTCGACTTTTCCAATCGACTGCGCGACGCTTGCCATTGAGCCAGAAGCTTTATTCGTTGCATTTTGAATATCAGATATTTGCAAAGATATCTGGCCGGTCGCCTTGGCTGTCTGACTTGCCAATTGCTTGACCTCACCAGCTACAACCGCGAATCCTTTGCCAGCCTCGCCAGCGCGAGCAGATTCGATCGTCGCATTGAGAGCCAGCAAGTTTGTCTGCTCGGCAATGCCGGATATGAGTTCCACCACTTCACCAATCTTGATGGCCGTTTGCGTCAATGCCTGCATTTGCTGGCTGGTTTCATCGACTTCTTCGACCGCTTGCCTTGAAGCATTTGCCGCATCTGCAACCTGCTGGCTAATCTCGCCAATAGTGCTGGTCATTTCCTCTGTTGCCGTGGCAACGGATTGCACATTATTTGACGTTTGATGAGATGATTGTGTGGCCTGCTGTGCCTGGATACTGGTGTGTTCAGATATGCCAGTCATAGATTGGGCTGTGGACTCCAACTCTGTGGAAGCCGAAGAAACAGCCTCAACAATGCCTTGCACATTCTTGGAAAATTCCGTTGTAATACGGTCCATTTGCGCGCGCTTTTCTTCTTTTAAACGCTGGCTGCTGGCGTTATGTTTTTCTGCGTTTTGTTTTTCTTGCTGATCTTTTCGAAACAATGCCAAGGCGCTGGCCAAAATCCCAAACTCGTCGCTGCGACTGGACGAGATTGCAAATGGTATTGTGAGGTTGTTATTTGTGACCATTTCAACGTCATGCAATATTCCATCGAAATTTTTCTTGGTGAATGCGAACAGATATGATGCTCCAATCAAAATGAAAAGGAGCGTCAGACCTGCCACGGCAATAGTGATCTGAATAATTCTGTTATTTTCCGTGCGGATGCTATTGGCAGAAGAAGATAATTTCTGCAGCCGGAGCATTGTTGCCTGCGAACCGATTTTTTCCAATTGTTGGATGGTTTTACCAATTTCAGCGGCAACCTCATCGAAAGAGGCCATTATTTTATTGCCTCCAGCTGGCCCCTTCTGGACATAGCTGGTGGCCATTTTTACTCCCGTTTTGTAATAGGGAGGGAAGGTTTTTGAGACATCGCCAAGCGTTGTTAAAATCTCATCCAAACCAAGCAATTTGGCGTGCTTCTTGGCCTGTGCCACTTCTTTTCTAAAATTTTGGGCAGCGGCTTTGGCTTCCTTGAATCCATCGTCCAGCCCCTCCAGGCCACGTGTCGCAGAAATATCGCTTAGCCACTGTTGAACTTGCACAACGGAATAGTTGATGTTTTTGATATTCAGCAATAAGGGCACGGCATGATTGGCGACTTTTTGAGATTGAGTGCTTGCATATTCAAGCCCTGGTGTCTGCTTTGTCAGCTGATAGATGATAAATCCAAATGATCCGGCCATAGTAAGAAATGTGAGGCTAAGAATAACAAGAATTTTTATTTTTAAAGAGACGCATTGCAAAATGTTGGAAATATGAAAGGCCATTTAAAATCGCTCCGGATAATTTGGATACGCAACGTGTTTTTGGTATTTTTGGTCATCTTTTTACGAGGAAACTTATAAGACTTGGCTTCATTAGATGTAAATATTGTTAATTAGACGTTAATTTATCTATGGGCGAGCGGTGCCTTGTTTTTCGACCTGGAGAAAAACCCCTTGTACAGAGCGAAAACAATAAACCGCCCGCAGTTTCCTGCGAGCGGTTTTGTTATTTTGTAGCCCTGCCAAGCCCCACCAGGAACAAGAATTCCAAAGCGAATCAGAGGCAAACCCGACGGTAATCCAAACCGATGTAATCATCGCAAGCCCGACCGGATGCCGGACCTTAGTCCGCCCCCATGGAGACCCGAGCGAAGCGAGGATTAGCCGCGAATGCAATTAAGCATTCATCATGGCGACAGCAGTGTCGTTCATGCGGTTGGAGAAGCCCCATTCATTGTCGTACCATGAAACAACGCGGACCAGCTTGCCGGCAACGATCTGGGTCAGATTGCTGTCGAAGTTGGAGCTATGGGGATCATGGTTGAAGTCGATGGAAACGAGTTTCTTATCAACATATTGCAAGATATTTGTCATGGGACCATCGGCGGCCTGTTTCATGGCGGCGTGGATCTCTTCGATTGACGTTTCGCGCACCGGCACGAATTTCAGATCGACGACGGAAACATTTGCTGTTGGCACGCGGATCGCAGCGCCGTCAAGCTTGCCAGCAAGCTGTGGCAGCACCAGACCAACGGCCTTGGCAGCACCGGTTGAAGTCGGGATCATGGATAGAGCCGCAGCACGGGCGCGATACATATCGCTATGTGGACCATCATGAATGTTCTGGTCGCCGGTATAGGCGTGAATGGTGGTCATGTAACCATGGTCGATGCCACAAAGATCGTCGAGCACTTTGGCCATGGGTGACAGGCAGTTGGTGGTACATGATGCGTTGGAGACAATTACATCACTGGCTTCCAGCGTGTCATGGTTGACACCATAAACGATTGTTTTATCGGCGTTGTTTGCAGGTGCGGAACAAAGAACCTTTTTGGCGCCCGCATTAACATGCATCATGGCTTTTTCTTTGTCGTTGAAAATGCCCGTACATTCCATGACAAGATCAACACCCAGCTCGCCCCAAGGCAATTTGTTGGGATCGCGTTCGGCCAGTACTTTGATAGGACCGCCAGTGCCCGCATCCATCATGTCACCACTAAGAGTGATGTCTTTGGGGTATTTGCCATGTACACTGTCATATTGCATCATGTGTGCATTGTGTTCAGGAGAGCCCAGATCATTAATGGCAACGACGTTGACATCAGTGCGTCCTGATTCACCGATCGCGCGCAGGACGTTGCGTCCGATGCGTCCAAAACCCGAAATTGCTACATTAATAGCCATGATAATATTTCCTCTGTATTTTGCGTTTAGCGCTTATTGCTCACGCTTGTTGTCTGTGGCCTTTTGGGCCGTGTGCCTCGTAATTTTCGGTCTGCAATGCGCGATAGTCATCGCTGTCAGCCCGCTAATACCGTTGTTAGAACCGGTAAAACGCTGCGTCTATGGGGTTCAAATGAAATGTGATGCAGCGCGTGGCAACGCTGGTCCCGCCTTTAATGCTTTGTTGGCAGCGCAGAGTCAATGGCTTAGGATGTCTCAAACAGATGAAAATGGCTGATTCTTAACTTTGGACCAGCCAATTGGTCAGATATAGTGTAAATCGGGTTGTTTGCAGGGGATAAGGGGCTGGTTGATGGGTGAGGTGAACATCACGATTGGCGGACGATCGTTTAAACTTGGTTGCGACGACGGGGAAGAGCAGCATCTTTTGGTGCTGGCGGAGCATTTGGGCAAGCATGTTGAAATATTGCGCGCCAATATCGGTCAATCCGGTGATGAACAGCTCTATTTGATGGCGGGCCTGATGGTTTGTGATGAGCTGTGGGATAGTCGCATTGCAAATGACAAACTGGAAGAAAAACTAAAAGCACGCATCATCAGCCCGGATCAGGTTGAAATTCTGCCGCCCGAGGCAAGACCTGTCAGGCAAGCTGGCATGGCAGGAGTGGCAGGCAAAGCAGGAGTGGCGAGCGGCCAAAAACCGGCTCGCGCGCCAGCTGGCAGACCAGCAGCGGGTCCCGCTCGTGCAGCGCCCCCCAAACCCGTCGCAAAACAGACTTGACGAACCAGCTATTTACCTGTCCACTTCAATGTGGAAAGCGGCAGAGCTGCGGGGTGCGTCAGGAGACAAACAATTCCCCAGGCCGATAATCTTCCATTGGGAGCCGACGCTGCCAGGGCCCTGGTCCTGATCATTTGGCGCCCACCTTATATTAAGGGACTTGGAGGAATTTATAGCGCTCCAACGGCTTTCGCGGCCTGCTGTTTTCTTTATTTATCTCACGGCAATTCCGCCTAACGGCGGGCCTCCGATGGGGCGGGCAACGCCCGGCGCGCAGTCGCGCTTGCCGAAGAGTTCTTCGGTGGTTCTTTACAATAGCAAACTCTGTTCGGTGGAAAAGAATTCCGATGGTCCCATCGGCAAGCGTGACTGCGCGCCGCACGGTAGTGCGCCCTATAGCCCTCAAGTAGCGAAGCTATAGGGCAACTTATAGAGCAGGCCCGAGCACAGCGAGGAATGGCCGTGAGACAAAAATCCCGACCAACGGGAGGCAAGGCCGACTGGCCGCCGGGCTTTTGCCCGCCCCATCGGAGGCCCGCCGTTAGGCGGAATTGCCGTGAGATAAACAAATAAAACCAAATAAAACCAGAATGTTATAATATAGTTGGGAAAATAGTGGACAGTGTTTGTTCTCATATGGTACAAATAGAGAACATTAAGAGTGATTCTCCCCGATCAGATGGAAGGCAGGTATATGATGAGTTCTGGTAATGCTGTGCTGCCGCCTATTTCGCAAAGGATCTGGGAACGTAAATATGCTTTGAAAAACGATGATGGTTCGCTACGCGATCAAAGCGTTGAGGATAGTTGGCGGCGTGTGGCCAAGGCGGCTGCAAAAGCCGAGAAAAAAGCTGATCGGACCAAATGGCGCGAGCGGTTTTATGAGGCGATGGAAGATTTCGCGTTTCTGCCCGGCGGGCGTATTCTGGCCGGGGCTGGGGCCGGGCGTCAACTGACCTTGTTCAATTGTTTCGTCATGAACCAGATAGAGGATGATACTTCTTCGATCTTTGAGACTTTGCGTGAAGGTGCCCTCACTATGCAGCAGGGCGGTGGGATTGGTCTTGATTTTTCGACCCTGCGGCCAGCGGGTGCACTGGTACGCGGGGTCGGGGCTGATGCAGCAGGGCCGGTCAGTTTCATGCGTGTGTTTGATGCCATGTGTGGCACCATACAATCCTCAGGCGCCCGAAGAGGAGCGATGATGGCTACCTTGAGCGTCAGCCACCCAGATATTGAGCACTTTATCGACGCCAAGTCACAGCCGGGACATCTGAACAATTTCAACCTGTCGATATTGATCAGTGACGACTTTATGAAAGCGGTTGATGAGGGGGCCGATTGGAGCCTTTCTTTTGAAGGCAAGGCTTATAGGTCGGTGAGTGCATCGGTCCTTTTTGACAAGGTCATGCGCGCCACCTATGAGCGTGCGGAACCTGGCGTGTTGTTCATGGATCAGATCAACAAGCGCAACAAGCTTTCTTATTGCGAGACAATCTATGCGACCAATCCTTGCGGTGAACAGCCCTTGCCGCCTTATGGTGCTTGTATGCTCGGATCGATCAATCTGACCCGTCTGATTAAACAGCCCTTTGCAAAACAGGCCAGCCTTGATGAAAACAGACTACTCGATCTGGTCCAGGTGGGGGTGCGATTCCTAGATAATATAATTGATATTTCTGGTTATCCCTTGAAGGCGCAGAAAAAAGAAGCCAGAGCCAAAAGGCGGATTGGTCTTGGCATTACGGGGCTTGCCGATGCGCTTGCCATGTGCGGGAAGCGTTATGGTAGCAAGGCTGCCCGCGAATTGGCGGTGCGCTGGATGAGCCTCATTCAAAATGCCGCCTATGTGGCCAGCGCCGATCTGGCACAAGAAAAGGGCGTCTTTCCTCTTTATGACGCCGAGCAGCATCGATTGTCCCCAGAAATGGGGTTTTTGCAAAAACAAACACTCAAGAGCGTCAGGAAACACGGACTTCGCAATGGGCTATTGACCTCGATTGCTCCCACCGGCACAATCTCGCTGCTGGCGGGGAATGTTTCGGGTGGCATCGAACCGATATTTGATCTTTCCTATCAGCGCAGCTTTCGGGACAAGAATGGATTGTCCCATGATGAGCAGATTGAAGATTACGCCTTTTATCTGCATCAACAGCTACAAGGGGCCGAGGCGTCTTTGCCAGATAGTTTCGCAACGGTTGCGGATCTGACGCCGGGCGATCACCTGGCCATGCAATCAGCATTGCAGCCATTTGTTGATAGTGCCATTTCCAAAACCATTAATTGTCCGCGCGATATTTCCTTTGAGAACTTCAAATCGATTTATGCCGATGCTTACCGTCTGGGCCTCAAGGGCTGTACGACCTATCGACCAAATGCGATCACCGGGACCCTTTTGAAAAGCGATGGGCGATCGGATACCGGTGAGGAGCTGGTCGAAATGGCAATTGATGAACAGAGTGAAAATACTGGTGCGGTGTTTACTCAGTCTGCCCTGCCATTATCGGCATCGCACGGATTGCAAAGGGCTGCGTTCAACGTGTCGCGTGCGGATAGTGATATACACTATTTGAGTGATCCAATGGAGCGCAGCGCGACTCTGGCTGGTTATACCTATAAGTTACGTTGGCCCGATAGTGAGCATGCAACCTATATCACCATCAATGATATCATCCTTAATGACCGACGGCGGCCATTTGAAATATTTATCAATTCAAAGAACCTGGAGCATTATGCCTGGACCGTGGCATTGACCCGAATGATTTCGGCAGTGTTCCGGCGGGGCGGCGAGTGTCGTTTGTTGTTGAGGAATTGAAAGCGGTATTTGATCCACGTGGTGGTCAATGGATGAACGGTCATTATGTACCAAGCCTGTTGGCAGCGATCGGTGATGTGGTGGAGAAGCATTTGATAGATACAGGGTTTCTCTTACAGCTTGGCGATGAAGAAAAAAAAGGGGTAGAGGAATTGAAAACGGGGAACGCGCGCTATTGTCCAAAATGCTCACAGCCTGCTCTGGTCTACCAGGAAGGATGTCATAATTGTCGCTCGTGTGGATATTCGAAATGCAGCTAAGCAGTCAAAGCGAGTTTCCCGCAGATTATAGTGGCAGCGGCTATCGAGGTCTTGCGGTTAGGGAATTGTTCACCAAAAGAACAGCTTCGAGCCACAATTTATCACAATTAGGCTATAATAGTTATGGCGTAACAATCGATATTAAGTATAGCAGGGACATTATGGGAAAGACAGCTTTGAGGCTTATCACAACATCACAAAACATCCCTGTCGGCGACGTTACTGCCGGGACCGGAAATGCGCCCGCGACCCTCGACCTTCATGAAATCGGTCATGGTTTTCACTATTGGGATGGTCTCACCGGGGTACGCTACCTGCATTCTGTCTATAGTTTGCAAGATTGCCCCGAATTACCTAAAGCCAATTATATTATGGTACGCAAACTGGATAATGGTGAAGCGATCCCCTTGTTTATCGGTCAGACCATCGCCGATGCTACTTCCCTGAATTTAGCGCATATTCGTCAAAAAGCGGCGAGGCTTGGTGCCAATGAAATTCATATCCATGTAATGACCGACACACCCACGGAACGGGCAGTTGTGGAACGCGATCTTCTCAAAGGCCAATTTCAGCGCATCGAGCATAAATTACGGGCGCAGGCCGCCAATGGTTCGTTTGAAACCGGCTTGACGTCTTAGGGCACATCTTTGTTCGTAGCCGTTTGCGGATACACAGGGCCGAAAACGGCTCTGGGGTGGTTTGGTGATCGTTTGTTATTTGTCCTGTTCGTCATCGAGAATATTTTGACGGATATGTCTGGTTCTCTCAAATTGGTCAAATAGCTTATCGCCATCGCCGTCTTTGATGGCTTTGGTCAGCGCTCCAAGATCGTCATTAAAACGCCCCAGCACTTCAAGTACCGCGTCCTTGTTATGAAGAAACACATCTCGCCACATGGTGGGGTCGGAGGCGGCGATACGCGTGAAGTCGCGAAAGCCCCCAGCCGCAAATTTAATGACTTCGCGCTTTGTAATGCCCTCAAGGTCATCAGCGGTGCCAACAATATTAAAGGCGATGAGATGGGGCAGGTGCGAGGTTACCGCAGCCACGACATCATGATGTTCGGCGCTCATGGTCTCGACATTGGCACCACAGGCCTGCCAGAAATCAATCATCTTTGTGGTCGCTTGCTGATCGCCATCGCGCAGTGGCGTCAACAAACACCATCGATTGTCAAACAGTTCGGCAAATCCAGATTCTGGTCCTGAATATTCGGTACCGGCCATGGGGTGCCCTGGCACGAAATGGACCCCTGCTGGAATATGGGGGCTACAAGCGGCGATAACCGCGCCCTTCACAGACCCGACATCGGTGACGATGGCTCCTTGTTTGAGATGAGGCGATATTTGCTCGCAAATAGACCCGCAAATGCCAACGGGAACACACAAAATAATAAGATCGGCATCCTCTACCGCGCGCCCCATATCCTCGAACACGGCATCAACGAAGCCAATTTTCAATGCCGTCTGGAGCGTTTTTGTCGAGCGAGCATGCCCGACAATTTCCCGGGCGATGCCGCCCCGCTTCATGGCATGTCCAAGCGAGGATCCTATGAGGCCAAGGCCGATCAAGGTGACCTTATCAAACAGCGCTTTAGCCATTTTGGGGGGCACTCCGGTTTTCATCTGGGCGCGGGCGATCTGGGTCCATGAATTGCGTCAGCGCTTCAAGGGTCGCGCGACATTCATCTGCACTGCCAATCGTCATGCGCAAAGCATTGGCGAGATGGTAACTATCCAGCCGACGCAATACAATGCGTTTGGAGATCAGAAAATCATCGGCCTGGTGAGCTGTCCTCTGGCGACCATCTGGAAAATGGATCAGCACGAAATTACCCACACTTGGTGTCACATTAAGCCCCAGGTCCTGACATTGTTTGGTCACCCATTGGCGCCAGATACGCGTATGGGCGCGCGCTTCTTCAACAAATTGCTGGTCCTTTATGGCCGCTGCTCCTGCCTTGATCGCCGGGGCCGAGAGATTAAACGGTCCCCTGATGCGATTGAGCACATCAGCAATCGCTGGAGGACAATAGGCCCAGCCTATGCGTAACGATGCCAGACCATATATTTTGGAAAATGTGCGCGTCATGACGACATTGTTGCTTGAGGCCACAAGTTCGATACCGGCTTCATAATCATTGGCATACACATATTCGGCATACGCGCCATCCAGGACCAGTATAGTATGTTTTGGCAGGCTTTTATGCAATCTTTGCACCTCGTCAAACGGGATATAAGTGCCTGTTGGATTATTGGGATTGGCAATGAATACCATTTTCGTTTGCGGACTGACCTTGGCAAGGATCGCATCGACATCAGTGGTAAAGTTGGTTTCGTGTGCGACAACTGGCGTTGCGCCATTGGCCATGATGGCGATGGGATAGACCAAAAAACCATGCTTTGTGTAGATGGCTTCGTCGCCCGGGCCAAGATAGGCGTTGGCCAGCAGGCTTAGTAATTCATCGGACCCGGCACCGCACAAAATACGATCAACATTGAGGCCATAGCGCTCTGAAATCGCCTGCCGTAATTCCAGGCTGGCGCCATCGGGGTAAAATTGTAATTCATTTGCTGCGAGCTTATACGCGGTAATCGCTTTGGGGCTGGCCCCAAACGGCGTCTCGTTCGAAGACAGTTTGATCACCGTTTGTGTGCCCG
The DNA here is from genome assembly GCA_024279115.1 of Alphaproteobacteria bacterium. Lineage (GTDB taxonomy): Bacteria > Pseudomonadota > Alphaproteobacteria > Rhizobiales > JAKIUO01 > JAKIUO01. Next base: position 32,732 of record JAJRRW010000122.1, read on the forward strand.
GCAATGTGCTTTTTCCCGGCACATAGGGATCAATATCAAAGATCCCGGGTTTTGGTGTGGGCTGATCACTGGTCATGCGTTGCAAGTCCTTAAAAGTCTGCGTGTCAGTTTGCACGTTGATAACCTATCGAGCTGTCGAGTGGAAGAAAAGAAATGGTGCGATCGGGCGCACGATGAACGTATAAGCTTTGTCAGCAGGATCTGCCAGTCATCGGCGCCCCTGGCCCGCACGAGGCGCGCGAAAATTTACATATCGTTCACCAAATGACGCAATAGTTAATAAGGTCCTAAGCGTGCGTGTGAGTTAATTTGGGCAAAGCACTGAAAATTAACGATAATAATGGCAAAGTGCCGATATAATTTAGCAGTAGAGGTGATTCGACCTCAATAGTCAGCATGTAGATTGGCAGCTTAACACGGCCCTAAACGCGTAAACTCACCGGTTTCCAGGCGTTGTCGCGCGTATGATGCCAGTTTGATTTCAACTTCATTCATGAGACACTTGCAATGGCCGAAAATGACAGTCCCGCCAAGGGTGCCACCCCCCCCGAAGCTAGCACCAATAGTGGCGCAGAAACCGTGGTTTCAACCCTGCAGGGTGTAACATCTGGCGAGGGCCGGGTGATTAACAAACCAGAGGCCGGCGCAACGGAAGTGGTGACCGTGCACGATGGCGAAAAGCTGTTGTTTGGCTTTTCCATGCAGGATGTAAAGGTCGGGCTGGTCGATGTCGATCTGGTCTTGGAATTTGCCGACGGTGCCAAGATCATTTTGCTCGAATTTGGCTTGCAGGTGGTGTCGGAAATCGCGCCCGAAATGATATTCAATGGCGATCTGGTGCTTGCCCAAGAACTGATTTCCAAGCTTGGCGCCGTTAGTATTAGTGAAGACAAGTCTGAACTGAATTTTTCAACAGATAGCTCGGATAATGTCGCGGAGCAGTCGAACGACAGCCAAAGCGAAGAGGCGACCACTCCAGTGGTTGAGATTGTTGAGGTCGAGGCGGCAGAGTTTTCCTCGCCCGATAGTACTGATAGTGCTGGCCCGGCAACGGGTGAGGGGGTTGCTGAAGAAGAGCGCGCGCGCGTAGAAGAAAATCTGGCGCAAAGTGATAATACGCTGACCCGTCGTGGAGATGATAGCGCATCGGCAAGTTCGGCGCTTGATGACGTCTCGAGCAATGATGGTCAATTTGATATTCCGGTGGCCAGTGTGGATATAAGGCTGTTGGGTGTTGCCAAAACCAGCCAGCTCACGCAGTCCAGCGGTATCACGGAAATACGGGGCGGCGCGGCTGTTTTGGCAGCCCAGAGCGATGATGACTTTAACGTCCAGCGCACCATCGAAACCATTACCGGCACATCTGGTGATGATATCATCTATGCAGATAATCCCGATATTGCTCCCCAGGGTTTCTCTGTGCGCAGGCTCGAGGTCACGGTTGACCTGCCGATCTGAAATTTTATCCCTGTGAGCGTGAGCATAACCGGCCTTCAGGACGGCGCTACAATTCTGGGGGCAACCCCTGTCAATGATGCCTTTTATCTAACGCCAAGTGCGAGCGATCCAAATCAGTTTATAGTGGATCTGCAATATATTTTGCCGACGGCAGGGACGCCTTTTGATGCGGATGGTTTTCAAGGTTCCTTCACGCTGACGTTCGAATTCAGGATTTACAATAGTGCGGCGCAGGAATTTTCCCAGGCATTGGGAACCGCTGAATTTGGCGTGCGCCCCGTTAATATTGAGGCGGATACCGAGGCGGTTAACACCAGTACCGGGCAACCGGTTTATGTGTTGGCCAGCAATCCTCCTGGCAATACTGTCGATGCCGGAGATGGCGACGACAAGGTTTTTGGTGCCGCAGGCGTCGATGTTATCATTGGTGGCAGTGGCATCGACACGATCTCCTATGACATGTCCCATGAAGCGATCACGGTGGATCTTGAGACCCAGATTGTGTCAAGAGGCTATGCCGAGGGCGATACAATTTCGGGGTTCGAAAATGTAGAAGGGTCTGATTTCGATGATATATTGTCGGGTAGCACTGGCGATAATGTGATTACTGGCGGGGCGGGGGCCGACGCAATTGATGGCAGTGGCGGCATTGATACTGTTGCCTATGATACATCTGATGCGGGCGTCAGTGTCGACCTGGCGGCTGGCTCTGGTACTGGCGGCGATGCGCAAGGTGATGTGATCGCCAATATCGAAAATATAACCGGGTCGGACTTTGATGATGTGCTGATCGGCGATGGCGCCAACAATGTGCTTGATGGCGGTAGCGGAGACGATCGCCTCGAAGGGGGAGCCGGGGCAGATCAGCTCATTGGCGGCGATGGTCTGGATACGGCGGCCTATGCAGGGTCAGCCAGCGCGGTCGATGTCAATCTGCATCTGGGAACGGCGACTGGCGGCGACGCGGCTGGTGACAGTCTTGCCGAGATTGAAAATATTTCCGGATCTGCTTATGACGACATATTGACGGGCGACAGCTCCGACAATGTTCTGTCCGGAAATGCTGGCGACGATGTGCTGGCGGGTCTTGGGGGGGCTGACACTCTGGTGGGGGGAGCCGGGTCTGATACGGCAGATTATAGTCTTTCCGGGGCGGCAGTGACGATAGACCTTCTGGACGGGACAAGCATTGGCGGCGATGCCCAGGGCGATCGCTTTGTCGAGATCGAAAATCTTCGCGGCACGGCTTTTGCGGACAGCTTGACAGGGGATGCAGGAGACAATGCTCTGGACGGCGGCGGCGGCGATGATATTTTGACCGGAGGCGCCGGGGCCGACGCGATCACGGGTGGTCTGGGGATCGATACCGTTGACTTTAGTGACAGCACTGATGGGGTGACTGTTGATCTGGTAACCGGCATTGGTATCGGCGGTGACGCCGATGGCGATAGCTATAGCGGGCTCGAAAATATCACGGGTTCGCATCAAGATGATATTTTACGCGGCGCGGCCGGGGTCAGCATATTGGAGGGCGGCCTTGGTGATGACATTATTGAAGGTGGGGCAGGTGGCGACCATTTACATGGTGGCGACGGGTCTGATACTGCCAGCTACGCTCATTCAAGCGGCGCGGTAACGGTTGATCTGTCAACCAATAGTGGCTCGGGTGCCGATGCGGCGGGGGACCTTTACGACAGTATTGAAAACCTCCTGGGATCAGATTTCGACGATGATTTGCGTGGCAATGCGGAAAATAACAACCTGGATGGCGGCCTTGGTGATGACCGGCTGGCTGGCGGCGCGGGCGCGGATGAATTGCGTGGCGGCGGTGGCAGTGACACCGCAGATTATAGCACTTCTGGCGATGGTGTGACAGTCAATCTAGCGCTTAATTCGGGCCTTGGCGGCGACGCTGAAGGCGACCGTTATAGCGACATCGAAAATGTCACCGGCTCTGATTATATCGATGTGATTACTGGCCAGGACGATGCCAATCTGCTCGACGGCGGCGCTGGCGGCGATACGCTTATGGGGCGCGATGGGGACGACGTCTTGCTTGGGCAGGCGGGGGATGACACGCTGGATGGTGGTGCCGGGGTCGACCAGTTGGATGGCGGTAGCGAAAATGACGCGCTGGATGGCGGCGCGGGGGATGATTCGCTGGCTGGCGGCACTGGCGATGATGTGCTGATCGGTGGCGCAGGCGCGGACGTGCTGGATGGTGGGGCTGGCATCGACCGCATCGACTATCAAGGATCGGCAAGTGGCGTGACGATCGACCTTGCGGCGGGGACCGGGCTGGGTGGCAATGCCGCAGGCGATACCATCAGCAATATTGAACAGGTGACCGGCTCCTTTCAGGACGATGATCTGCGCGGCGACGGCGCTGGTAACATCCTTGCTGGATTGCAGGGAGATGACCGGCTCGAGGGGCGGGCGGGCAATGATATCCTCGATGGCGGCCTTGGCGATGATGTGCTGATTGGCGGGGTGGATGCCGATTTGCTGATTGGCGGCCTTGGCAGTGATACGGCCGATTATGCCGGATCCGCTGCGGGCGTCACGGTTAATCTTGATACCGCTGCAGGGACCGGTGGCGATGCGGCGGGCGATGTCCTGATCGGCATTGAAAATGTCACTGGTTCGGCCTTTGATGATGTGTTGACGGGCGACGCCCAGGGCAATCGTCTGGCTGGCGGCGCGGGAGATGATATTCTTGCCGGGGGCGCTGGCGCGGATCATCTGGATGGGGGTGCAGGCTCGGATATTGTTGATTATAGCACATCGAGTGGGGCGGTAACGGCCTATCTGGATGGGACCGGCGGCGTCGGCGGCGATGCGGCTGGCGACATCATCGCCAATGTGGAACATCTCGTTGGCTCCAACCTTGGCGATCGTCTCGAAGGTGATATCACGGATGATATTCTGGAAGGCGGTCTTGGCAATGATGAACTTGTCGGCAGGGCTGGTGATGACAATCTGCTTGGCGGCGATAATGACGATATTTTACGCGGCGGCACGGGCGATGATGTGCTTGACGGGGGCAGCGGCGATGAGTTGCTCGAAGGTGGTGCCGGCGCGGATGATCTGAGCGGCGGCCTTGGCCGCGACCGCGCAGACTATAGCGCCTCGACTGCGGGCGTCACGGTTGATCTTGGGGCGGGAACTGGTATTGGCGGCGATGCGTCAGGTGATGTGCTAAGCGGCATTGAAGATCTGACTGGCTCGCAACTGGCGGATAATCTGATCGGCGACGCCAATGCCAACCTGTTGCAAGGGCTTGGCGGCGCTGATGTGTTAACGGGCGGTGCGGGCGACGATGTACTCGATGCGGGGACCGGCGATGACACATTGTCTGGTGGCGCTGGCGCGGATGAGCTGGCGGGAGGCGCGGGCCAGGATACCGCTGATTATAGTTTGTCCGCTGCTGGAGTGAACGTTGATCTTGCTGCTGGCACTGGTGTTGGCGGCGATGCCTATGGCGACACGCTGTCATCTATCGAGAATGTTACGGGCTCCGCGTTTGATGATGAGCTGCTGGGTGATCGCGACGACAATCGTTTGATCGGTGGCACGGGCGATGATGTGCTCGAAGGCGGCCTTGGTGATGATGTGCTCGAAGGCGGGCTTGGCGATGACAGTCTGGAAGGTGGCGCGGGCGCGGACGTTCTGGAAGGCGGTGGCGGCATTGATTCGGCCGATTACGGCTTGTCCGCCAATGGCGTCATTGTGGATCTTGGCGCAGGTACGGGCATTGGTGGCGACGCCGATGGCGATACATTTATAGATATCGAAAATATCGATGGTTCAAATTTCTCCGATACGCTGACCGGTGATGCAAATGTCAATGTGCTCAGGGGAGCTGGCGGTGACGACACCTTGTTTGGCGCGGCAGGCGATGACACCTTGCGCGGCGGGGCCGGAGACGATGTGCTGATCGGCGGGGCCGGAGCAGATGAGCTGATCGGCGAAAGCGGCACAGATCGCGCTGATTACAGCGCCTCTGGCGCGGGGGTTACCGTTGATCTGGTGGCGGGTACTGGTCTGGGCGGTGACGCGGCAGGCGATACACTTGCCGGGATTGAAGATGTTCAAGGCTCGAATTTTGCGGATGTACTGATCGGCGATAGCGACGATAATATGCTGGCTGGCGGCGCCGGCAATGATGTTCTTACCGGGGCAGCTGGTGCGGATGATTTGCGCGGCGGCGGCGGCACGGATGAAGCAGATTACTCCACGTCGGCGGCTGGGGTGAGCGTCGATCTTGTCAGTGGCACGGGAGCGGGCGGCGATGCGGCTGGCGATATTCTGACAGGCATTGAAAACCTCACTGGCTCCGATCACGCCGATACGCTTATTGGCGATGACAATGACAATGTACTGAGCGGTGGTCTTGGTGCGGATGTGCTGGCCGGTGGCCTTGGTGCTGATACGCTCGATGGCGGTGGCGGCGTTGATACCGCTGACTATAGCGCGTCGGATTCAGGCGTCACGGTGGATCTGTTTGCTGGAACCGGCGTTGGCGGTCATGCTCAGGACGATAGCTTTAGCAGCATTGAAAATATTACGGGGTCGGATTTTGCCGATACCATCACGGGCGATGCCGTGGACAATTTGCTGATCGGTGGGTCCGGAGATGATGTCATCACCGGCGGCCTGGGCAACGACGATCTGCGCGGCGGCGGCGGCAATGATGATCTGATGGGCGGCGATGGCGACGACCTGCTGGAGGGTGGCACCGGTGCCGACCGTCTTGAAGGCGAAGCGGGCGATGATATTTTACTGGGTGAAGCTGGCAATGATGTGCTGGTTGGCGGTGCAGGCGCGGATGAGCTGACCGGTGGCAGCGGCACGGATGAAGCGGACTATTCGGCCTCTGGGGCTGGCGTTATCGTGGATCTTGCGGCTGGATCGGGCCTGGGCGGTGATGCTGCTGGCGATGTTTTGCTGGAGATTGAAAATGTTACCGGTACGGGTTTTGTCGATATTTTGAGCGGCGATGTGGCGGACAATATTCTCGATTCCGGGGCCGGAGCCGATAGCCTGTCTGGGGGGGCTGGTGCCGATACGCTTTTGGCCGGTGCTGATAATGACGCTCTTGAGGGTGGCAGTGGTGCCGATGATCTTGATGGCGGCGCGGGCGTTGATACGGCTATTTATAGCGGCTCTGCGGCCGGGGTCATTGTTGATTTGGTGACGGGGACCGGGGCGGGCGGCGATGCCACCGGTGATACGCTGGTCAATATCGAAAATCTCACCGGGTCGGAAAATGCCGACCAGCTGCTGGGGGATGCTTTTGTCAATGTGCTGACCGGTGCTGGCGGCAATGATGTGCTGATCGGCCGTGGTGGCGCGGATGAGCTGATCGGCGGCGGTGGATCTGATACCGCGAGCTATGAGGGCTCAGCCAGCGCTGTGACCGTTGCACTTGATGGTTCGCTTGGTGTGGGGGGCGATGCGCTGGGGGATAGCTATAGCAGCATCGAGAATGTTATTGGCTCAAGTCATGATGATACGCTAACGGCGGCGGCTACGACTGGCAACCGGCTGGATGGTGCGGCGGGCGATGATCTGCTTGTATCGGGCATCGGGGCCGATACGCTGATTGGCGGCGTCGATTTTGACACAGCCGATTATTCTGGCTCCGGCCAGGCGGTGACGGTCAGTCTGGCCAGCGGCACGGGGACTGGCGGTACTGCTGAAGGCGATCAACTGTCCTCGATCGAAGCGGTAACCGGGTCTGATTTTGGTGATATTCTGGATGGCAATAATGCGCAAAACACTCTGATTGGCGGCGCTGGTGATGACCGCATATCTGGTCGCGGCGGCGCTGATACGCTGGCCGGTGGTGCCGGGACAGATTTTGTAGATTATTCCACCTCGTTGATGGGTGTAACGGTCAATCTTGATACCGGCAGTGGCGCTGGCGGCGACGCGCAGGGCGATAGCTTAAGCGGCTTTGAAAACATTATCGGGTCAGAAGCATCCGATGATCTCACCGGCGATGCCGGGGACAATACGCTGCTGGCAGGCGGCGGCAATGATGTGCTGGACGGCGGTGCTGGCGCTGATAATCTAAGCGGCGGTACGGGCAATGACACCGCTGATTACAGCGCCTCTACGGCGGGCGTGACAGTGAATCTGTTCAGCGGCGTGGGCAGCGGTGGTGACGCCCAGGGTGACAGCCTGTCATCGATTGAAAATATTACGGGTTCCGCATTTGATGACAGTCTGGTTGGCGAGGGCATTGTCAACACCTTGTCGAGTGGTGCGGGGGATGATCTGCTGGAAGGAGCCGGCGGGGCTGACATTCTTGATGGCGGCGCTGGTACTGATACGGCTGTCTATACGGCCAGTTTTGCCGGCGTTGATGTCAATCTGGCGAGCGGTGTTGGTGCTGGCGGTGATGCTCAAGGAGACGTGCTGTCAAATATCGAGAATATTGTCGGCTCGTTGCATGATGATAGTCTGACCGGCGATGCTGGTGCCAATCAGCTAGAGGGCGGCGTCGGGGATGACCGTCTGACGGGTGGCCTTGGGGCAGATATTCTTGATGGTGGCGCTGACAATGATATTGCCGATTACAGCTCTTCTGTTGATGCGGTGGATGTCGATCTTCTGGCCGGTACGGCCACAGGCGGCGATGCGGCAGGTGATACGCTGATCAGCATCGAGGGAGTCGGCGGCTCTGCCAATGATGATGTGCTGTCTGGCGACGCCAATGACAATGTGCTCGAAGGCGGCGCTGGCGATGACCAGCTACTTGGGCGGGGCGGTGCCGATGTGCTGGATGGCGGCGCTGGCAATGATACCGCTTTATATACCGGTTCCATTGACGGGGTCAGTGTCGATTTGATCACCGGCCTTGGGGTCGGCGGCGATGCCGCGGGGGATACTCTTGCCAGTATCGAAAATCTCACTGGTTCTGATCAGGACGATACGCTTGCGGGAAACACCGGAGCCAATGTGCTGGCTGGAGCGGCCGGTCAGGATGTTTTGCTTGGTCGCGGCGGCGCTGATACCTTGCGCGGCGAGGCCGGCAATGATCGCCTTGATGGGGGCGCGGGGGCCGATACGCTGGTTGGTGGGATTGGAACAGATACGGCGGATTATGGTTCTTCGGGGGCTGCGGTCATCGTCGATCTGACATTGGCGACGGGTCTTGGCGGCGATGCGCAAGGCGACACGCTTAGCGAGATCGAGAATATTGACGGGTCGGCTTTGGATGATGTGCTGACGGGAGATGCCGGTGACAATCGCCTGGATGGCGGCGATGGCGCAGATATTTTGATCGGTGCCGATGGCGCGGATGATTTGATCGGCGGGGCTGGCATAGATACGGCTGACTATCAAGGCGATGCGGGCGGCGTAACGATTGATTTGTCGGCGGGAACGGGCGTTGGAAATTTCGCTGACGGCGACACGCTTTCGCAAATTGAAAATGTCATCGGCTCATCTGGCGATGATGTCCTGATCGGCGACGTCAACGCCAATCGTCTTGATGGACATGATGGCAATGACCGTTTGGTTGGCGGCATTGGGGCGGATGTTCTGATTGGCGGCGCTGGCACGGATGAAGCTGACTACAGCACATCGGGTGCGGCGGTTACGGTCAATTTGACAACGGGAACCGGCTCTGGCGGCGATGCCGCCGGTGACACGCTGGCGACCATTGAAAATCTGACGGGTTCTGCCAATAACGACACGCTGATCGGCGATGCTGGCATTAATACGCTGGCTGGCGGCAGTGGCGATGACGTCTTGTCGGGGCTCGGCGGCGCTGATATTTTACTGGGTGGCGGTGGTACGGATGCGGTGGACTATAGCAGCTCCGGGGTCGCTGTGACGGTGGACCTGTCCACCAATACAGGCTCTGGTGGCGATGCCGCAGGCGACACATATACCGATATCGAAGATGCCATTGGTTCTGGCAACAATGATACGCTGACCGGCAATGCCGGGGTCAATAGCCTGCAAGGCGGTGCGGGGGCAGATATTCTGTTTGGCGGTGCGGAAGATGATAGTTTGCAAGGTGGCTCGGGGGCTGACCGTCTTGCTGGTGAAGCCGGGGCCGATGATCTGGATGGTGGCAGCGGCATCGATACGTTGGATTACAGCACCTCGGATGCGGCCGTTTCGGTCAATCTTGGCAGCGGAGCGACCAGTGGTGGTCATGCTGCGGGAGACACATTGACAAGTATCGAAAATATCGATGGCTCCGATTTTGATGATACTCTTGCCGGCGATATTCTTGCCAATCAGCTGGATGGTGGCCTTGGAAATGATACGCTCATTGGCGGGGCCGGTGCTGATGTGCTCATCGGCGGTGTCGGCGATGACCTGCTTGAAGGCGGCCTTGGCAGTGATGATCTGCAAGGAGGGGCGGGGATTGATACGGCCGACTATAGCAATTCGGTGGCCAGTATTTCAATCGATCTTGATGCGGGCACCGGCACGGGCGGCGAAGCCGATGGGGACACGCTAAGCAGTATCGAAAATATCTCGGCGTCTGGACAAGATGATATTCTCATTGGAGACGCCAATGATAATGTGCTGGAGGGCAATGGAGGAAATGATCGCCTGTCTGGTCTTGCAGGGGCCGATACGCTGGATGGCGGAGCCGGTACGGATACAGCCGATTATTCCGCGTCCGGGACGGCTGTTAATATAAATCTTCTGGCCGATACCGCATCTGGCGGCGATGCGGCCGGTGACACGCTGATCAGCATCGAAGATCTCGATGGCTCGGACCATGACGATATTCTCGAAGGAGATAGTGGGACCAACAGGCTTGATGGCGGTGCTGGCGATGATCGGTTGATCGGTGGTCAGGGCGCTGATGTGCTGATTGGCGGTGCCGGGACAGATATAGCGGATTATAGTAGTGCCTCTGGTGCCGTAACGATTGACCTTGGGGCGGGTACCGGCAGTGGTTCGCAGGCCCAGGGCGACACGCTTTCCGGCATAGAAAATGTCGAGGGTTCAGGCCAAAATGACAGCTTGACCGGCGATGGCAATAATAATCTACTGATTGGCGGTGCTGGCAATGATAGCCTGTTTGGCGTTGCGGGAGACGATATTCTGCAAGGTGGTGACGGCAGTGATAGTCTGGCTGGTGGGGCGGGGGCCGATGATTTACAAGGCGGCGCTGGTTCTGATACGGCGGATTACAGTGCCTCTGGCAGCGCGGTTGATGTATCGCTGGTGTCCAATACGGGATCTGGCGGTGATGCTGCTGGTGACACGCTTAGCGACATAGAAAATCTTACCGGTTCGGCACTGGATGATAGTCTGACGGGGAACATTGGGGACAATGTGCTGATCGGTAATGCCGGGGATGATCTGCTGATTGGCGGAGCTGGTGCCGATGATCTGGTGGGTGGCGGGGATACTGATACAGCCGATTATAGCGGCTCCGCTGCTGGTGTGATGGTTGATCTTGCGCTTGGCACAGGAGCCGGGGGAGACGCGCAGGGCGATACGCTGGCGACCATCGAAAATGTCATCGGTTCGGCATCAGCCGATACGCTCACCGGGGACATGATGTCAAACGTTTTGACTGGTAATGATGGCGATGATATTCTGTCTGGTGCTGCTGGCCTCGATACTTTGCTCGGCGGTGCGGGAGACGATACCCTGATTGGCGGCACGGGAGCCGATGTACTAACGGGCGGAGCTGGAACCGATACGGCGGACTATGGCGCAGCCAGTGCCGGGGTAACAGTTGATCTGGGCAGCTATGCGGGGACCGCAGGGGAAGCGGCCGGCGACAGTCTCACTGAAATCGAAAATCTGCGTGGCTCCAGTCATGGGGATGATCTCTCGGGTGATGGAAATATCAATTTGCTCGAAGGCCAGGCCGGAGACGATGTGCTGGATGGCGGTGCCGGCGATGATGTGCTGATGGGCGGCGCGGATGACGATATTTTGACAGGCGGCGCTGGTGCCGACGATCTGCAAGGTGGTGCTGGCGATGACACCGCAAGTTACGCCTTGGCGGCAGCGGCGGTGGTGGTGTCGCTGGCCTCCAATACGGGGACGGGATCAGATGCAGCGGGCGATACGCTCACCGACATTGAAAACCTTCAAGGTTCGGCTTTTGATGACACGCTGACCGGTGATGGTGGCGCGAATACTCTTGCTGGTCTGGCGGGCGATGATTTATTGACCGGCGGTGCCGGGGTTGATGAGCTGCAGGGCGGCGCTGGCGATGACACGCTGGTTGGCGGTGCTGGCGCCGATATTTTATCGGGTGGTGCCGATACGGATACGGCGGATTACAGCGCCTCTGGCGGTGCCGTGGTGGTGGATCTGGCAGCGGGCAGCGGCACCGGTGGTCATGCCCAGGGTGATACGCTGGATACGATCGAAAATGTCATTGGGTCCGCCTTTGGCGATACCCTTGAAGGGGATGTGGGGGGCAATGCTCTTGACGGCGGCGCTGGCGATGATGTGTTGCTGGGGCGTGGCGGTGCAGATGTTCTGGATGGCGGCGCTGGCTCTGATACGGCCTCTTATGAGGGCTCGGCGGCGGCGGTCAATATTGACCTTGGCACCAGCACCTATTCGGGCGGCGATGCGATTGGCGATACATTGAGCAATATCGAAAATATCACGGGCTCTGGCAATGATGATACGATTATTGGCGATGGCGTGGCCAATATTTTGTCCGGTGGCGCGGGGGCCGATGCCCTAACGGGCGGGGCGGGTGATGACGACCTGCGCGGTGATGCGGGCGATGATACGTTGATCGGTGGCGCGGGGGCTGATGTCCTGGATGGCGGGCTTAACTGGGATATTGCCGATTATTCGGGTGTTACCACGGCGGTAACCGTGGCGCTCGATGGCTCGGCGGCGGCGGGCGGCGGTGCCGCTGGCGATACCTTGTTCAATATTGAACAAATCATCGCGACCGATTTTGACGACACCCTGACCGGCAATTCCGACAATTCGGCTGAACGCTTTGACGGCGGTGCGGGCGATGACCTGTTTGAGGGACGCGGCGGTGCCGACCAATTCTTTGGTGGCGCGGGCATTGATACCGTGACCTATTCCTTGGCACTTGGCAGTGTGACGGTGGCGCTCGACGGCTCGGTCGGGGTCAATAGCGATGCCGCGGGCGACACCTTTGACAGCATCGAACACCTTATCGGTTCCTCGTTTAACGATGTGCTGACCGCTGGCGCGCTTGGCAATCAGCTGGAGGGGCGCTCGGGCGATGATCTGTTGACCGGTGGCATCGGTGTTGATCTGCTCTATGGCGGCGACAATGATGATGTGCTGGCTGGCCTGGCCGGGGCGGACGAACTCTATGGTGGTGCCGGTATTGACCGAGCTGATTACAGCGCTTCAGATGTGGCGGTGACTGTGAACCTGGCGACCAATGTCAATCTTGGTGGTCACGCTGCTGGCGACACACTTGACAGTATTGAAGATGTGACGGGCTCGGCCTTTGACGACACACTGACGGGCGATGATGAAGGCAATGAGCTGAGCGGCGGGGCCGGTGATGATATATTGGTGGGCGGTATCGGTGCGGATACCCTGACAGGGGGGGCCGGTATTGATCTGGCTGATTATAGTGGGTCGACGGCGGGTATTACGGTTGATCTTGTCGCGGGCACCGGGGCTGGCGGGCATGCGCAGGGGGATGTGCTGGCCACCATTGAGAATGTTATTGGTTCAAATAGTGCTGATAGCATTACAGGCGATGCCAGCGCCAATGTACTGACCGGGGGGGGCAGCAATGACACCTTAATCGGCAATGAGGGGGATGATACGATTTCTGGCGGTACTGGCAATGACAGTATTGCGGGCAATGAGGGGGATGATATGCTGGATGGTGGAGACCACAATGACAGCCTGTCTGGAGGTATTGGAGACGATACGATTTCTGGCGGCAGCGGCAATGATGTTCTTGTCGGGGGAGCTGGTGGTGACACGCTGGATGGTGGCGATGGATCGGATATAGCCTATTATACGGGGTCAGCGGCGGCGGTGCAGATTGATCTTGGTGCCAACACGGCAACGGGCGGCGATGCTACAGGCGACATCTTGAGCAATATTGAGAGACTGGCTGGTTCGCTTCACGACGATACACTGACCGGTGATGCCAATAACAATGTTCTGTATGGGTATGATGGCGACGATGTGATTGAAGGTGCTGGCGGAAATGACGTTCTTTATGGTGATCACTATGGCAGCAATTATAATCTGGGAAATGATACGCTGAGCGGTGGAGATGGCAATGATGTTCTCTACGGCGAGAACGGCAATGACGTTCTGAGTGGTGGAACAGGAAATGATGCCCTTTACGGCGGCGCTGGCACAGATATTCTTACCGGCGGTGCCGGCGCGGATGTGATTAGCGGCTCAACGGGATTTGATACCGCTGATTATTCCGCCTCCAGTGCTGGCGTGACGCTTAATCTGGATGGGGGAGCAAGTTCTGGTGGCGATGCTGCGGGCGACACGATCACGTTGGTCGAGCATCTCATTGGCTCCGATTTTGACGACACCATACAAGGCACGCTGATTGACACGGATGAGCATTTTGAAGGCGGCGCTGGCGATGACAGTTTTCAAGGACGCGGCGGGGCCGATATTCTGGATGGCGGTGCCGGGTTTGATACGGCCAGCTATGTCTTGTCGAGTGCTGCCGTTACGGTCAATCTGGATGGCTCTCTTGGCATTGGCGGCGATGCAGCCGGGGACAGCTATATCAGCATCGAGCGGCTGATCGGAACCAATTTTGCAGATACGCTGACCGCCAACAATAGCGGCAATACGCTGATTGGCGGGGCCGGAAATGATGTGCTGACCGGTGGCACCGGCGATGATACGCTTGAAGGTGGCGATGGCAGTGATGTGCTGATTGGTGGCCTTGGTATTGATATTCTGGATGGCGGCAGCGGCAGCGACCGGGTCGACTATAGCGCTTCCAGCGCGGGCGTAACTGTCAATATGGTGGCCGGCACCGGACTGGGTGGGCATGCCGAGGGCGATGTGCTGACAAGTCTTGAATATGTGACGGGGTCGGGGTTCGATGACCACTTTACAGGTTTTTATTCTGTCGCGGCCGGGGATGGAGATGATATTATCATCGCCGATGCCGGAGCTGATATTTATGCGGGAGGCAGCGGCGTCGATTTGGTCGATTATTCCGCGTCTGATGCCGCTATTCAGATCAATCTGTCAACGAACCTCAATTCGGGCGGCTTTGCTCAAAATGATAGCTTGTCCAGTATCGAACATATTATCGGTTCCGATTTCAATGACACTCTGGTCGGCAGCGCCGGCAGCGATATTCTGGAAGGTGGGTTGGGCAACGATCACTTTGTTGGCTATGACGGGGCCGATGCTTTTGATGGCGGCGATGGCAGTGATACGGTAAGTTATGCCGACACCGCTCATATAACTGGCGTCAATGTGAACCTGCTGGCGGGGACGGCGACCGGTGGCTTTGCTCAAGGTGACACCTTCACGAGTATTGAACGGGTTTACGGAACGGCCCACGATGACAGTTTTATTGCCTCCAATACAGGATCAACAATCTATGGCGGTGCGGGGGTAGACACCTTCACCGGCGGCACGGGAGATGACATCTTCTATGGGGAAGATGGCAATGATGTCTTCGTTGCCGGAGATGGCGACGATTATATTGATGGCGGTCTCAATAATGATACGCTCGATGGCGGCGCTGGAGACGACACGCTGATCGGCAATGATGGTGACGATAGCTTTATTGGCGGGCTGGGAGCTGATGACCATCAAGGAGGCAGCGGTATTGATGAGATCGATTATTCCGGGTCAACAGCCGTCAATATCAATATGGCCACCAATATTGGTACGGGTGATTTTGCCCAGGGCGACACCTGGTCAGGTATCGAGAATATTATTGGTACCACTGGTGCTGATGTGATCATTGGCAATGAGTTGGCCAATAATCTGCAAGGCGGCGCTGGCAATGATCTGATCGAGGGCGGTATCGGTGGCGATACGCTGGATGGTGGCGCTGATATTGACACGTTGTCTTATGCGGGATCGCTGTCGGGTGTGACCGTCAACCTGTCAACGTCTGGCGTCACCGGCGGTGACGCGGCTGGCGACATTATCAGCAATTTCGAAAATCTCACCGGTTCGGACAATAATGATGATCTGACCGGAACCTCTGGTGATAATATCCTGCAAGGTGGCACTGGCAACGATCTCCTGGAAGGGTTGGCAGGCGCCGATACCATAGATGGCGGGGCTGGTACAGATACGCTGGATTATGACCAGTCAGATAGTGCGGTGACTGTCAATCTGCAAGCCCAGACGGCCAGTGGCGGGCATGCCGATGGCGATGTCATCAGCAATATTGAACGCGTCCTTGGGTCGGACTTCGATGATACGCTGATCGCCAATGTGGCAGGCAGCGTGATGGACGGTCGGGCTGGCGATGATACTCTCACGGGCGATGCGGGCAATGATACTCTGCGCGGCAGTGACGGCAATGATATGATTGATGGCGGCGATGGTGATGATACGCTGCGTGGTGGCCGCGATGATGATACCATTCTGGGGGGCGATGGCGATGATTTCATCGATGGCCAGGATGATACTGATACGCTCGATGGCGGCGCTGGAGCCGATACCATTGAGGGCGGCGCTGGCAATGATACGATCAGTGGCGGCACGGGCGATGACAGCTTGCTGGGGGAAGCCGATGATGACACCATCCATGGCAATGATGGTGTGGATACCATTGATGGCGGCACGGGCAATGACACGCTTTATGGCGATGCTGACAATGATGCTCTGACGGGTGGCGCGGGTGATGATACGCTGATTGGCGGCACCGGTGCTGACACGCTGGATGGGGGCACAGACAATGATACGGCGGATTACAGTACTTCAGCGACTGCGGTGAGCGTCGATCTGACGATTGCGGGGGCGCAGGTAAGCACGGGCGATGCCGCCGGGGATGTGCTGACAAATATCGAAAATATTACCGGTAGCAGTGGCAATGATAGTCTCACTGGCGACGGCAATATCAATATTCTCACCGGTGGCGCGGGCAATGACACGATTATTGATGGGGCTGGCGATGATGTGATCAATGCGGGCTCCGGTGCCGATACGCTGATCGCTGGTGCTGGTGCTGACGCCTATGATGGTGGCTCCAATATTGATGTGCTTGATTTTTCTGGATCCGCTGGCGGCGGCGTTGAGGTCAATCTGACGACGGGGGACGGCCTTGGCGGTGACGCCGAGGGAGATACTTATCTGGGCATTGAAAATGTCATTGGCACATCGTCCGCAGACCTTTTGACCGGCGATGGCGTGGCCAATGTGCTGACCGGTGGTGGTGGTGACGATATTCTTGAAGGGGCCGGGGGGGCCGATACTCTTGATGGCGGTGCCGGTAGTGATACCGCCGCCTATACCAGTGCGGGTTCTGGCGTCAGTGCCAGTCTGGCCACCAATAGTGGTTCGGCGGGCGAAGCCCTTGGCGATAGTTTGTCAAATATCGAAAATCTGTCTGGCTCTGGATTTGCTGATACCTTGACGGGGGATGGCAATGACAATGTGCTCACAGGTCTGGCGGGCAATGATACGCTGATTGGTGGCGGCGGCATCGATACGCTGATTGGCGGTACGGGCGATGATGACCTGTCGGGGGGTGCCGGGGCTGATATTCTTGACGGCGGTATCAATAATGACGTGCTGGATGGCGGCGCGGATGATGATGCGCTCACCGGCGGTACAGGAGATGACACGCTCGCGGGAGGATCAGGTGCCGACACGCTGGATGGCGGCGCAGGGAGCGACACGGCTGCCTACAGCACGTCTGGCGCTGGCGTCACAGTTGATTTGAACAATGTCGGAGCACAGGTGAGCGCTGGCGATGCCTCAGGCGATGTTTTCACCAGCATCGAAAATATCAGCGGATCAGCATCCGCCGACACGCTGACCGGGGATGCCAACGCCAATATATTAGCTGGATTGGCTGGCGCAGATGTTCTTAGCGGCGGCGCTGGCGATGACACGCTTTCTGGCGGCGCGGGGAACGACACACTGGTTGGCGGCGCGGGAGCTGATAATCTGATCGGCGGTAGCGAAATTGATACGGCTGACTATAGCGCCTCTGGTTCTGGCGTGATCGTTGATCTCAGCAATGCGGGCGCGCAAAGCGGCGGCGATGCGGCGGGCGATACTCTTGCGGAGATCGAGAATGTCACGGGGTCAGCTTCCGCCGATACGCTGAGCGGAGATGGCAATGCCAATATACTGGCAGGTGGTGCGGGCGCTGACATATTGGTTGGCGGCGCGGGCGCTGACACGCTGCAAGGTGGTACCCAGGATGATGTTCTCACCGGTGGGGCCGGTGGAGATGATCTCCAGGGCGGCGCGGGATCCGATACGGCGAACTACAGCTCGTCTGGCGCAGGGGTCAGTGTCAATCTCGCCAACGGCGCGGTATCTGGCGGCGATGCAGTTGGCGATAGTTTCAGCTCGATTGAAAATCTGACGGGTTCAAATCTGGGCGACACGCTAACAGGAGACGCGAACGCCAATATCCTTAGCGGTCTTGCGGGGGATGATAATCTGCTCGGGGCGGCTGGTGCCGATAGTCTTGTTGGTGGTGCCGGGGCCGACACGCTTTCTGGCGGCGCGGATGATGACACGCTGGATGGCGGTGCTGGAGCGGACACACTTGTTGGTGGTACGGGGGCCGATGCGTTGGATGGGGGCGCCGATATTGACACGGCTGATTATAGCGCCTCTGGGGCTGGTGTGATCGTTGATCTCGGCAATGCGGGCGCGCAAAGCGGCGGCGATGCTGCTGGTGATACGCTTGCCAATATCGAAAATGTCACGGGGTCAGGATTGGCCGACACGCTGACCGGCGATGGCAATGCCAATATACTCACCGGGAATGCTGGCGACGATATACTTGTTGGCGGTGCCGGGGCCGACACGCTGGATGGCGGTGCGGGTAATGATTTTATCGCAGGGGGCACGGGTGCCGACGTGCTAAGTGGCGGCACCGATACCGATACGCTTAGCTATGCGAGCGACAGCTCTGGCGTGAACGTCAATATTGCCACAGATACGGCAAGCGGCGGCGATGCTACGTCTGATACCATATCGGGTTTTGAAAATCTGATTGGTGGTGCCGGGGGGGATACCCTGACCGGAACGGCCGGGGGCAATATCATTGATGGTGGTAGTGGTGATGACCTCATTGAAGGCGGTGCTGGGGGAGATACGCTCACAGGTGGTACCGGCACGGATATGCTTACCTATGCTGGCGACAGCACTGGGGTGACCATCAATCTTGCGACCAACGCCGCTTCTGGCGGTGATGCGGCTGGCGACACGATTTCGGGTTTTGAGAATGTCACTGGTGGCGCGGGCAACGATCAGCTCACAGGCGATACGCAAGCCAATGTGCTGGTTGCTGGTGCGGGCAATGATACGCTTTCTGGCGGTGCTGGCGATGATACACTGGAGGGCGGTGCTGGAGCGGACACACTTGTTGGTGGTACGGGGGCCGATGCGTTGGATGGGGGCGCCGATATTGACACGGCTGATTATTCCGCCTCTGGTTCTGGTGTGATCGTTGATCTGAACAATGCGGGCGCGCAAAGCGGCGGCGATGCCGCTGGTGACATCCTCACCAATATCGAAAACCTGACCGGTTCCGCTGCTGGCGACACGCTGACCGGTAATGGGGCAGCAAATAGCTTTGATGGCGGTGCTGGCGATGATACGCTTACAGGTGGCGCTGGGGCTGATACGCTGGATGGCGGCGACGACAATGATGTGCTGACAGGCGGCGCGGATAATGACACATTGATCGGTGGCGCTGGCAGCGATACGGCGATATTTAGC
>JAJRRW010000123.1 GCA_024279115.1 Alphaproteobacteria bacterium
ATAGCGACCATTACGGCGTCACCAGCAATACGCTTAGTACCACCGATCTCCAGTCCGGCTGGCGCGGCCCCAAATAAGTTCGATAACAATAAACACAAATATGACCAGCCTCGCCTGCTCTTGCCCCCGTTAGAGCAGGCCTTTTTTTGTGCTAAAATCGGTTCCAACGAGGCAGATTGTGCTTTATGAGTTTATGACCTAACGCAATAGGGGGGGATTGGTCGATGAACTATGATGATATTGTTGCCGATTTCGAATTTCTCGACGAGTGGGAAGATCGCTATCGCTATGTGATCGAACTGGGACGCACCCTGGAGGCGCTTCCAGATGATGCTCGCAACGACGCCAACAAGGTGCATGGCTGCGTGTCGCAGGTCTGGCTGCAAACAACCGTCGAGAAAAATTCTGATGGCGACCCCGTGCTACATTTCAAGGGCGACAGCGATGCCCATATTGTCAGCGGTCTGGTGGCCATCATGCTGAAATTGTTCTCGGGTCAAACCGCCTCGAAGATCCTCGAAATTGACGCCAATGCAGCCCTCAAACAACTCGGCCTGGATGAAGCCTTGACGCCGCAGCGCTCCAACGGCCTCGCCTCGATGATCCAGCGCATTAAATCCGATGCCCGGAACGCTGTTGCCTGATTGTTTGCCCTCCCATAAAAAAAGAGAGTTCCTGATGACGACCACCCCCTTAAAACCTCGCACCGATCTGACCGCCAACACCGCCGCCTTTGAGCGCCAGGCCTTTATCAAGCCCACGGGTTTTCGCGAATATGATGCGCGCTGGATCTTTGGCGAAGAAATCAATCTGATCGGCATCCACCAGATCGGCCTTGGCATGGCGGAGCTGTTCCGACGTCGCGGCGTACCTCTGCGCATTGTGGTGGGGCATGATTACCGCTCCTATTCCTCTTCCATCAAATATACGCTGATTTCGGGCTTGCTGGCGGGGGGCATGGAAGTGTTTGATATTGGCCTTGCCCTCTCTCCTACCGCCTATTTCGCGCAGTTTGAGTTAGACGTTGAAGGGGTCGCCATGGTCACCGCCTCCCACAATGATAATGGTTGGACCGGCATCAAAATGGGCCTCGACAAGCCCTTGACCTTTGGCCCGGACGAGATGAGCGAGCTCAAAGAAATCGTCCTTGGTGGTATTGAAGACGGCCCGGGTGGCGGCTCCTATCACTCCATCCCCGATATGGCGGAGCGCTTCATCAAAGATCTCACAAACCGCCCCCCCCTTAAACGCAAGCTCAAGGTTGTGTGTGCCTGTGGCAATGGTACCGCGGCGGCCTTCGCGCCACAAGTGTTGAAAGCCATGGGCTGCGAGGTGATCGAACTCAATTGCGACCTTGATTACAGCTTCCCCAATCACAATCCCAATCCCGAAGACATGAAAATGCTGCACGCCATGCGCGATGCGGTGCTGGAGCACAAGGCCGATATTGCCCTTGGCTTTGATGGCGATGGCGACCGCTGCGGGGTCGTTGACAATAGAGGCGAGGAAATCTTTTCCGACAAGGTGGGCCTGATGCTGGCAAGAGACATCTCCAACCATCACAAAAACGCGAAATTCGTTGTCGATGTCAAATCAACCGGCCTGTTTCTCACCGACCCGGTGCTCAAGAAAAATGGCGCCACCACCGATTATTGGAAAACCGGCCATTCTTATATCAAGCATTATTCGCACAAGCATAATTGCCTGGTGGGCTTTGAAAAATCGGGGCACTTCTTCTTCAACAAACCTTTGGGCTTTGGCTATGATTGCGGCCTCACCTCGGGCCTTGCCGTGCTCGATTTGCTCGATCACAATGAGGGCAAAAGCATGAATGATCTTTATGGCGAGCTGCAAACCAGCTACCAGTCACCTACCATGTCGCCCCATTGCGCCGACGAGCTCAAATATGGCGTTGTTGATCGCATCATCGCACATTTCCAAAAACATGCCGATGAGGGCGGAAAAATTGCTGGTCAGGAGATTGAAGAGGTCAACACCGTCAATGGTATCCGCATGGTGCTGGAAGACGGCAGCTGGGGGCTGGTGCGCGCCAGTTCCAATACGCCGCAACTGGTCGTCGTCGTCGAAAGCACCACCTCGGATCAGATGATGCGCGATATTTTCAAGGATCTCGATGCCCACCTCTCGACCTACGAAGAAATCGGCGACTATAATCAAAAGCTTTGAATGATGGAAATACCCGATAGCATGAAAGCCGAGCTTGCGGCTTGGAACGATGGACAAGGGATCGATCTTGACGCCTGGATCGGTTGCACCGGTAATTTCTCACTGGCTGTGGGCTACGCCGCGCTGTTTTGGCCCAAATTCATTGAAGTAGATGATTTTATTTTCAAAGCGGGCGTTCTCAACACGGATTGGCAAGGATATCTAAACTGCAAAACAGCAACCAAATTGTCTATCGAGCGGACCATAAACCACCTCCATATTGCTGATATTCAGCATACCGAGTGCGAAGATATATCGGCAGACAAGTTAATTTTGCTTGGGACGCTGCTAAAAGACATTTACGAGAGCAAGTTGGCCCATCAGTTTCCCGGCAAACCCTGCATCGTCGAGTTTTACCAACCCGACAATCGCCAAGAGCTGGAAGACTACCAGCTCACCTTCTGGCAGAAAAAACATGAACAATAAGTTCAGATAGAAACAATCTGCTCAAACACCCTAAAACCGCTTCAACCACGAGACGCTGGCATAGGGGCTGCTTTTGCGGTCATAGTCCTCGGCATAGCCAATGCTGGCTTCCAAAGAACCGTTGGGGCGTTTCCAGCGGCCAAACAGTCCGGCGCGTAACTGATAAAACTCCTCATTGCCAATGATCCCGACCTCCGGGCCAAGGGTCAGCTGCGGATAGTAATATGCGGACCCCGTTCGCAACATGCCCTGATAGGAGGTGTTGAGGGTCGAAAATGAGCCATCCAGACTGGCAAAGGAGTTCATCGGCAGATCGACCCAGTTCTCCAAAATGACTTTGGCGCCATATCCCATATCCTGTGTCGCAATATTGGGGTCGGGATTGGCGAGCTTGTGCTGTTCGCCATGCAATCCGGCATAGATTTTGGTGATCAGCGGTCCCGTTTTGAACTGATAGCCCGCGGTCACTTCAAACAAGGTCGGATCGGCGGAATTTGACTGCCCGTCGGTCAAGAAATTATAGCGCCCATAGGCTGCCAAAACGCGGATACGCCAGCCCTCTTGATAAAGATTGGATGACAGGCTTTTCACAGCCCCGGCCCAAGAAATCCAGCTATTATTGGTAAGCGCCCCCCCGGTGAAAAACTCACCTACAGGCTCTAAGATAGGCTCATCCGCGCCAGGGGCAGAGGGAGAGGGAGAGGGAG
>JAJRRW010000007.1 GCA_024279115.1 Alphaproteobacteria bacterium
ACCGAGGCGCAGCGCCGTGCCAAACTTGGCGCGCTGGGCTTTGGCATCGAAAAAGCCAATACCAAGGCGAAAAACCTGTCGGGGGGCGAAAAAGCCCGCCTGTTGTTTGCGCTGGCCTCTTTCCATGGTCCGCACCTGCTCATTCTTGATGAGCCAACCAACCATCTCGACGTTGACAGTTGCCAGATGCTCATTCAGGCCCTCAACGAATATGAAGGCGCCGTCATCCTGATCAGCCATGACCGGCATCTGGTGGAGGCCTGCGTCGATCGCTTGTGGATGGTCAAGGACCAAACCGTCGAACCCTATGATGGCGACCTTGACAGCTATCGTACCGAATTGCTGGCGGCGCGCTCCAGCAAGGTCAAAAAGGACAAAAACGCCAATGCGGGACGCTCCAAAAAAGAGCAGCGCCAACTGGCCGCCAAACGACGGACCGAACTTGCTCCCATGCGCAAGGAAATCAAAGGCTTTGAAAAACAGATGGAACAGATCAGCAGCAAGATCGACAAGGTCGAACAACAGTTGGGCAAGCCCGGAATATACGAAAACGACCCCGACAAGGCCAACAATCTGGCTCTTGAAGTGGGCCGCCTGAAAGCGGCATTGGCGCAAGCTGAAGAAACATGGATGACGGCATCGGAAAAATATGAAAAAGCCAAGATTGTCTGATGCAAATAACATTGCCTGATGAAAAGCGCTCAAAGCACCTCTGTCGCCGTAAATCCGCTCACTTGTGTCCGTACTGAAAAGCCATCTTTTCGAAAAGAGGATAAAAATGCATATATTACTGGCGATATTGGGGTTTATCGGCACCATTGGCATGGTGCTATGGCGCATCAAGATGGCGGCCGATGCGGCCAAGGGCCTTGCCAGTACGGCCAAGGACGCCAAAAACTATATGCGCAGCAAACGCTTTGAAAAAAAAGCTGCCGCCGATCCCATCAAAGATGTCAATGACCCCCGCGAAGCGGCGGCAACCATCATGGTGGCGCTGGCGGCCTTTGATGGTCCGATCAGCAAAGCCGAAGAAACAGTCATCCAGCAAGAAATCCAAACCAGTTTTGACGCCAGCAACGAGGCCGCAATCGAACTGCTTGCTCATGGCCGCTGGCTGGCCAAAGACTGCGGCGATCTCAATACCTTTATCTCGCGCCTGCTTCCCCCGATTGTCCGTCATTGTTCGATGAAAGAAAAACACGACCTCATAACCATGATGGAACATGTCGCGGCGGCCAATGGCCCTCCTGGCGATCTGGAAAAAGACGCCATAGGGTTCACCAAGCGGCATCTAGGGCTATGACCCCTCCAACCGATCCAGCCGCAAACGGCCACGATCATCGGTAAGACGATACGCACTGCCAACAACGGCGAGCAAGGTGCCACTGGCAGTCGCCCCGGCGATCAAGAACATAATCAAAATTTGATATTTGGTGGCTTCCACCGGATCGGCCCCCGCCATGATCTGACCGGTCATCATGCCAGGTAACGAGACGATGCCGCTGGCGGCCATGGCGTTAATGATCGGCATCATGCCAGTTTTAAGGGCCTGGCGCAAAGGTTCATCAATCGCTAAAAACCGCTTGTGACCAAGGGCAATGCGCGCTTCCACCGATGAGCGCTCGCGCTTCAAGGTGGTGATAAGTGTTTCAAGGCCAAGAGAAATACCCGACAAGGTATTGCCCAGCACCATGCCAAGAATTGGTAGAATATAACGCGGCGCATACCAGGGATCAGGCCCGATGATCACGCCAACCGCCAGCAAGGTCGTGAAACTGCTGACAAAAAACATGGTGGTGGTGCCAATGCCATAGCCCCACCAGCCCTGCATCCTGGTCGTCAAGCGCGCCATCACTTCGCGACCGGCCACCAGGATCATCAGCACGGCCCAGCCAATTGTCCACAAAGGCGAGGTTTGGGCGAAAATGAATTTGAGCACAAAGCCGATCAGACTAAGCTGCACCAGCATGCGTACCGTATTGATCAACAAGGATTTCTCAAGGCCCAATCGGAACCACAGCGAAATCAACCCATTGGCCAATATCAAAATAGCGGCCAGCGCCAGATCCCAATAGCTGAGCGAAATATAACTCATGCGCGTTCCACCCTCGCCGCTCCATCCTTGATCGTCAGCACATGGGTTGCCAGACGCAAGGCCTGCTCATTACTGTGGGTGACGATAATCAAGATCACACCTTTTTTTTGCAATGCGACGATTTTATCCTCCATGCGTTTGGCAGCATGGTCATCAAGCGCCGAGGTGGGTTCATCCAGTAACAACACCGCTGGCTGATCTTCAATGGCGCGGATAAAGGCCATTCGCTGGCGCTCACCTGACGAGAGATGGGCAACGGGACTGTCAAACAGCTTGTCTTCCAGCGCCAGCTCCTTGCCAAGCAGGCGCGCCGCCAAGGGATCGGCAAAATGCTGCTCGACACGCTCCAGCCACCAGCCACTTTCAGCCGCCAGATAGCGGACGCGTGTGCGCCAATTACCGGCGGCCTCACCGTCTTTGCTCATCTGATCAAGGAAAATACGACCGCTTGTCTCATCAAGATCGGCAATGGCGCGCAGCAGCAGACTTTTGCCCGACCCAGAAGGCCCGCGCACCACCAGCACATCGCCGCCGTGCAGCTCAAAACTGATGGGGTCAAGCCCGTGGACTTTGAGAGCACTCACTTTCAGCATGTTTTTTGATACTCTATGCGCAAGTGCGGAATTTGACGCCCATCTGGTTTCACCTCGATGGTTTTAGTGAGTGATAGCTGGCGAAGACCCAGCGATAAAAAAGCATCCAGTTGTGATTTGGCCAGCGGCCATGGCGGGCCATCTGACGCCTCGCCCTCAGCCCGCGAGCGGGTGATCACTAGCAAACGCCCACCAGGCGCAACCAGATCAGCGATTGCCTCGAACAGTTTGGGCCTGATTTCCTCGGGTAAAGCCTGCAATGTGTAGGTTTCATGGACAAGATCAAACGCGCCGACAAGATCTTCTGGCAGATCAAACAAATCAGCCTGGCGAAACCGCACCGCGCTGTCTGCAAATCTTTTAGCCGCCCATTTTATGGCGCTTTTAGACAGATCAATGGCCGTCACATCATAGCCGTTTCGCTCCAGAAACACAGCATTGTCGCCAAGCCCGCAGCCCACATCCAGCGCCTTGGCCCCTTCGGCCCCGGGGCGGCCCACCATCCATTCGACAAGCCCTTGACGCGGCTCTTGATCTCCCCACGGCACCAAAGCGGCATCCCCATCGGCTTTGGCATAAAGCTCTTCAAACCAGTCCGTAAACGCGCCGCCCCGGGCCTTGGTTTCAGCCTGCATCCGGTCGGCGATTTCGCGTGCTTTTTCCGCGTCGGTTGCTGAACTCATGCTTTTTTCTCCCATCCGCCGCCGTCGCTTTGTTTCCAGTAGGTCGCCGCCAGCTGCTCGCTGGCAAAGCGCTTCCATTGCTTGCGGGCATCAGACACCGCCTCGTCATTTTGGCCATCGAACAAATAGACGATACGCTCATAGCCCTCAATCTGATCTGGCAAAGCGCCGCCCACATAAAACCGGATAGCTGCGCTATTTGGATTGTCCGCTATCTGTGTCAGATAGATAGGTTGCTGGTCGCTAAAGCCATCCTCAGCCGCGCCATGGGGCAAGAACCCGTCATCGCTTGAGGTCCAAAGAGCACTGTTCAGCGCCTCTACCTGCTTGTCGCTCGCCGCCTGCACAACCGCTTGCCAACCGCGTTGCAGGCTTTTTTCGAGCAAGCTGGGCAAAACATCAAGTAGCCTGGCGCGTTCCAGATGATAAAATAATATCTCCGGGCCATTTTCAGGGGGGGTTGATTCGCCCGGTTTGCCCGGTTTTCCCTTTTTATCAGTCTTTGTCGACATAGGGGTTTTTGCCTTTTCTCATATGCAGGCGAATAGGCACGCCCTGGAGATCGAAGGTCTCGCGCAGACCATTGATGATATAGCGCGAATAGCTCGTAGGCAGATCTTTGGGCCGCGAACAAAAAACGATGAAGGTCGGTGGCCGTGCATTGGGCTGGGTCATATAGCGCAGGCGAATACGGCGCCCGCCGGGTGCTGGCGGCGTATGACGCATGACCGTATCATCAAGAAAGCGGTTGAGCTTCCCCGTTGGCAGGCGCTTGTTCCAGGTCTCGTAAGTCTCAAACACCGCCTTCATGAGCTTATCAAGGCCACGCGCCGCCAATGCGGACACCGGCACCATCGCCAGCCCCTTGACTTGGGGCAATAGACGCGTGACCTCTTTGCGCAGCTTGTTGATGCGGGCATTTTTATCCGTTTCCAGATCCCATTTATTGACCGCAATCACCAGTGCGCGGCCTTCTCGTGCCACCAGGTCGGCAATGGTCAGGTCCTGTTTTTCAAGCGGATTATTGACATCCAGCAACAAAACGACCACTTCAGCAAAGCGAATGGCCCGCAAGGCGTCAACAACGGACAGATGTTCCGGGCGCTCTTTCACACGGGATTTTTTACGCAAACCCGCCGTATCGAACAAGCGAATATCACGATCTTCATAATTAAACTCGACAGAAATCGAATCGCGGGTCAGCCCGGCTTCGGGCCCCGTGATCATGCGGTCTTCGCCAATCAGCGCATTGATCAAGGTGGACTTGCCCGCATTAGGACGCCCGACAATGGCAATCCGCAAGGGGCGGTCTTCATCATCTTCCCCGTCTTCGAGATCGGGGATCAGCGGTTCACGCTTTTTGAGCACCTCATGCATTTGCGACAATAGCTCGCCAATGCCTTCACTATGTTCCGCTGAAATAGCGATGGGATCGCCAAAACCCAGACTATAGCTTTCATAATAACCAAGATCTCCGGCCCGCCCCTCGGCCTTGTTGACAACCAGCAATACCGGCTTGCCACTCTGGCGAACAATAGAGGCAAAGGTCTCATCGGCGGGGATCACCCCGGCCCGCGCATCAATCATGAACAGCACCAGATCGGCTTCTTCCATGGCGGCATAGGTCTGATCACGCATGCGCTCTTCAATCGAGCCATCCAGCGCTTCTTCAAGACCGGCGGTATCAATGATATGGACGATCTGATCACCAAGCTCGAAATCGCTCATGCGGCGGTCACGGGTCAGGCCCGGCGCATCATCGACGAGCGCAAGGCGACGCCCTACCAGCTTGTTGAACAGGGTGGATTTGCCGACATTTGGTCGGCCCAGAATGGCAATGGTATAGGACATGGACTCAAACTTGTTTCAGGCTAAGGCTCGCCGCCCTAGTTCAGGGCAACGAGTTTTGCATTATCTGTGAGGATATACATATGCCCTGCCGCAACGATTGGCGCAATATGAATACGATAACCCAAGTCCCTTTGGGAGACTATTTTTCCGGTTTTAGGGTTAAGTCCGGCAATCCGGCCCTTGTTGGAGACCAGCCACAGACGATCTCCCGCCAATATGGGGCCAAGCCAGCGCTCATTCTTGGCCAATTGCTTCACCCAGGCAACGTTGCCGTTTTTAGTACTCAAGGCGACAACGCGTCCAGAGCGATCGACAATATAGACCATATTGCCAGCCGGCCAAGGCGTCTGGGTACTGGAGATGGTCTTGCTCCACAAGCGTTCCCCATCCTTTTTCCTGGTGGCAATCATGCGCCCGGAATTGCCAACGGCATAGACGACCTCGTTGGCGATGGCCGGGCGGCCCGGATTAGCCATGGAGCGCAAACTAGACCCACTTTTGCCTGTTGCCAGATTATCTCGCCATACGGGCCGTCCGGTCTCCAGATCATAGGCGGTGATTTCACCAGATGAATAAGGAACAACAAGGGTTTTACCGGAAATTGCCGGGCTGATATTGGATAATATGCTGGTGCGATCAGGCAAACCGCGCTGCGACCAGACTTCTTCCCCGTCTGCTCCTGATAGCGCGTAAAGACGGCCCTGCGTCGTTACCACAAACACTTTGCCGCCAAACGCGGTTGGGGAGGTGCGAATGGGAACATTGAGCGCCTTGGTCCATAAGGCTTTTCCAGAAGCTGGATCCAGTGCCACAATCGTTCCATAGCCGGTGGCTGCAAAAAGTTTACCACCATCCACAGCCAGACCGCCACCATAGCCCTCTTCTTTTTCTTCCGTCTCGGGGGTCAAACGGACCCGAAAACCAACCGCTCCGCTCTTGGCGGAAAAAGACGCCACGACGCCTTCGGTATCCAGTGTATATATGCGCCCATTATAAACAATGGGACGGGGAATCAGCTGACCGTCCGAGGAGGAACCAGCTCCGGCATCAGAGGTCCAGCTGGGACGCAACGTGCCCTTATAGACGAGATGGCCCGGCGCATTGCTGGCGTCGCCCCCGGGCTGCGTCCAGTTTGCATTGGCTTTTTGCGCGGGGATTGAAATGCCGATATTGCCTGCGTTCTGGTCCGGCTTAATCTCGGCGCGCGATTTCAAAACCGCTTCTCTCGTTCCGGGCAATATTTTTTCTTCCGGCTTGAAGATATTGCCCGTCAATTTATGCATGTCAGGCAAGCCACCGCCACATGAAGAGAGAAAAATGGCTGAAAAAACAACCACTAAAATCGCCGGGACTTTTGAGTGCTTGCCGCACCCGATAAGATTGCCTTTTTTCATACCGTGCACCCGCTGGAGGAATTGTGTCAAGCCGACACCTGGTCAAACCGTTCGCCAGTTCCTCTTGAATCAATTGTCATTATCGTTGTTTCAAGTTTTAACGCACACCAACTGATCACCCTAAAACTGGATTATAAATCCCATCAATATGGCCCTCATGAAAAGTCTGCCTAATGCTTATTCAACAATAAACTGGGCCATTTTACGACCCCTGTTGACTGGTTATCGTTACAACAGACAATAAACCCGCGGGCACAAAGGAAACGCCAAGACCTCTATTGATTATTTTTTGGGGTTTTTGACCTTTTTGGCCGATGATTTATCATCCACGACCGGGGTTTTTGCAGCAGCCGCACTGCCCATGTTCTGTTCGGCAGTTGCCTCGACAATCAATGACAACATCATTTCCGCCCGCTGCCTGATACCGGCTGGCACCGCCCGGTCGCTCAAAACCTGACTATAATAAGTTTCGGCACTGGCCATATTGCCAGCCCGGTAGGCTGACAGCCCCAATAATTCACGGGCCGAATGACGCCACGAGCTGGTACCATCAGCAAGCTTGCCAAGGCGTGTTTTCATCTCGGCTTCATCGGCCTTGTCAACGCGCAACATGGCCGCTTGAATACGCGAAAAGTCCTGCAAAACAGGATCCACAGTGTTGTTCTTGGCCAATTTGTCATACTCGCTGGCAGCAGCTTCCAGCTTGCCGCTGGAGGCTTTCAACGCCGCATCGCGCATTTGCGAAAGCATCGCATACCCACGGGGCCCCTCTTCAGCTATTTGTGAAAGAGACAATTGTGCGAGATCTTTTTGACCCGTGCTGGCGAGTTCCAGCGCATCCATATATCGCGTCCCAAAGGTTTGCGCCTGTTCTTTTTGGTCATATACCCAATATTTGTATCCAGCCACAGACAGCACAATCGCCAAAGCACTGCCAAGGATCAAATAGCCATATTTGTTCCACAGCTTGGCAAAATTTTCGCGTTTTATCTCTTCGTCTATTTCGCGGAAGATATCTCCATCAACCATGTGTCTTGTCACTCTCTTTGCGTTATTTTTTGGCGTTCGCTCCTGGTGGGGCGACCCCTGTTTGGTCTGCTTTAGCAGATTTTGCCAGCCGGTCCTTAAAAAAACACCTATATCGTGTCATCTCGTCATGATTATGATACGCGCGTATCACTGACTGGCTTGTTTCAACTACTTGTCAGAGCCGGTCTTGCTGGTTGTGTTGTTCTTGCTTTTTTTCATCTCGTAAACATGCTCTCGAGAGGGGAATTCCCGGCTCTTGACCTCTGTTGCATAGGCTTGGACCGCCGTTTCGATGGCCTGTCCCAGATGTCCGAACTCTTTGACAAATTTTGGCACGCGCGGCGATAATCCCAGCATATCTTCCAGCACCAGTATTTGCCCATCACAATCAACGGAGGCGCCAATACCGATGGTGGGAATAGCGATCATCTTGGTAATGCGAGCAGCCAACAGTTCGGCCATGCCTTCAATGACCACGGCAAACGCCCCGGCCTCGGCAACCGCCTTGGCATCTTGTTCAAGGCTCTCCCATTCCTTTTCTTCGCGCCCTTGTGTCTTGAAGCCGCCCATGACATTCACAGACTGAGGGGTCAGACCAATATGAGCCATCACCGGGATACCGCGCGTTGTCAGATAGGTGATGGTTTTTGCCATATGCACCCCGCCTTCCAGCTTGATCGCTCCACAGCCCGTTTCTTTGAGAACCCGTGCCGCGTTGCGAAAGGCGATAGGAGGGCTTTCTTCATAGCTGCCAAACGGCATATCCACGACGACAAGAGCCCGCGAGCTGCCGCGCACAACCGCCGCCCCATGCATAATCATCAAATCAAGGGGAACGGGCACCGTGGTATCATAGCCGTGCATCACCATGCCAAGACTGTCACCCACCAGCATGAAATCAACAAAGGGGTCAATCAGTGCCGCCGTATGGGCATGATAGGCGGTCAGCGAGACAATCGGCTCGCCCCCCTTGCGGGCAGCGATTTGCGGAGCGGTCATTCTACTAATATTGCTTTGTTTCGACATGAAACGCTCCTCCTTATCAAGGTCTGATTGCCGGCTATTCCGGGGTCGTAATCCTGGGGCACAAACGAATTTTGGCTGCATCTGGCTTGATTTGGCTCCATTCAGGACCAACACAGCCCAAAACCGTCGGCAAGTTTTAGCCTAATCTAATTTTTGGTAGGCACCGCAACAAATCGTAATTCACCAGCAGGGTCCGCCAGCAACAATAGAACATGTTTGCGACCTTTTTTGATCAGTTTTTTAACAATATCAACCACCTGCTCGGGCCGGTTGACCTCTTCCTGGTTGACCTCGACAACCACATTGCCCGCTTGAATAGCTTTTTGAAAGGCCACGCTGTCAGTGCGCACATCGGTAACAACAACACCTTTGATATTGCTATCAATATTGTATGTCAGGCGCAGTTTTTGTGACATGGGTGAAAGGGTCAGGCCCAGCATGTCCTGGCGCCGAATGTTGACTTCGGGCTTTTTGGGCAAGCGCCCATCTTGCACTTTGCTATCATCCAGCTGGCCAACCTTGACCTTGAGATGTTGTTCTTTTCCCTGACGTATCACGACAATGTCGACTTCCTCGTCGATGGGGGTGCGAGAAACGATTTTCGGCAGTTGGCGCATATTGGTGACTGGTACGCCATTAAACTTCGTCACCACGTCTCCCGCCTTGATGCCCGCCTTTTGTGCCGGCCCCCCTGGGGCAACATTGGAAATCAGCGCCCCGGCTGGTTTGTCGAGCCCCAGACTTTCGGCAATTTCCTTTGTCACCGACTGAATATGAACCCCCAGCCATCCGCGACGGACTTCGCCAAATTTCTCCAACTGCTGAACCACCCGCTGCGCGGTTTGCGAGGGAATGGCAAAACCGATGCCAATGGACCCGCCGGTTGGAGAAATAATGGCCGTATTGACCCCGATCACCTCCCCGTCCATATTGAACAAGGGGCCGCCGGAATTACCGCGATTGATGGCCGCATCGGTTTGAATGAAATTATCGTAGAGGCCTGCATTGATATCGCGTTTCTTGGCCGAGATCACCCCAACCGTCAATGAACCGCCCAGTCCAAACGGGTTGCCAATGGCCATCACCCAGTCGCCAATGCGCATTTTGACCGAATCACCAAACTTGACCGCGACCAAGGGTTTTTCAGGTTCAACCTGCAACAAGGCAAGATCTGACTTTTGATCCCGCCCCAAAACCTTGACAACCTTCAATTTGCTGCCATCACTGAATTTGACGCTAATCTCGTCGGCATCCTTGATGACATGATAATTTGTGACAATCAGCCCCTTGGGATCGATGACAAAACCTGAGCCCAGCGAGCTGACTTTTTTGGGCTTGTCATGGCTGTTCTGGCGCTCGAAAAAATCCTGGAAAAACTCTTCAAACGGCGAGCCCTTGGGAATATTGGGCAAAGGCACACTATCGATGCCCTTGAGGGTTTGCGTGGTGGAGATATTGACCACGGCATCTTGCAGCTTTTCAGCAATATCGGCCACCGAGCTGGGGCCCTTGGCCTGTCCTTGTTGCGCCCATAACACCAGGGCCAGGACACATGTCATGGAAAATAGTATAATTATCTGCGTTAGACGCCGTCCCTTGTTGTCAAAGGACGTGGTGGTAGCATTTTTCATCAATAACTCCGCTCGCTAAAATGCAAATTTGGCCTCAGACTATCCTCTGACCAGCCAGACTATCAGCACCCCGATGGCGATCGCAAAAGCGCCGCTGGCTCGAAACTGAGATATAGGTATCTCAGCCGCGAGCACAGCAAGCTTGAGGAATAATCGCGGAAACAAGGCCCAGATCAATCCCTCTATGACAAAAACCAACCCAATGGCGGTGAGAAACTCTCCCCACATTTAACGCTTGCCGCTGGCTTGATTAAAGTACCGGAAACACTCGCTGTCTGGCGACATGAGCATGCGCGTATTACCAGATTTCAAGCCTTTCTCATAGGCTTCCATAGACCGGTAGAAGGCGAAAAAGTCAGGATCTGCCCCACACGCCTCGGCATAGATAGCGTTGCGTTTAGCATCCCCATCACCACGGGTAATGGAGGCCGTGCGATTGGCTTCGGCCTTGATTTCAACGACCTCACGATCCGCCTTGGCACGAATGATCTGCGCTTGCTCATTACCTTCCGCCCGTATCCTCTTGGCCACACGAACCCGCTCGGAAATCATCCGCTCGAACACTTTCTTCGAGTTGTCCGCTGGCAGATCGGCACGCTTGATGCGCACATCCACAAACTCCACCCCAAACGATTTGGCATTGTCATTCATGATGGACAAAATACGCGACATCATCAGCTCACGCTTGTCGCGCACCACCTCTAGATAGGTCGAACCACCAAGCACACCGCGCAACGATGATTCAAGGATAGGTTCGAGCCGCGCTGCCGCTCCGCGTATATTACGCACAGACTGGTAAAACAGTAGTGGGTCAATAATCCGGTAACGCCCGAATGCATCGACAATCAAAGGAACATTCCCCGACATCACAACTTCTGCTGAACGCGCATCCAGATCAAGAATACGTTTTTCAAAATAAACAACATTTTGAATGAACGGCACGCGCCAGTGCAGTCCCGCTTCGTTGTTATTGGGATCAACATTGATTTTGGCACGAATCTGTCCAAATTCAAGCACCATTGCCTGCTGCGTTTGATGCACGATAAAAACGTGTTGTAAGCCAGAACAGCAGCAATGACGAGAGCGGCGCCAAATAGGCCTGATATAAATTTCATTATCTCGTTCCTCCCGTGTTCGGACGTTTCTTCGCCAATCCATCAAGGGGAAGATAGGGCACAACACCGCTACCGCCGCCTTTATTGTCGAGAATGATCTTGTCCATTCCCCCCATCACCCGTTCCATGGTCTCAAGGAACAAACGCGTGCGCGTCACATCAGGGGCTTTTTTATATTCAGCATAAATTTTCGTGAAGCGCTGCGCCTCACCATCTGCTTCTTTGACGACGCGGGCCTTGTAGGCTTCTGCGGATTCAATCATCCGCTGAGCTTCACCACGAGCCTCTGGAATCAGCTTGTTGCGATAGGCATCAGCCGTACGTTGGTAGCGGTCTTTGTCCTGCTCGGCCGCTGTAATGTCACGAAACGCGGATTTGACGGGAGCTGGCACAAATGAACTCTGCATCTTGACGTTCACAACCAGCACTCCGGCTTTATATTTGTCAAGAATGGCTTGCATGATGGTTTTGACCTCAGCAGCGATTTCAGCACGGCTTTCCGAGATGGCTTTTTGCAGACTGTTACGGCCTACAACCTCACGAATGGCGCTTTCTGTAACCTCTTTGACCGTTCTTATAGGGTCATAAATATTAAACAGAAACTCATTGGCATTTTTGGGGTCAATTTGCCACTGCACGATGAAATCGACATCGACAATATTCTCGTCACCCGTCAACATCAAACTTTCTTCAGGCACATCGCGAGAGGCCATAGAGCGACCAAAACGGTCGGTACTACCGCCTCGCACACCAACCTCGACAGTTCTGATCTGGGTCACATTGGGCCGGTCCACCTGGTCGATTGGATAGGGCATGCGGAAATTCAGCCCTGGCGCCAACTGATGATGATATTTGCCAAAGCGCGTCACCACACCCAGCTGATCGGGGTCAATGCGAACAAAAAATCCATACCAGATCATCGCCAGCAATGCACCGATGAGCAGTAAAGCGACCATTGGCCAACTGCCACCGCCGCCAGGCATTGCCTGTTTCAAGCGATCTTGCGACCGCTTCAGCATTTCTTCTATATCGGGCTGATTGGGGCCACCACTGCCGCCCCACGGGCCGCCGCTGCCGCCACCAGTGCCGCCACCGGGCTTCCAGCCACCATCTCCACCGTTTTGACCACTCCAAGGCATAATATCGTGTTTCCTTAAATTCGTTTTGAACAGTTTGTATCGCGACCGCATCAAGCGCGCAAATCCAACTGGTCCCGAAAGACCACGGGTTTTAGCGTATATAGGATAGGCGGACCCGGGATGCAACGAAAGTCACTGTTCAAATTGGGGGTTTTTTACTTTTCCAGAACAACAAATGTCATATCCGCCTCATCACGCTCCCTGGCGGGCTGCTCAACAATTGAAATTTCCCTCCCCCCGCGCTCCTTTAACTGCGCCAGATGCGGGAAGGTCGTATCGCCTGCCGGGCTTTTGTCAATGGCTGTAAAATAAATCCGCTGCGCGAGTTCGAAAAACTCGTCATAAATGGCTTTACCTCCAATAATCATCACCTCGCAGCGCTCATCGCTGATACATAATGATCCGGCTTTTTTCAGGGCTTGGGGTCCAGATGTGACTGTATGAGCCCCTTGTGCAATATAGGATTGATTGCGGGTTAATACAATATTGTCGCGCCCTTTTAATGGTTTACCAAGGCTTTCCCAGGTTTTTCGCCCCATAATCACAACTTTACCCATGGTTGTTTTGCGAAAATATTTCATGTCACTGGCGCATTTCCACGGGATTGCATTGCCGGCGCCGATCACCCCATTTTGGGCCACCGCAACGATCAAAGATATCAGACAAGGCTCTTTCATTATACCGAAACCTCACCCTTGATATGTGGATGGGGATCATAGCCCTGCAAGTCAAAATCTTCGAATTTAAAGGCAAACAAATCGTCTATATCAGGATTGATGACCATGGTTGGCAAGGAACGGCTGTCCCGCGAAAGCTGCAAATCGGCCTGTTCGAGATGATTGAGATAAAGATGTGCATCGCCAAAGGTGTGGACAAAATCCCCGGGCTCCAGATCGCATATCTGGGCCATCATCATGGTCAGCAACGCATAAGAGGCGATATTGAACGGCACACCCAGAAAAATATCGGCGGAACGCTGATAGAGCTGACACGACAGCTTGCCATCGGCCACGTAGAACTGGAACAGGCAATGACAAGGAGGCAGAGCCATCTCATCGACTTCCGCCGGGTTCCAGGCCGAGACGATATGACGGCGGCTGTCGGGGCTAATCCTGAGGCTATCAATCACTTGCTTAATCTGGTCGATGCCCTCCCCGTCCCTGTTTGGCCAAGAACGCCATTGTGAGCCATAGACCGGCCCCAAGTTGCCGTTTTCGTCGGCCCAATCGTCCCAGATCCGCACCTTGTTTTTCTGCAGATAGGCGATATTGGTGTCGCCGGTCAAAAACCATAATAGTTCAATGATGATGGAGCGCAGGTGCAGCTTCTTGGTGGTCACAACGGGGAAGCCACGCCCCAGATCAAACCGCATCTGATGGCCAAACACACTTAACGTGCCAGTGCCGGTACGGTCGCTCTTGCGAACCCCTTCATGGCGCACACGCCGCATTAAATCGAGATATTGTTTCATAAGGAGGGTGTTTAGCCTGATTCTAAGCGTTCATAAAGCCACTTGCGCGACCTTGTTGACGCTTGAGTTTCCCAACAAATTATTGTTGTAATGCGCACATCATGACAAATACCGACCAACACGTACAAGATCCAGCCAAAAATACCCCTAAAACTCCCGAAAAACAATCATCGAGAGCCAAGGATTTTTTGCGCAAACTATATTTTGAAGACGAAACAATTTCCTCCGTGTTTCGCTACTCGATGCTGGTGTTCGACATTTTTGCGGTATCGTTTTTTATCTATTTGTCCCTGTCGGACCATTCAAGTCCCTGGCTCCGGCCCATAGAAATAGCCATCGGCGTCATCGTTCTGCTGGATTTTGGATCGTGCTATTATCTGGCTCACCGAAAAGGGCGCTATTTACTGCAATTGACAACGCTGGCCGACATCATCGTGCTGTTTTCGCTATTCATCCCCAGCTTTACCGACAATTACGCCTTTTTGCGCATTTTACGGGCTCTGCGGATTTTACGCTCGAAACACATCATGGATGACCTGCGCGGCCATAGCCGGTTTTTGCGGCGCAATGAAGAGGTTATTCAAAGCCTGCTCAATCTGGTGGTGTTTATCTTTATCATGACCTCCATCGTGTTTGAACTGCAAGTGCGCATCAATCCCGATATCAATAATCATATTGATGCCCTCTATTTCACCATTTCAACGCTCACCACAACCGGCTACGGCGACATCACCATCAAGGGCACCTATGGCCGCTTGCTATCAGTGTTTATTATGGTCCTGGGCGTATCGCTGTTCTTGCGGCTACTGCAAACCTTGTTTCGCCCCCCCAAAGTGTCGGCCAGATGCGAAGAATGTGGTCTCAACCGCCACGAACCCGACGCCTCTCACTGCAAACATTGCGGCACCATCGTCCATATCAAGACGGGTGGAGAATAAGTTTGATCTCACGGGTTGATCTCACTCGCGGCTATTCGTGCTCCGCACGGCCTCCGTTAGGGCGCGCTGTAGCGCGGCGCGTAGTCACGCTTGCCGGTGAGTACACCGGTGGTTCATTTGCGCTCACGGCCAATCCTCGCTGCGCTCGGGCCTGCGCGGGCGCGCGCAATGCGCGGCGCGTAGTCACGCTTGCCTCCCGTTGGTCGGAATTTCTTTGCAATCTTAAGGTTGGCAAGAATTCCGGTGTACCCGCCGGCAAGGCCGACTGGCTGCCGCGCTACAGCGCGCCCTATCACCCTCAAACAGCGAAGCGGTAGGGCACTATAGAGCAGGCCTTCGCGCAGCGAAGAGTAGCCGTGAGTGAGATTAAGCCGCTTTGATCACCACCTGATTGCGTCCGGATTTTTTGGCTTCGTAAAGAGCGTCATCGGCTCGTTTTAGCAAGCTGCAAATGGTGTCTTGTTCGGACAACACACTGGTCAGGCCGATACTTGCCGTGACGGTTATGTTGCCGTCTCCTTCACTGATCTTGAAGGGGGTATCTTCTATAATGGCACGCAGTCTTTCACCGACCAGCTCAGCGCGCCTGGCGTTGGTTTTTGGCAATACGATCAAGAATTCTTCTCCGCCAATGCGAAAAGCCACGTCGAGACGGCGGATATTTTGCAAAATGCGTGAGCTGAACTGGCGGATCACCTGATCGCCATTGTCATGGCCATAATTATCATTGACCGATTTGAAAAAATCGATATCAGCCATGATAACCGACAGTCCCTTTTCGGAATTGAAGCTATCGGCAATCATGCCTTGCAGCTGTTCTTCCATATGCCGCCGGTTAAACATGCCGGTCAAGGGATCGCGCGATGCCTGTTCGACCCGCTCATCCAGCCGCTTGTAAAGATATTCGGAAAAACGCCGGCGCTTGATTTGCGTGCGCACCCGTGCCAGCAATTCATTACGATCGACCGGGCGCACAATGAAGTCATTGACCCCCAGATCAAGAGCCCGCAACATGCGATCTTCGTCCCCCTCTTCGCTCAACACCATAATCGGCAGATGCCGTGTTTTGCCCAGCGAGCGGATATGGGAGCAAAAATGCAGCGCATCATGGCCATTCATGTCCAGGCTGACAAGCACCAGATCAATTTCTTCCTTGCCCAACATTCCCTGAGCGATTTCTTCACTGGCAGCGATTTGCACATCGTGCTGTTCTTCCAAAACGCCCTTGATGCGCTCAGCGGTCGATGGCCGATCTTCTACCAATAACAACTTGCCGCGCATATCGGCGGAACCAAGGCCATTGATCAGCTCTGTCCCACAGGCCTCTTGATCGGTGCTGGTAATACGGATCATCAGCTCGTCGGTCAATTGCTTGACGCGGGCCAGGTTTTTAACGCGTGTGATCAGGGCGGTGTCATTGACCGGTTTGGTCAAAAAATCGTCAGCTCCCGCCTCCAGCCCGCGTATACGGTCAGAGGGCTGATCAAGGGCCGTCACCATGACGACGGGAATGATTTGGGTTTTGGGATCAGCCTTCAAGCGCCGGCAAACCTCAAAACCATCCATTCCGGGCATCATCACATCAAGCAGCACAACATCTGCATGTTCGCGGCCGCAAATTTCCAGGGCTTCAAAGCCGCTATTGGCGGTAATCACCTCAAAATATTCCGCCCGAAGTCTTGATTCGAGTAATTTGATGTTGGCAATATTGTCATCAACGACAAGAACACGAGCGGTCATGAGAAAATCTCTTTGTTAAGTTGAAAAGCTTGCAGCGAGACTAGGCCTCGCCGATAAATTGTCGAATGGTCGAAATAAAATCTGGAATAGAAATTGGTTTGGCAATATAGGCTTCGCACCCGCCATTGCGGATACGCTCCTCATCACCTTTCATGGCAAAAGCAGTGACTGCGACAACCGGAATATCATGGAGATCGTCATCATCCTTGATCCATTTGGTCACTTCCAGCCCTGACACTTCGGGAAGCTGAATATCCATAATGATCAGATCGGGATGGTGTTCACGGGCAATCGACAGGGCATCCATGCCGTTGCGGGTTTGCAAGACATCATAGCCATGCGCATCCAGAAGGTCATGAAACAGCTTCATGTTCAGCTCATTATCTTCGACGATCAGTATGGTTTTGGTCATTGGCTCCATGCCGTGTTTGTTATCTGGCTTATTTTCCGTATATTGCGAAGAATATTCCATGTCCAGAAATTCACAGCCCGTTTGATTATTCTGTTTCGTCGATCAACATCTTGCATAAAGGAGCACCTACCGTACATAGTCTGCAATAGAATTGGTAACCAAGCCCTTAAGGAACTCCCAATCGATCAGGAAACACATGTTCACAAAAACCTCTCATACAACACTTTCTATGGCGCAGGCGGAGAAAATAGCCATTCTCGCCTTGACTTTTTTAGCCAGTGAGCCAGATCATCTGGCCAAATTCATGAATATCACCGGCATGGAACCAGATGATATTGCCGCCAATGCCAGCTCTACTTTTTTTCAAGCCGCCCTGCTCGAACATCTGATGCGCGACGAAACCCTGCTCCTGAGCTTTTGCGGCAATGAAAATATCGATCCGGCGCAGATTGCTCCGGCGCATCACTTGTTAAGCGGACCAGAAAGCAACTGATATGCGCTTGGGGATTGATCTGGGTGGCACCAAAATATCAATCATTGCCCTTGATGATGAGGGCAATAGCTCGTTCGAATTGAGGGTCAAGACCCCGCAAGATGACTATCGCGGCACGATTTGCGCCTTGCGCGACCTGGTGCACACAGCCGAAACGCAAACCGGTCGTCGCGGCACTGTCGGGCTTGGCAT
This sequence comes from Alphaproteobacteria bacterium, assembly GCA_024279115.1. Lineage (GTDB taxonomy): Bacteria > Pseudomonadota > Alphaproteobacteria > Rhizobiales > JAKIUO01 > JAKIUO01. The sequence continues at coordinate 17,803 of JAJRRW010000007.1, forward strand.
GCCCGGCTCCTTGTCCCCTCGCTCTGGCCTGGTGCACAATGCCAATTCCACCTGCTTGAATGGTCAGCCGCTAAAGGCTGATCTGCGCGATGCCCTGACGCGTGAGGTGCGCATTGCCAATGATGCCAACTGCTTTGCCCTGTCAGAGGCCATCGACGGGGCGGCCCGTGACCATCATAGTGTGTTTGGGGTCATTCTGGGCACGGGATGCGGCGGCGGGCTTGTTCACAACAAACAGCTCATCAATGGTCCGCGCAACATCACTGGCGAATGGGGCCATATACCGCTTCCCTGGAGCAGCGCTGACGAGCACCCCGGTCCCTCATGCTGGTGTGGGCAACAAGGCTGCATGGAGACGTTTGTATCAGGCCCCGCCATCAGCGCCGACCACAAACACCGCACCGGCCAGCAATTTGATGCAACCGATCTTCATGAACGCGCCCTCGGCGGCGACGAGCAAGCGCTGGCAAGCTTTGCCCGCCACACATCGCGTCTGGCCAGAGGGCTTGCCATGATCATCAACATCTATGACCCTGATATAATTGTGCTGGGGGGCGGCCTGTCGCAAATGGCCCATTTATATGAGCAATTACCGCCCGCCATTGCCCCGTATATATTTGCGGATGATAAAGCCGTCTTGATTGCCGCTCCCCGACACGGCGATGCGAGTGGCGCACGCGGCGCTGCGTGGTTGTGGAATGGGCACGAAAAAAGTCAATAATGGCAATTATCGCCGGGATTTCGTGCGTTTGCAGGGTCTTTGGCGCAAATATTTGATGCGGTCCAGCGAGCCTTTGACCGAGAAATCACCGTAATTGATCAACAGATCGCGACTGACCCCGTTTGGATAGAGGCGAAATGACAGCTCATAGGAGGGAATGGCATCTTGCTTGCTGCCTCGCCCCTTGAAATAGCTGATCGACACCGGCCATGACGGCAGGGAAGCCAGCCCCAGTCGCGACATTTTTTTTCCGATCAAAGATGTTTTCTTGTGGCTCTGCTTACTTGGCGGCAGTTGTTTCCCGATAAAACTATAGGTTTGATAAAAGCCCTTTCCCTGCTCTGAGCCGTCATAAATCCGCACGGCCAGCCGCTTTTGCTTGGCTCTGGCGGCCCTCAAAATAGCCAGACTGTGCTGCGTTGGAAACAGTACATCACCCGGCAGATCAAGAGCTGCGGCCCCTGGTTCCTTGATTTGCACGTGAATATTGTTGTTTTTGACATTGCGTTTGGCAGACCCGGAGACCGCCTCTTGCAAGGCTTGATCAAAATATTGCGAAGAACTGAAGGAAAAGCGCCCACCGCTGGTGTTTTCCCAGGTGCTGGAGCGAATATCAGACAAGGTCTGCTTGCCGCGTTGATCTGTAATACGGGTGATCATACGCATATTTTGCGTATAGCCATTGCAGGGCGAGCCCGTTACCTCAAACACCATGCGGCCCCGCACATCAGACACCGAAACAACTGCTTTTTTTTCGGCGAGTGTGATTTCATAAACGGCGCGATGAGGGACCAGAAGGCTGGCTACGGGCTTTGCTGCTTGCTTGACGGCAAGAGCAGACGCCGCCGGGATCTGCCCGATTATCCCCCAGATCAACATTCCAAGAAACACTCTACCCATATTCAATTCACCAGTTTGTTTGGCCATTTTTCGATTCGAATTGGTCGCAGTCTAAGCAGCTTGAGCGACAATTGCCATAGGCTCTTGCCTGTTGTCTGTTTTAATTGACTTTTACCTGCCATTGGAAACAATACATATATCATTGAGCCCAAACTGGCGCCACCTAAATGGAAAGAGTGACCTTCATGAGCGACATCGAAAACAGACTGAACGAGCTTGGCATTGCATTGCCACAAGCGGCCGCGCCCGCCGCCAATTATGTCCCCACGCTGATTAGTGGAAATCAGCTGATTATTTCAGGACAGCTGCCCATGCAGGACGGCGCTCTTAAAATCACCGGACAAGTGGGCGAGGATTTGTCGATTGAACAAGGTGTGGAAGCCGCCCGCCTATGCGCCATCAATATCCTGGCGCAGATCAAGCGCAGCCTTGACGGGTTTGATCGCTTTGAACGCTTGTTGAAACTTGGCGGTTTCGTCAATGCCCCTGCAAGTTTTACCGATCACCCGCAGGTCATCAATGGTGCCTCTGATCTGATGGTATCGGTTCTGGGAGATGCGGGCCGTCACACCCGCTTTGCTGTGGGGGTTGCGGGTTTGCCGTTTAATGCCGGCGTTGAAATTGATGCGCTTGTCGAGATCAAAGCCTAGGTCTATTATGAAAAAAGATCTCGCCTGGATGTCGCAGCCATTTGCCCATCGCGGCGCGCATGATGTGAGCAACAATATTGTCGAAAACACCCGCTCCTCCGTGCAAGCGGCGCTGGATCTCCAATGCGGCTTTGAGGTTGACCTGCGGGCCGCCTCTTGTGGCACTATCATGGTCTTTCATGATGATCGCCTTGAGCGTTTGACCCACGCAACCGGGCGCTTTGACGAGCGGACCTGCGCGCAATTGCAACAGCTGCGGTTTCGCGACACCAGCGACCAAATGATGAGCCTGCAAGACCTGCTGGATCTCAACAAGGGGCGCGTCCCCATGCTGCTGGAAATAAAAAGCAACTGGCATTTTGATACGCACCGGCAGCATCAATTTGTCGCCAAAATGATCGACACTCTCAAAGACTATCACGGGGATTTTGCCATCATGTCCTTTGATCCTGCCTTTCCTCGCCTGTTTCGACAGCTTGCCCCCCATATCCCGCGTGGACTGGTTTCAGAACAATTTCAAGCTCATGAAGAGTGGAAATCTCTTTCCTGGAGGCAGCGCATGGGCTTGCGCTTTTTATCATCAGCCCCCCATAGCCGCCCTGATTTTATCGCCTATGATATTGGCGCCCTGCCAGCCATTGCGCCAATGATCGCGCGGGGATTATTCAAAAGACCGCTCTTGACCTGGACCGTGCGCACCAAACAGCAACAAGTTCGCGCGCAAAAATACTGCGACGCCATGATTTGTGAAGGCTTTGTCCCCGCAAACAACAAAATGACCCCGCCCTCATGACCTCAAAGCTCACTTCAAAAACCATCGACAGCTTTGAGGACGTCAAGGCGAAAGACTGGGATGCCTGCGCCAATCCGGACGACCTGCCCTACAGCCCGTTTCTGACCCATAGCTTCTTGTCAGCGCTTGAAAAAAGTGGTTCCGCGATCCCTGAAACCGGCTGGAAAAACCAGCATATCCTCGTCAACAATGCACAAGGACGCCTGCTTGGCTGCCTGCCGCTTTATCTCAAAGGCCATAGCCGGGGGGAGTTTGTGTTTGATCAAGGCTGGGCCGAGGCGTATCAGCAGGCGGGCGGACGCTATTATCCCAAATTGCTCGCGGGCGTACCGTTCACGCCCATTTCCGGGCGGCGCTTGCTGCTGCGCGGTGGACCACAAGATCAACAAGTCGCGGCCCTCTTGCTTGAGCACGCCATGGCCCTGGCCGATAATTACCAGCTATCGTCCCTGCATATCAATTTCATCGACGACACCCAGCTCCCATATTTTGATCACCCTGATTTGCTGGTGCGCCGTGGCCATCAGTTTCAATTCAAAAATAGCGGTTTTGATAATTTTGAGGACTTTTTGACCTCGCTTTCTTCGCGCAAACGCAAAGCCATCCGTAAAGAGCGCGCGCAAGCGGTGCAGGCCGGACTGGACATAAAACATCTGACAGGAGATGACCTTAGCCGTGAGCATTGGGATATTTTTTACAAATTCTACACCGATACGGGAGAGCGCAAATGGAGCACTCCTTATCTCAGCCGCTCCTTTTTCTCGATGATAAGCGAGGGACTGGCTGACCAGATCCTGCTGGTGCTGGCCTATCGCGACGGCCAGGCGATCGCCGGGGCTTTGAATTTTATTGGCTCCGATACGCTGTATGGCCGCTATTGGGGCTCATGCGAATATCACCCGTCGCTACATTTTGAACTGTGCTACTATCAGGCCATTGACTATGCGATTGATCATGGTTTGGCGCGCGTCGAGGCCGGTGCGCAGGGCGAGCACAAGCTGGCGCGCGGTTATCTGCCAACGCAGACCAGCTCAGTCCATTATTTGCCAGATCGCGGATTCCGAAAAGCCGTTGCTCACTTTCTTTCCAATGAACAGCGCTATATAAAAATGGAACATCAGATTTTGAGCGAACATTCGCCATTCCGCAACACAATAGAGGAGCCGCACAGCGGCCAAAGGAGTAATATGGAGACCAGAACCTATCAGATAGAAGGCATGACCTGTGGCGGCTGCACCGGCTCGCTGGAAAAAAGACTATTGCTTGAAGAGGGCATTAAAGCCGCCAGCGCTTCGTTTGAAAACAATCAGTGTGAAGTGACGCTTGATCCAGCCCTCATTACTGATGAACGCATTGAGGAGATCACGGCAAAGGCTGGATTCGAGTTCAAGGGAAAAGCCGCATGAGCTATGATGACAATAATATCTTTGCCAAAATTTTACGCGGGGAAATGCCAGCCCACAAAATTTTTGAAGATGACCAGACCTTCGCCTTTCTCGACATCATGCCGCGCTCAAAAGGCCATACGCTGGTGATCCCCAAAAAACCGTCGGTCAATATGATGGATATTGACCCCGACACGCTTTGCACCCTCATTCGCTCGGTACACCGATTGGCACCGCTTGTCCGCAAGGCCATGGCAGCGGACGGCTTTGTGATACAGCAATTTAATGAAGCCGCGGCCGGGCAGATGGTGTTTCACACCCATTTCCACATTGTACCGCGCTATGCGGGGGTGGCGCTGAAACACGCCGCCAGCGAGATGGAAAATGAGGATGTTTTGTCAACGACTGCAGAACTCATAAAAAGCGAGGTCGACAAGCAATTGAGCTGATCGGCTATTTGCTTTGCCATTTGGCAAGATGGCGGCGGAAAAACGCATCAAGCCGGATAATTTGATCTTTGGCCGCCAGATCATCTGCAAAGGTGCGCACCCATGGCAGGCGAAAATCAAAGCCACGGCCAACCCCTGGATAGATCACCAATTTGACATCGCGTCCGGCTTTTTTCATGAACTTAACCGCCGTCTCGATGGACCGGCGCCGTTGATATTGTTCATATTCCCCGATGAAAACCATGGTCGGGATGACCAGGCTGTCAAGCTCACCAGCATAGCGATAGACTTGGGCTGGTTCCACCGCATTGGGATTTTGCCAATGGGGGTAGGACGAGGCATAGCAGGCAACCGTTTTGTTTTGATGCTTGAACTTGACCGCCGCCTGCAAGGTATAATAACCGCCGCGCGTATGGGAATAAAGACAGATTTTCGAGGTGGAAATATCGGGCTGTTTGAGCAGATGGTCTATACCTGCGGCCACATCGCCATCGGTCTCTGGCATATGTTCCATCGGCAGTTTTTCAATAAAGCGGGCATCATAAACGTTGGGGGCCAAGACAATGAAACCGCGCGCCGCAAGACGCCGTGGCAATCGTTGCACCATCTCGTCCAGACCGCGTCGTCCATGCTGGAACAAAATGGCCGGGAATTTCCCCTTGGCTTTGGGGCGATACAAAATGGCGGGGATTTCGGTACCATCAACAGGGTTGATATAGCTGGTTGCGCGCTCCACAACATCATGATTGACCGGCACATTGAGCTTGCCCCTTTGATACCAGTCATCGTTCCACCAGAATTTTTCGCTCACCGCTCGCCGGTTGACCGGCGCTTCCATCGGGCGACCGACATTGGTATCGGCGACATAATCAGATGACGAAACGGAGGGTGTTTTGGGGCTGGATTGAGCAAAAAGCGAAGACGAAAATGGGCTCGCAAACAACAAACCGGCCCCCGCAATCACCGCACAGTTCATGACCCGCTTCCAACACAATCTCGACATCCAGTCCTCCTCATCCTCAACCATCGCGCTTCTAGGTCATAGACTCAGATATTGTTGGTGTCCAGATTTCTTGCTTGCAGCACCCAGTTTTCACGCTCAATGCGATCCTCAAGACCAAGCCGGCGGCCAATCGCTGTGACCTCATCCACATTCCAACCGGCGATCTGTGAAAAGCGGGTGACGCCGATTTGATTCAATTGAGCCTCGATCGCAGAGCCAATGCCAACAATGCGTTTGAGATCATCCCCGTCCACACGAACGGCGCTGTCACGATTGGCGGCGCTGATAAGCTTGCCAATGTCCCTCGAAGAGCTGTTTTGCTCGGGCTGTTTCAACTGATGCGTCGTAAATTCAAGCTCATCGCCCGTCGCCAGGATTTGCGCCTGCGCCATCCAGTTTTCTCGTTCAATACGGCCCGAAAACCCAAGTTTTTCGGAAATATCCGCAATGTCCTCATCGCTCCAGCTGGCGACCTGCTCAAAACGCGAGATGCCACTTTTCCTGAGCTCAAGCGCAACCGGCAGTCCAACGCCCTTGATCTTTGTCAAATCATCGCCTTCTTTTGGCTCCACGGGCGGCGGGCTTGGCGTCTCGCTGACAATAACCACGGGTTCTTGGATCGTCACTGCTGGCTCTGGTTCAACATAGGATATGGTTTCGCGCGCAACAACAATGTCAACGACCGGAACAACGGGTACGGGTGTTTCGATGATCACTTCTTTGCGCATGTCCGGCCGTTTGATTTCAATGCTGGCCTCGCCCTCTTCACCAGCATATCTGGTGGCGCCAACCGCAGCGGCTGCGCCAATACCAGCACTCGCCAGTGCCGGTTCGACGCCCTGCTCACCGCTGACCCGATGCAACATGCTGGCGGAGCTTGTGAACATCTTGCGTATCCAGCAACCGACAACCGCCCCTAAAAGATAGGCCCCCCCGATCAGGAACAGGGATTGAAGAATAAAAGTACTCATCTCGTGCGCTTTCTGCAGTTCTTTATCATATTTTCTCGACTGAAAATTCACATATCCGCTTCAAATACGCAGACATATGCCCTCTTCTACTCCTCGTCCCAGCGACAAGTGATCCAGGCGATGGCAAACCCGGTCAGGAAGGCCAGTGCCACGTAAGGCCACAGTTTTATGGCTAAATACATCATCGCTCATATCTCCCTATCGCGTGAATTGCTTGTTTAGAATTCTTTGACCTTGAACTCGATACGCCTGTTCCTGGCCTTATTGGCATCGCTGGTATTGGGTAAAATCGGTCTTGCCTCACCATATCCAACAGCGCTCAGGCGATCCTTGGCAATCCCCCTGCTGGTCAGATATTTGACCACCGAGCGGGCCCGGCGCAGTGACAAAAATTCGTTGAATTTGCGGCTGCCATCCGAATCCGTATGACCGACAATCTCGATACGCGTATCAGGACAACGATTGGCGGTATGAGCAAGGCGCGTCAGAACCGGGAAACTGTCATCGCGAAATTTCGCGCTGGCCGGGGCGAACTGAATACTTTCCCCTGACAAGATCGTATTCAGATAGGACTGACACTGAGTGCGCTCAAGTCTTTCCTGCGATACAAATTGCTCGTCCTCATATTGCCTGATTTCTGGTTGTTCAACAAACAGTTGCGGCTGTTTGAATACAGGCTCTTTGATCCTGATATCGTCGAAAAACTGATAGAGGGAGGGAATACCGCTCTTCATGCGACCAATAATGTCGGCGCGCCGCTCCACGCTGGAGGCGGTGCCACTCAATTCAACTTCGGTGTTCCAGACCGTCGCGCTACCATTGCCAAGGCGGGCAAGCTGGGAAAGCGATGCATTGGTCGCCTCGCTCCAGCTCTCTGGAGCCCCCGGGCCGGTCTTCATCTTGTCGACAATTCCTGCTCTGGGAAAATGGCGTTTCACCTGGCGTAAAATCACCCGTCTGGTCTTTTGATCAGGGATATTGCCGCTCAGGGTCAATCCCCCGGCATGAAAATCAGCGCGCCAGACATAGGGCACAATCGGCTTGATTTTCGGGGCCGTCAGCTGTTTTTGGGCCACACGAAAACCGCTGGGCAGTTTTGACAGGCCCTTTTCAATTTCGTTCAGTTGACTGCGCTTGGCCACGCGCCCGCTGATCAGATAATCCAGATCCTCTAATGTCACAGTGCCTGATTGCAGTTTGGCGAGCTGGCGCAGGCCAAAACTGGTGGCATTATTCCACTGACGCCTGGTGGGCTCTCCCCGGGCAATTTGCATATTGTCGATAATCTGATGGTCGGGCATGGCGCGCTTGGCATTGACGATAATGTCGCGTTTTTGAGCGTCCGAATGGACATGCCCGGACAGGCGCAGGGTTTTATTTTGCTTGTTGGCGGTCCAGCTAAACGGCGAGGCAAGAGGAATGACGACCTCGGGCGCTTTGGTGCGGTTCGAAACCAATCGCGCATCCAGTGGCAAATCTTCACGCAACGCCTCTTTCAGGGCGGTGAATGTGGCAGCATCTTTGGTCAGTCCCTCAATGCTGAAATTACGATCGCTTAGCCCTACCTGGCCAAAGGTAAAGCCCGATAATTGCTTCAAGCCGAATCCCACCGTCTCCATAAAGGTACGATGATCGGGTTCGCCAGAGGCAAGTTCCATCTTGTCGATGATTTCGATCCCTGGAAACTGGCTCTTGGCCATGGTGTTAATGGCTTTGCGGGCTTTGCGGCTTGGCACATAGCCCTCCAGAACCAATCTGGAACCCTCAATATTTGCCGACCAGCGATAGGGAGAGGCCGTGCGAACGACGTCCATGTTTTCGGTAATATTCCAGACGCCCCAGGTTTTTTCGGCAAGGGCAACGGCATCGTCTTGTTCTTTGGCCCCCCCGGCCATGCCACTAAGCACGCCATCAAGGCCGCGAAATTCTACTTTCGCCCAGTTGAGACCGGCATCGGTCAATCTTGTTGTCACACGCTCGCCAAGGTCTGCTTCAATATTGCGGCGTTCACCAAAAAATATTAGCAACCAAAGCAGCGCTAGCAAGGGAAGCCCCCATAATAACCCGGAGGGTCTGCACTTCCACATAGTTCAACCTCGTTCGCTATCTGTCTGTTTGGACATCACCTGACGCAACCAGACAAGGCCGTCCACCCAAAATTCATCCCAACCAAAACAAGATGCGCGGACCTTGTAGCCCGCTCGTTGCGTACAAACCAGCCCCCCTCGCAATCAAGCGATCAATCCGCGTAACTGCCTGGGAAATGGCCAATAATTCCACTTGCCTTGATCAATATGCCGACCTGAAACAACTGTTCGAGGCGGCAATATATCAACGTGCCCTGATAATAGACGAAAGTTTCCACTGTTAACAAGTCGTTAAATTACTGTCCTTAACGCCCCTTTGAGGCACGGGGCGCAGATTGCCACCGGTCGTCGAGCCACGCAATGCGGTTCTATCAACAATTAACCAAACAGGCCGATCAATCGACCTGTCATGATCACGAAACGGCCTTGTTTTACAGTCCACAATCGAGACGCAAAATGGTTCGTTTCGACGATCTCGATGATTGGTCTTTGCAGACTTTGATCGACAGGTAAGTGTTACTTCTGGATTTTGCTCGTATTTCCCCTATAATATTTGCGTTGGCGGGAACACATGATGCCAGTTTGATTTTTCGTGAGACACTGTTCGTGAGACAATGATTGAGACAATTTATGAGTATTACCACGCCCGATATTACCTTAGCAGATGAAAATATTGCCTCGCCACAACAAGGGGGGGCCTCCCAGCCACAAGAATTTCGTAGAGAGAAATTTATTCCCATCAGCCGCCTGGCGCTCATGCAGCGATTGGCTGACGAAGAAAAGCAGGGCCTGGCCAGCAATGGCGCGAATTCGTGCAAGGATCTGTTTCGCTATCTCTCTGTCTGGCGCCATCAGGCCTATCAAAAGCGCTTGGCGCGGCTAAAACAGTTCTATTTGCCCTTCAGCCCCGACCGCGATACCAAACGCATTACCCAATATAGTGATGAGCAATTACTTGACTACAAGATCGGTCTGATCTCGGAACTCAAAAAACTGGTGGCCCAGGCCAATTACGAAGCCATAACGCCTGAAAAACTGGCAGAGCTGTTGCAGGCCAATTCGGCCCATGGACTGGAACTCAAGGTCGATCTGAGCGAATTTGACGAGGTGCTGATCTACGCTCGTGGCCGTGAAAACGAAACCATCAAAAAACGGGTCATCGACAATCTCTACCTGGTTCCCCGCGAATTCGAAGTACCAATTTATAAACGGCTGTTTTTGCTCTTGAAGCTGAAAAGCGTTGATGTGCGCGTTCAAGAAATCATGAGAAACGAACAGGTCAACGAGAAAAAGGCCCGAAAAATCAACGCTAAACAGCGCCGCGGTTTGCCCGATGATCCGCAGGGAAATCATGTCTATTTGCGATTATTCAAAAATATCCCGCGTGAAGACATGGAAATGATGTTCCCTAATACCCAGGTCAAATTGCGCATGTTTGACAAAATAAAGCTGGGCGTCACTGCTGGTGGCGGCACCGTCGCGGGGATTGCCGGCGCGGCCAGCAAGATCATGGCGGCCGTCGCCTCTGCCAACCCGATTGGCCTGCTGGCAGCCTTTGCTGGCGTCGTGGGGCTGTTGTTTCGCCAGGTCATGACCGTTTTTAACACTCGTACAAAATATATGATGATGCTGGCACAAAGGCTGTTTTTTCATTCCCTTGCCAATAATAGAGGCGTTTTGACCCTGCTGGTGGACCGCGCCGAAGAAGAAGATATCAAGGAAGAGATGCTGGCCTATTTCTTCTTGCAGCGTCACCCCATGCCCCCCGAAGACCTGCGCGAGGAAGGCAAGCTGGATGTGATGATCGAGCAATTCCTGACCCGGGAATTTGGCGTTACCGTTGATTTTGACCTCGAAGATGCGCTCAAGCGCCTCAATAGTGATCAATTGCTGACGGTGGACGACAATAATATCATCAGCGCTGTGCCTCCCGCCCAGGCCTGCCTTATCCTGGAGCAAAAGTGGCGCGCTCTTTTGTCTCAGGATGAGGACGATGGTAGTGAGATGGAATATGAGGAGGAAACGTGAGCCATGCTGTTCACGGGCCGCCAACCACCTATCGCCTGCATCTCGTCGCCCCCTTTGAGCAAACCTCAAACCTTGCCGAGGCTCTGGCGCAAATGGACGACGCCGACCCCCCTGCCATCTCCACTCATGAAACTGGCGATCCGCTGATCTGGGCCCTTGATGCCTATTATCAATCGAGCCCGGATCTTGCCCGGATCAAAACGTTTCTGGAAACGGTCGTTTCCCCCCTGCCACAACTGGAACTCTCACTAATGGCAAACGAGGACTGGGTGGCCCGCGTGTAAAGCGGGCTCTCCCCGGTCATTGCTGGTCGCTATTTTATTCATGGCAGCCACGATCGAGCGCGAACGGGCCATCGGGCCGGAGATATTGAAATTGATGCGGGGCAAGCATTTGGCACCGCTCATCACGGCACCACGAAGGGCTGTTTGCTGGCCCTTGACCATCTGTTCAAGGCCCGCCGATATGACAATGTGCTGGATCTGGGTACGGGCACCGGACTATTGGCGATCGCCAGTGCAAAAATTTCACGGCGCCTGGTGCTGGCCACTGATATCGATCCCATCAGCGTCAAAATTGCCAATGAAAACGCCGTACTCAATCAAATTGGGCCGCGATTGAAGGTGATCGAGGCCGATGGCCTGTCTCACCAAGTCCTGCAAACCAAGGCCCCCTATGATTTGCTGATCGCCAATATCCTGGCAGCGCCGCTGTTGCAGATGGCCCCCGTTATAAAAACCGCCATGGCGCGACGCGGACATTTGATTTTGTCGGGCCTGTTGCGCACCCAGTCAAGGGCGATTGAGGCCCGCTATCGTGGACAAGGATACTCCCTCGTCAAACGATTGCCACTGGATGAATGGATGACTTTAATCTTGCAAAAACGCTAACGGGGATACTGCCAACCCCCTAGCGGGCACGAGCCTTGCGTATTTCAGCGCTGGACAGGCCGAGCTTTTCAAGCTGGCTGCCGGTCATATCTTCCAGACAGGCGGCAACGCGGCTCTCGGAAAGAAAATATTGGGTCTCCAGCATATAATCCTGCCACCCTCTCGCACAGACCTGATTGCGATCAACACGAGCCGTCCGGGGTTTGCTGACATTCGTTGAGAGTAGCATTTTCAAGTTCCTTGCATCTGAATATTAGGTCTGGGCCCATCCACCAGGACCATCGTCAAAACGAAGATTGTTTCATTGCCAGCTTGGTAACATCGCACAATAAATTGAGGTAGTGGGGCGCGCGCAAAGCAGATATGCAAATATCGCATATCTTGAATGTTTAGAGTTTGCTTTCAGCGGTTGTACTTCCCCCAATGAAGCCTTATTAATTTGTCATGTATCAAAGCTATTCCAGACAATCGCAAACCAGCGCCACGCCCGCCCGTGTGAACAAACTGCGCGCGCAGCTGCGCGATCTGTTGCTTGATGGCTTCATCATTCCCCATGGCGATGAGTTTCAAAATGAGTATCTGCCAGCCAGCAACAAGCGCCTGCTCTGGTTAACAGGGTTCGCAGGTTCCGCCGGAATGGCCATCATTCTCAAGAACAAGGCGGCGATCTTCATTGATGGTCGCTATACACTTCAAGTGACCAATGAAGTGGATATGAAACTGTTTGAGCCCTTGCAGGTGCCCCAACACAAACCTGGCGACTGGATCGTCAAGAACGTCAAGGGAAAATCCCGCATTGGCTTTGACCCGCGCCTCATGACCTTGAAAACCATTACAAAAATGCGAGAGCTGGTCAGTCGCAAAAATCCCGACTGCTTGCTGGTACCATTGGACGAAAACCCCCTCGATGTGATTTGGCAGGACCGCCCCCCTGCTCCGCGAACACCGGTTTCCCTGCACCCCTTGAAATATGCCGGGCAAAAAGCCAGCGCCAAAATCGCCAGTTTGCAAAAACAACTGGTCACCGACAAGCTCGATGCCTGCCTGCTCACCGATCAAGCCTCCATCGCCTGGCTGTTCAATATCAGGGGCAAGGATGTTCCCCATACGCCGCTGGCCCTTTCTTATGCGATCGTTCATGCCCGCAAGAAACCCGAGCTGATCATCGACCCGGCAAAACTTGGCAAAGTGGTGAAAGAAAAACTTGCCAAACATCTGCGTTTGTTTGCCATGAGCAAGCTGCGCCAACGCTTGCAAGCTGTTGGCAGTCGCAAAGGCCGGATCGCCATAGACCCCACCAAGACATCGTTCTGGTTTGACGAGCGTCTCAAGGAGCACGCCGAGCTGGAAATCGTCCATCGCACCGATCCGTGCACCCTGCCCAAGGCCATAAAAAACAAGCCCGAAATTGAAGGCATGCGCACGGCTCATATTCGCGATGGCGTCGCCGTCAGCCGCTTTTTGTGCTGGCTGGAAACAAAATCTGCCAAAGACATTGACGAAATTTCAGCGGCTCGCAAGCTGGAAGAGGTTCGCAATCAGACCGGTAAATTGCGAGATCTCAGCTTTGAGACCATCTCTGGCTCTGGCGCCAATGGGGCCATTGTGCATTACCGGGTGGACGAGCAAAGCAATAAGACCTTTACGCCAAACTCCCTGTTTTTGGTGGATTCTGGTGGTCAATATCTTGATGGCACCACCGATATCACCCGCACCATAGCCATTGGCAAAGCCAGCCGTACCATGCGCCGCCATTTCACGCTGGTGCTCAAAGGACATATCGCCATTGCCAGCAGCCGTTTTCCAAGCGGCACGAGGGGCGTTGATCTGGATGGTCTGGCGCGCATGGCCCTGTGGAAAGCCGGGCTCGATTATGATCATGGCACCGGCCATGGGGTTGGCGCATTTTTAGGGGTGCATGAAGGCCCGCAGGGCATTTCCAAGGCAGCCATGACGCCCTTTGCTCCTGGTATGATTGTCTCCAATGAACCAGGCTTTTACAAAACCGGCGCCTATGGCATCAGAATTGAAAATCTGGTGCTGGTGACCCCGGCGCAAAAGCCCAGCGGTGGCGAACGAGCGATGCTTGGCTTTGAAACCCTCACCATGGTGCCACTGGATCGCTCTTTGATCGAACTTGACCTGCTTGAAAACGGCGAAATCATCTGGTTGAATGATTATCACCGACAGGTTCATCGCCTTATTTCCCCCCATCTTGAAACAGATAAAGAACGTAAGTGGCTAAAACGCTCAACCAAAGCGCTGTAGGCCATGGTCTGATTATTGTGCTAGAGTGCTTCCAAGAAAATCGGCAACCGGCTTTCCAAGCACATGCACGATACAACAAAGAGCTAGGGTTTTTCGTTGAACCAAGCTAAAGCGAAAAGCCCCAGGAATAGACAAAAGACCGATATATGATGGGAACGATGGGTGAATAATCTTCTGCAAATCCTGCTGGGCTTGTTTATAGCAGTTTTGGTCACTGTGCTCGCGGCCCCCTATTTTGTCGACTGGAATCAGTATAAAAGCGAAATAGAAGCGCAGGCGTCAAAACTCATCGGCCACAATTTGACGGTTGCCGGGGATGTTCATTTGCGGCTGTTGCCCGCCCCTTATCTGCAACTCGAAGATATCAGCATTGATGCCCCGCGTGACCCCGCCAACGGCGACCAGCCCCTCCCCTCATTACTAAAAGCCAATGCCTTCAGATTATGGCTCTCGGCTCCCCCCTTGCTGCGCGGTGTGATCGAAGTGCAGGAAATTGTTATTGTCAAACCGCATCTGCGTTTTGCCATGGATGCGACTGGCAAAAGCAACTGGAGCAGACAACCAGCGACCAGTTCGCCCCTGCCATTTACACCAACGGCCATTTCCCTGCAATCCATGACCATTGTTGATGGTACCGTGGAAGTCAGCGCCAAAACATCGGGCAACGGCGTTGAAAAAATGCGTGGGCGCATCATCTCGGATCTGAACGGAGGTTTTTCCGCCGGTTCACTGAAAGGCCCGTTCAAATTTGACGGGACCATCGGCAAAGGAGACAGCGAACAGGTTCTTCGTATTTCAACCGGCAGTATTGATGACAAAGAACAGATGCGGGTCAAAGGTATTTTGCGTTCCTCGCGCAAAGGACAGCGCTATGCCTTTGATGGCTCGATCCTGCAGGTCCGAAGCCACCCCACCCTGAACGGCGTCATATCGGGGAGCTTTCCCTTTTTCAAAGCCCCCAAAAATCAGAAAAAAAACGGCAAGAGCATAAACCGGGTCAGGCCCATCGAAGTCAAAACATCGGTCAACGCCAATACTGACCGTGCCTCGTTTGATAAAATCCTCATCACCATTGTTCACAAGAACAGGCCACAGGTGCTCACCGGCAAGGGGCTTTTGTCCTGGGACAAGGGTCTTATTGCGATCAGCGGAAATCTTAGTTCCAGACTGATTGATCTCGATCATCTAAAAGATGGCATGCAGGTTGGCAATTCCCTCAAGGAAGTGGTCGCCAATCTGTTCGCGGGGATACAGGCGCAAACCGCGTCTGCCAATCTCGACAGTGGCCAGTTTCATGTCAATATCAACCAGATCAAACTGAACGGCGATCTCATTCAGGATTTGCAGATCACCTTGCAACAAACCGGCAAACAGTTGCAGATCAAGAGCCTCAATGCCTCGCTGCCAGGCAATAATGTCATCGCTGTCAAAGGGCTTTTCGAGGAGCAGGAAAGCGGCTCCTTGTTCAAAGGCGATGGCTTGATACGCGGCCAAAGTCTGGGGCATCTCGTCACCTGGATGGCGGGCACCAAAATAGATGGCGGCATCAGCGCAATAAATTCTCACCCCTTCACAATGCGCGGCGACCTGCTGTTTGGCGCCGATATCTGGGCCTTGAATTCAGTCCATGGCGATATTGCCGGCACCTCTTTTACGGGCAATATCTCGCACCGCGCTGCCCACTCGACGCCGGTCAAGAAACAGCGCGGCGAAATAAGTATCAAACTGACCACCAGCGAGATCAATTCAGCGGCGCTCGTGGGGCGACCGGTCGCCATGCGTGAACTGATCGGCACATCGCTCAACCCCTCGCAACCCAAGGCCCCCGCTGAGCAAACCAAAACCGCTCAAGCCTCAACCAACAGCTCCAACCTCGGGGCGCTGGTCAAAAATAATAATCTCAAGCTGCAATTGCGGGCAGGCCGTCTGCGGCTGGAAGATTTTGATGGTCGTGACCTCGTGGCCGACGTTTATTTTGGCGACAAGCGCCTGCAAATCACGCAATTGTCGCTGCGCTCCCAAAACGGTCTGCGCGTCGAGGCCGATGGCAGTATCAATAATCTCGACAAAAATCCGGGCGGCACACTGACCGCCACCATCAATATTGAAGACCGCGAGGAACTGCAGCAGTTCAGCTCCTGGTTTACACTCGAAAATGGCGCTGTTTTAACAGCCAAACAGGCCGCCTCACTCCTGCCATTACGCCTCGCGGTTATGCTGCAAGCCGATTCGCAAACGGGGGACCGGGCTGATATTCGCGTCAATGGTATCGCTGGAACGAGCCATATTTCTCTCGACAATCGCGTTCTTGGCGCCAATCTGTTTTCGCCAGACAAACAGCGCAATATTGACCAGTTGGAGCTTTCAGGAACGATCACCAATGCAGATGGCCGCGTGCTGCTCACGCAGATTGTTCCCTATTTGCCAGCCGACCCCGCCCAGCTTCAAGAAATCGGCAAGGCCCGGATATGGTTCAGTTCTGCCGGGTCTCCCCAACGCGGCCTGAACAGCCGTATTGAATATCGCTCTTTGCGGGTCACCAGTGGCTTTGACGGGCTTTTGGGCTGGCAGCAAGGGCGCTGGAGCTTTGCTGGCAAAACCCATCTGCAAGCCAAAGACATGTCCTCTGGACTGGCACTCATTGGCATTGACAGCCGCGATCAGACATCCTCGGGGGCTCTGGATCTTACGGCAACGCTTCATAAAAAGGGCAGTGCCTACCGTTTTTCGCAAATACAAGGCATGATCTCCTCCTCAGAAGTAGAGGGCAGCGCCACCCTCCAGCTTGACGCAAAAGACAAAAAACTTGATCTGGTGATCCTCACCAGCGCCCTTCATTTGCCCTCGCTCTTTACCCCCGTTTTAGAGCATTCTCTTGCCAACGCCAAGAGGGGTGAGCAAAGCACTTTGCAAGCAGCCCGCCAACTGACGCTAAGTGTGCAAGGGGAAGTGGGAGCGCTCGAACCGGCGCAAAAAGCATTGATGACCAGCAGGCGTTTTAATGCCGATCTGTTGCGCGGAATAAGGGCCAAAATCCTCGTTACCGCTGACACGCTGACGATCGGCGAAAAGATCGTCTTGAAGAACGGAGAGCTGTCGGCAACCATCAAGGATCGCCAGATCAAACTCGATAATCTTGGCGGTAAACTTTGGGGTGGTCAGATCAACGCGGCTGGCAATCTCGATCTGTCCTTGGCCCTTGCAACCGTAAATGGCAAGCTGACAATCCACAACGCCTCCATTGCGCAATTGCCACTTAGTGTTGATGACAGCCCTGTTGCCACAGGGATCATGTCACTCAATATGAACTTTGAGGGGCGCGGCTTTGGACCTGCTGGCCTGTTTGCCTTGCTGAATGGCAAGGGAAAAATACAATTCTCGCGTGCCAAGTTAAATCAATTTTCCTCTACAGCCCTGACCGATATTGTTGATGATGAACTCGCGGTCTGGAATCAGTCAGAAGATCAATCGCCCTTTAAGGAACGGTTCAGGCGGCATTTGCTGCATGCCGACTTCGACGTCCCCTCCCTGTCCGCTGATTTTATCATCTCGGATGGCACCGCTCACCTGAAAACCACGCTGATTTCCAAAAATCAGACCAAACTCGAGCTTGATGCCAGTCTGGTGCTGGCCTCCATGACCACCCATTCACGCCTGACAATCTCTCCCTTGAAACAGGCGAAATATGCGAATTTGCCCGCCGCAAGCGTATTATACGAGGGCTCTCTCAATCAGCTCGACAAAATCACCCCAAACATAGATACGGCCTCGCTGGAACAACATCTCAAAGTGATGAAGATGGAGCATGATGTAGATCTGCTCGAAAAACTACACAAACGGGACGAAGAATTTGCCCGAAAGGCCGCAGAACATCGCGCCATGGCCAAACAAAGACGCGAAGAACAAGAAAGAGAACAACAACAGCTCAACAACGGGGAAAGCCCCCCGGAGCGGCGCACAACTCCCGGCTGGTCGCCCTTTGGTCAAAATCTTGGAAATGCCAATTGAAGCCGCATGGACAATTGCCCTCTATCCAGCTAAGTGTATTGCTTCATGAGCGTCGCTAAGGAAGACAGACTATGGCCCTGCCACTCGCAATTGGTATCTTTTTCGTTATCTGGTGGACCACCTTGTTTCTGGTCATGCCGTTTGGCATCAAAACGCAGCAAGAGGAGCACTCCGTTGTTCCAGGCTCCGCGGAAAGCGCACCGGCCAATCCTCGCTTGCTCCGAATTGTGTTGATCACCACCGCTATTTCATGTGTGCTGTTTGCAATTGCCCACTGGGCCTATGTATCCCCTGACATCACCCTCGACAGCGTACCGTTTCTACCGCGCTTCTAACTTATACCAACCGCCCTTGATACAGATCGGCATCAAGGGCGGTTGGTATTACTCACTGATAAGCGCCAACCAGTCATCTTCGCTCAAAACAGCCACTTTGAGTGCCTCGGCTTTTTTAAGCTTTGAGCCAGCTCCTGGCCCCGCCACCAGATAATCCGTTTTGGCGGAAACAGACCCCACCACCTTGGCCCCAAGTCGCTCGGCCCGGTCCTTGGCTTCGGCACGCGAAAACCGCGTCAGCTTGCCTGTAAACACCACTGTTTTGCCCGTCACGACCGTTGCCACCTGCTCCTGGATTTCGTATGGATCCGGCGTCACTTCACGCAACATAGCGGCGACCACCTGCTCATTATGCTGTTCGGCAAAAAATTCTATCAGCGCGCTGGCCACCACGCCGCCAATACCATCAATATTGTTGAGCTCCAGCCAGGCTTCGCCTTGCTGGTCGGCAGCGCGTTTCATCATCTCGTGAAAATGCTCAAAAGACCCATAATTGCGAGCCAGCAGCTTTGCCGTGGTCTCTCCGATATGGCGAATACCAAGCCCATAGATCAGCCGATCAAGAGAAATCGAGCGCCGCTCATTAATCGCGGCAAACAGATTGACGACTGATTTGTCCCCCCACCCCTCGCGGTTCTTGAGCTTTGAAAACTCGTCAAGGCGGTCCCGTTCTTCCAGCGTGAACAGATCGGCCGGGGTCTTGATCAACCCCCATTCAAGAAAGGCTGCCACCTGTTTTTCTCCAAGCCCGTCAATATCAAAGGCATTACGCGACACGAAATGCGACAACCGCTCCTTGATCTGAGCGGCGCAGCTCAGGCCACCGGTACAACGACGGATCTTGTCTTTTTCCTGTGTCTTTGGGTTGATGTCACGCACCGCATGAGATCCACAAACCGGGCAAAGCCTTGGAAACTGAAACGAGAGCGCATCTGCGGGCCGTTTATCGA
>JAJRRW010000124.1 GCA_024279115.1 Alphaproteobacteria bacterium
CGGTTTGCATTCACTCGCGGTCAGAAACAGCTGAACAGTTTTGCTTCGGTTTCAAGTTAAGAAATGCAGGATATATCTGGATATTTTCAAATTTCTTGACGCCGAAAACGGAGCAAAAATGTCAGCTGGAATGATTGCGGGGGAACCCAAATTGCTCTAGGGCTTGGTAATTTCTGTATTTAAAACCAGAGAACCCTAGTAAAAACTCAACGGGAAATAGCGCAGGAACAGCTCTTCATAAATGCCGTCGCGGCGCACTTTTTCAAGGGCGTAATTGAGCATTTCGCGCAAGCGGCGATTGCCTTTTTGAACGGCAAAGCCAACACCCTGGCCAAAATGGCGCTGATCAATCAAGGGCCCGCCTAAAAAGACGCAACAAGCTTTGGACGCGGTGCCGTTAAGCCAGAAAACCGAGGTGATGCCATCATCGAATATCACTTTGACCTTGCCTTGCAACAGCATTTTACGCAAATCTTGCCGTTTTTTGACGGCGACCAATTTAATATCGGCATAGTATTTTTGCAAATAGGAGTGATGGCTTGACCCCTCGACCACCCCAATCGTTTTACCCTTCAGGGCTTCTGGCGTGATGTCGACAAGCTGACTGCCCTTGCCAACGATAAAGCGCGCCGGTGTCTCATAATAATGGTCGGTGAAATCTGCCATTTTCAAGCTATCGCGGCTGATGGTAACGGACGCGGCAACAATATCGACTTCCTTGCGGGCCAGCGAGGGCAGTAAAAATTCCCAGTCACGCGCTTCAACCGAACAAGTGACGCCAAGCACACCGCAGATCGCCTGGATCAGTTCGACATTAAAGCCGGTCAGCACGCCATCTTCGTCATAATAATTGAACGGCGGATAATCAGCTTCGGTGATAATGCGCAAGGGTGGCAAACCGCTCAAATCAGGGCGTGGGCGTTGCACATCGCCGCGCCAGACGCCCGGCACATAGCTTTTCCCCTGCTGGGCCCAGCCCATCGCAACCATACCCCCCGCAAGGATGGCAAAGCACAAAACACAAAGAATCAGGGCTTTCACATAATCGTTCATAATCACCATCGTTAGCGCTGTCATGCCGCAAGATCAACCGCGCAGAGCACAAACGAGCGGCACAGCGCATATTAGCTAGCGAACGGTGCAAAATTATGGCTTGCGCGCGACCGCTCGTCAGGTTGATTTATAGCTGCCGTCGGGCCAGTTGGGGCCATTGATCACAGAGCCAAGTTTGGCCTCCAAAAAACGTTCCCGCACCTCTAGCAAGCGTCCCACCAATGCAGGCTCTTGTTGCTGGTAGGCTTTGGTGTCCTCAACCCGGTCAACCACAATACCCAAAAGCTCGGTAATGGCATTGCCCACCGAATTTTGCGAAATGGTGACGATCAGCCGCCCCAGATCATCGCGATACATAATCTGCTTGTAAGCAGGCCGCCAGCGGATTTCATTGGCAAACTGGGGATCCAGTATGACCTTTTCGCGCAAGTCGCGCGCCACCCGCTGGAACTGATTATTGCCCAGCAACACGTCATCAATCTGCGAGGCGAAATTGGCCCCGGGAGGCACTTTTACATCCCCCGTTGCCACCATCATGAAAAAGGTCCGGTAAAAATCAAGAAAACCGCGCAGGATCTGCTCATATTCGAACCAGAAATAGCGGTCCTTCAAACGCTCTGCCCCGTCTTTGAGCACCCAGCTTGGCAGGCCCTGCGGATAGCCGGTCAGCGACAAGGCGCAATCGCTGGACGGGATCGGTTCCAGAATTTGCAAATCCAGCACTTCCAGAAATTCGTGATAGACATCCGACAGGCTCATCAAAAACATGGAATTATGACCGCTATCGGTGAGATTGGGATTGGCGGGATTGGCCTCGGTGCCGTTTTTAAGCTGCTCCATGGGAAACACCATGAAATGATTATGGATCATGCGGATGCTGGGCACGCCGGGCTTGTTCAGCGGCCAGGTGCTGTCGAGTGAGGCCTCCCCGCACAAGATCAGATGTTCCCCCGGGTCAGGATATTTTTCCAGCATATAATCGCAGGTGATCTGGGTCATTTGCTCCCAGACCTTCTTTTGCTGACGCTTCATCTGATCCCGGCGCACCGGGCGCCCCAAGGGATCAAGGATGCGTTTTGAGGTATCCAGGATGATCGAGGTATCAAATTCCGTCGAATGACCGATCAGCTTGCGATACATCAGCAAATCTTCGGTGGTGCGAAACAGGCCGTTTTCTTCGGCCAGGTTTTTCAGATTGGCAGAGCTGTTAAAAAACTCCACCGGTGCCATTCCTTCGGGAATATCCAGGGTCAGCTTTGGCCGTGGCGTGATGATCGTGCGTGGCGCCTGCTTCATGCGCGCTCCTTATTGTTTAATTTCAAGCGAAATTCATTGGCCTTGTAGGTGCCAAGTATGCGGACTTCTGATGAATAAAAATCAAGCTCTTCCATGGCCAGGCGTACATTTTTCTCGTCGGGATGCCCGGCGATATCGGCAAAAAACATCGTCGCGTTGAACGAGCCTTCAAGCTGATAGCTTTCAAGCTTGGTCATATTGACCCCATTGGTGGCAAAGCCTCCAAGGCTCTTGTAAAGAGCGGCTGGTACATTGCGCACCCGAAACACAAAGGTTGTCATTATGGGGCCATCTGTCGGCTTCACCGGCTGGGGACTGGCCGACAATATCAAAAAACGGGTAGTGTTGTGCGCCGCATCCTCGATATCTTTGGCCAGTACCTTTAGCCCATAAATTTCCGCCGCCAGACCCGGGGCGATAGCCGCCATGCTAAGATCGCCAGCTTCCATGACCATACGGGCGCTGCCCGCCGTATCTCCTTGTGGATGCGCCACCAGCCCCAGCTGCTTGATCTTGTTGCGGCACTGCCCAAGCGCCATCACATGACTATGAACGGATTTCAGCCCCTTCAGGGTCGCCCCCTTGAGAGCAAGCAATTGATGATGGATGGGTTCAAACCGTTCGCCGACAATATGCAGCCCCGAATCGGGCAGTAAATGATGTACATCCGCCACCCGTCCAGCCACAGAGTTTTCAATCGGGATCATGGCAAATGCCGCCTCGCCGTTGCTTACCGCTGCCAGCGCCCCCTCAAAGGTCGCGCAGGGCAAGGTCTGCCAGTCGGGCTGATAGTCAAGGCAGGCCAGATGCGAATTTGCCCCGGGTTCCCCTTGATAGGCAATGGTCTGTTGATTTTTGTTTGCCATGCTTTGTTCTATTTTTCTTCCAGCTTTTGAATGCGTTCGGCCTGATCCTTGACAAGGTTTTCGACCAGATCATTCTGTCGGCGCATCTCAAGGATCAATTCTTCCAGCAACTCTCCATACCCCTTACCCGATTTCCCGGTCAGCTTCTTGTTATATTTTCTCATATACCAGGCCCACGCTCCAATCAGTAACAACATGGGAAGCCAGGAAATAAAAATTTCCAAAAAATCGGATGTCTGTTGCATTTTGTGCCCTATCCATTGATTGCCGAAAGTAACTCACGTGCTTTTTCAAGGTCGGCTGGAGTATCAACACCAAGCGGGATGGTGTCAACGAGCGCCACATCAATGCGCATGCCATTTTCAAGGGCGCGCAACTGCTCCAGCTTTTCACGCATTTCAAGCGGTGAGGGAGAGGCTTTGACAAATCGCTCCAGCGCGGTGCGGCGATAGGCATAAATGCCGATATGATGATAGTGAGGCCCCTCCCCGTGGGGGGCCGTGGCGCGCGTAAAATAAAGCGCCCGCAAGCGGTCAGGCCCAACAGGCGTGCCAACGATCTTCACCACATTTGGATTGGTGCGCTCTTCGTCATTGTCAATTTCCACCCCCAGCGTGGCAATATCCACTTGCTGGTCGGCAAGCGGGGCCATACAGGCCTTGACCAAGTGAGGATCAAGGCTTGGCAAATCCCCCTGTAGATTGACGATGGTTTCAAACTTTTCGCCTGGATCAACCTGTTGCAAGGCTTCAAAAATGCGGTCAGAGCCACTTTCATGGTCGCGCCGGGTCATAACGCAACGCCCCCCTGCTTGCTCAATAGCGCTTAAAATGGTGCGATCATCCGTTGCCACCACAACCTCACCAACAGTTGATTCGACCGCCCGGCGCCAGACATGCACAATCATCGGCTCGCCAAGAATGTCAGCCATTGGCTTGCCCGGCAAACGCGAGGCCTGCATCCGGGCGGGGATAAGTATGAGGGTTTTGGTCATATGCTGCCTTTTGGGTATATCTATTGCCGTAAAATGGCCTCTTAACTATTGATAATTAGCTACAAAGGGAGGTAATAGGATGCACACTCGTCGTTCCAGATTTGCAAGATCTGAAAATATAGCGGGTGTTACATCCTAGTGACCAAACTAAATCGTCAAGAACTGGACCTCCCTGAATGACACACAAACCCCATCTCCCCTCAAAATTTGAAGAATTTGTGACCGTTTTTGCTGGCGCCCTTGGCTTCTCAATACTCTTTTTGTTTGCCCTGTCAGCTTTTGTCAACACTCTCTTCCATACCCAAGTTGCTCCAGCGGCCCACAGCCCCATGATTGCCGCGACGCCCTCCCTTCAAGCGGGGAAAAAGACAGAGAAAACGCCCGATAATAAAACGCTGAAACCGGCTGAAAAACCACCGGTCGCAATGGTTTCAATTGGCCAGATGCTGGCCAAGGGAGATGCCAAGAAAGGCGCCAAGGTCGCCAAAAAATGTTTCGCCTGCCACAGCTTTGACAAGGGCGGCAAAAACAAGGTTGGTCCAAATCTCTACGCCATTGTCGACAAAAAAATCGGCGCCGCAAAAGGCTTTAAATATTCTCGGCCGATGCTCAAATATGCGGACAAATCGGGTAACTGGCAATATGCCAATCTGCTGGCCTTTTTGAAAAAACCAAAATCAGTCGTGCCCAAGACCAAAATGGCCTTTGCGGGGCTGAAAAAGGACAAGGACCTGGCCAATCTGACCGCTTATATGCGTGGGAATGCCTCGACACCGGTTCCACTTCCCGCCAAATAGGGGGGAGAACCGTTGAATAAAAAGAATAGATGGAAGGGATCGTCTGAATGGCATCTAGAATCAGCTTGAAATCAGGGGTTGCAGGCCTGTGTTTGCTTATATCGACATCCATACTATCGCTGCAATCTGGATTTGAGCGCGTCAATGCCAGCGAGCCCAAAGCGGATCAACCGCGCAAGCACGCTCTGTCCTTGATTGGTGAACCCAAATATGCCGCGGGTTTCAAGCATTTCGACTATGTCAATCCAGACGCCCCCAAAGGTGGCAAGGTACGCCTTGGTGCCAATGGCAGCTATGATACGCTGAATATTTTCACCGGCAAAGGCGATACGGCCTCTGGTATCGGCCTGCTTTATGACAGCTTGATGGATACCAGTCTCGACCAGCCCTCCACCGCCTATTGTCAATTATGTGAATGGGTCAGCTATCCAAAAGACTTCTCTTCGGTGACGTTTAAATTGCGCAAGGAAGCCAAATGGCACGACGGCAAACCCATAACAGTCGAGGACGTGATTTTTAGCTTCGAGACCTTTACGAAGCTTAATCCGGGGATGAAATTCTACTATAAAAACGTCATCAAGGCCGAAAAAACAGGCGAGCGCCTGGTCACCTTCCGCTTCAACGTCAAAGACAATCGCGGATTGCCTCAGATCATGGGAGACCTCACAGTTCTGCCAAAGCATTACTGGGAGGGGACCGATAGCCATTATGTCAAACGCGACCCCGCCAAGAGCACCCTCGTCCCGCCGCTCGGGTCTGGACCTTACAAGATCAGCAAAATGACCCGCGGGGCCAGCATGACCTATACCCGCGTCAAAGATTATTGGGGCAAAAACATTGCCTGCAATGTGGGGCGCTATAATTTCGATGAAATCAGCTATACCTATTTCCGCGACCAGACGGTGGCTCTTGAAGCCTTCAAAAGTGGTCTGCTGGACTATCGCGCCGAAACCAGCTCGAAAAACTGGGCCACGGCTTATAACTTCCCGGCCTTTAACAAGAAAATGGTCATAAAGCAAAACATCCAACTCAAAACCGCCGAACCCATGCAAGCCTTCGTCATGAACACCAGGCGCGCACGTTTCAAAGATCCGCTGGTACGCCACGCCTTTGCACTGGCTTTTGATTTTGAATGGGCCAACAAAAACCTGTTTTATGGTCAGTACAGGCGTGTCAGCAGCTATTTCGAAAATACCGAGCTGGCCTCAAAAGGGCTACCAACTGGCCGCGAGCTGGAAATACTCAAAGAGCTCAAGGCAGAAGTGCCCCCCGAAGTGTTTACCAAGCCCTACAAGCTGCCAGTCAATAACAACCAGCGCGATTTTCGCAAAAACCTGCGTTATGCGAGCAAACATCTCGATGAAGCCGGCTGGAAGATCAAAAATGGCGTGCGTATCCACACCAAGACCGGAGAGCAGTTAAAGGTTGAATTCCTGCTGGTACAAGCCGCCTTCGAGCGCATCGTCATGCCCTATACCAACGCCTTGAAAAAGCTCGGCATCAAGGCCACGATACGCATTGTCGATACGTCTGAATATATCAGACGCCATCGCAAATTCGATTTCGATATTATTATTGGCTCCTTCCGCCAGTCCCAGTCTCCAGGCAATGAACAGCGCAGCTATTGGAGTTCGGCTGCCGCCGACAAAGAAGGGTCACGCAACACGATCGGCATCAAGAATAAAGCCATCGACAAGCTGGTCGACAAGATTATCTTTGCCAAAACGCGCAACGAGCTGGTCGCCAGCACCAGAGCGCTTGATCGCGTATTGCTCTGGAACCACTATCTTGTTCCGCAATGGTACGCCCCCTATGAGCGCATTGCCTATTGGAACAAATTCGGTCAGCCAAAGACCCTGCCGACACAAGATGTGAGCTTTCTGGCTACCTGGTGGTATGACGAAAAAGCGGCAAATGCTCTTCAAAAAACCGGTGGATAAGCACCAAACGAGGCCTCAATGCAAACCAGATATACTTTATTCGCGCTCGTAGCCGCTCTTGGACTGGCCTTTGTTGCGCCAGCCAAGCAAGTACAGGCTGCCAAAAAAACGCACGGTCTTTCCGCCTTTGGTGAACTGAAATATGGTCCTGACTTCAAACATTTCGACTATGTAAATCCACAGGCCCCCAAGGGGGGACGGCTGTCGATGATTGGCCCATCCAGATTGAAATCATTCAACAGTTTCAATGATTTCATATTGAAAGGCGATGCCGCGCAAGGCCTTGGCGCCCTGTTTGACAGCCTGATGGTGGGGGCCGCCGACGAGCCTGACAGCGTATACGGCCTTGTCGCCCATAGTGCACAACTGGCGGACGATAAAAAGTCGGTGACGTTTTTTATGCGACCAGAAGCCAGATTTTCCGATGGCAGCCAAGTCACCGCCAAAGATGTGGTTTTTTCTTTTGATATTTTAAAATCCAAGGGCCACCCGGCCTATGCCTTGCAATTGCGTGATGTGATCAAGGCGCAGGCCCTCGACAAGCTGACGGTTCGCTATCACTTCAAAGGAGAGCAGGTCCGCGATCTGCCCCGCCTTGTCTCTGGCTTGCCCTTGCTGTCTGCCACCTATTACAAGAGCCGCGACTTTACCACAACAACACTCGATGCGCCTCTTGGTTCTGGTGCCTACAAGATCAAAGACTATGATCAGGGCCGCCACGTTACCTATGAACGGCGCAAGGATTATTGGGCCAAAGATTTGCCGGTCAATGTGGGGCGCTATAATTTTGATGAACTGCGTTACGAATATTACCGTGACCGCACCTCCGAGTTTGAAGGTCTGGCCAGCCACACCTATGATCTGCGCGAAGAATTCACCTCCAAGGACTGGGCCACCGGCTACAATATCCCGCAGGTAAAATCGGGCCAGTTAAAGCGCGAGACCCTGCCCGACAAGAGCCCCTCTGGCGCGCAGGGCTTTTTCATGAATATGCGCCGTGACCGGTTCAAGGACCCCCAGGTCAGAGAAGCGCTGGATCTCGCCTTTGATTTTGAATGGACCAACAAAAACCTGTTTTTCAATGCCTATATTCGCACCCAGAGTTTTTTCGAAAATTCAGATATGAAAGCCCATGGCAAGCCCTCAAAAGAAGAGCTGGTGCTGCTGGAGCCTTACCGCGACAAGCTCCCCAAACAGGTGTTTGACCTCCCCTATACGCCGCCCAAAACCACTGGAATTGGCAAAGATCGTGGCAATCTGCGCCGCGCCCAAAAACTGTTGGCGCAAGCGGGATGGAAGGTTGGCACCGAGGTCATCGAAGAAAAAGATTGCGGATTTTTCTGCTCGCTGATGACCTCGCTTGGTTTGCGCTCGCAAAAGAAAAGTGCCGTTTTGCGCAATAAGGCGGGAGATAAATTCACCATCGAATTCCTCACCGTCAGCCCTGCCTTCGAGCGTATTATCGGCCCCTATATCCAAAATCTCAAAATACTTGGTATTCAGGCCAAGATCCGCATGGTCGACAGCTCTCAATATGAGCGCCGCTTGAAGGATTTCGACTTTGACATCACCACTTCTCGCTTTGTGCTTGGTCTCACCCCGGGCGTTTCCATGCGCAATTACTGGTCAACCGTCAGCGCCAATACCAAGGGCTCGCGCAATCTGTCGGGTATTGAAAGCCCGGTCATTGATGCCCTGATCGAAAAAATGATCGGCGCCAAGAGCCGCAAACAGCTGGTCATTGCCGCCAAAGCTCTCGACCGCGTGCTGCGGGCCGGTCATTATTGGATACCGCAATGGTATTACCCGTTCCACCGCATGGCCTATTGGGATAAATTCGGCAAACCCGCCAAAAAGCCCCCCTATGCCCGCGCTATCATCGACACCTGGTGGGTAGACACGAAAAAAGAAGCCAGGCTGAAAGACAACAAGAAGTGAGCATAACACCTCGCCTCTTGCCATTCCGCCGCGCATGATTGATAAATACGAGCACAAGCATAAACACTGAAAAAAACGGGATTTCATGGGCGCTTATATATTACGACGGTTATTGCTGATCATCCCGACCATGTTCGGGATTATGGCGGTGAGCTTTGCCATCATCCAGTTTGCGCCGGGCGGCCCCGTCGAACAGATGATCGCCCAGCTGACCGGCACCAATGTCGATGCCACCACCCGCATTGGTGGCGGCAGCAGCGATTTTGGGGGCGGACAACAGAGCGGCGGTGATGGCAGTTCGGCCGGAAAATATCGCGGTTCACAAGGTCTTGATCCCGAATTCATAAAATCGCTGGAAAAACAGTTTGGTTTCGACAAGCCCTGGTACACGCGCTTTGGCAACATGATGTGGAACTATCTGCGCTTTGACTTTGGCGACAGCTATTTTCGAGATGTCAGCGTGATCTCGCTGATTGCCGAAAAACTGCCCGTTTCTATTTCGCTGGGGCTCTGGATGACCCTGATTTCTTATGGTATTTCCATCCCGCTTGGCATCAAAAAAGCGGTAAGCGATGGCTCCAGATTTGATGTCTGGACCTCAAGTGTGATTGTCATCGGCTATGCCATACCAGGGTTTTTGTTCGCGGTCATTCTCATCGTATTATTCGCAGGAGGCAGTTTTTTCAACTGGTTCCCCTCGCGCGGTTTAACCTCTGACAATTGGCAAGAAATGAGCTGGCTGGGACTATTCGGGCAATATTTAGCATTCGCCGCGCTGCCGGTTTTCGTTGCAGGATTGGCGGGCCTGTATTTTCTGGCCAAACGCGCAAATTCCTCGCTTTGGCAGGCGATCCGCACATCGGTGCTGTTTTCCTTGCTGGCGTTGTTCGGGGCTTTTGCTATTGTCGCCTGGCTGGGGCTGCTGCCAAATAGCGGTGAAATGACCTTTTTTGGGCGCGTGGGCGATTATTTCTGGCATCTCGTACTGCCTTTAATCGCCATGTCGTTATCGGCCTTTGCCACCACCACTTTTTTAACAAAAAACTCGTTTCTGGACGAGATCAAAAAGCAGTATGTGGTAACGGCGCGGGCCAAGGGGCTAACCGAAAATCAGGTGCTGTACGGGCATGTGTTCCGTAACGCCATGCTGATCATTATCGCCGGGTTCCCCGGTGCCTTTATCGGTGCGTTTTTCACCGGATCGCTGTTGATCGAAACCATTTTCTCGCTGGACGGGCTGGGCCTTTTGTCGTTCAAGAGTATTCTTGATCGTGACTATCCCGTGGTGTTTGCCAATCTTTACATCTTCTCGCTGGTGGGGATCATTGTCGGGTTGATTTCTGATCTGACCTATACTTGGATTGATCCGCGTATCGATTTTGAGTCGCGGGAGGTGTAGCATCATGGATCAAACAACATATAAACCAGACGCCCCCAAGAAGGGCCTGTTCGCCCGGGCCTGGTCGGCCATGCGTCACGGCCCCGATCTTTCCCCGATCAATGAACGGCGCTGGGACACCTTTAAAGCCAACCGGCGCGGCTATTGGAGCCTGTGGATTTTCCTGTTCTTGTTCATCTTTTCGCTGTTCGCCGAATTCATCGCCAATGACAAGCCGCTGATTATCAAATATGACGGCAAAATGCACTTTCCCGTGCTGTTCACCTATACGGAAACTGATTTTGGTGGTCTGTTCGCCACCGAAGCCGATTACCGTGACCCGGTGCTTGAATGTCTGGTGCGCACCAACGGCTCGGAGCAATGCGAAGACAATACCCAAACCAGCGACATCAAAGGCGGCGCCCCAGGCTGGTTCTTGTGGCCGATGATCCGCTATAGCTACCGCACCATCAATCTCGACTATCCGCGCGTTAAAGCCGCCGATGGTCTGTGCCTTGGCTTCCCCTCGCCGCCAAACTGGCTGCGTGACGACACCTTTTGCGAGGCCCCCTCCGATCAGATGGAGCGTTTTTCACGCCTTGGCAATACCAACTGGCTCGGCACGGATGATCAGGGACGAGATGTTGTGGCGCGGGTTATTTACGGGTTTCGCATCTCCATCTTGTTTGGCCTTGCCCTGACCATCTTGTCATCCTTCATCGGTATTGCTGCCGGGGCCGTGCAGGGGTATTTTGGCGGCTGGACGGATCTTATTTTCCAGCGTTTTATCGAGGTCTGGAATTCCGTCCCAACGCTCTATCTGCTGATTATCGTGGCCTCGATCATCGAGCCAAATTTCTGGATACTGCTTGGTATTTTGCTGTTGTTTTCCTGGGTGGCGCTGGTCGGGGTGGTGCGCGCCGAATTTTTGCGAGGCCGCAATCTTGAATATGTGCGCGCCGCAAGAGCCATGGGACTGACCTCACGCAGTATCATGGTCAAGCATTTGCTGCCCAATGCCATGGTCGCCACCTTGACCTTCATGCCGTTCATCCTCAATGGCTCGATCACCACCTTGACCTCCCTTGATTTTCTGGGTTTTGGTCTGCCGCCGGGGGATCCATCGCTGGGGGAATTGCTGAAACAGGGCAAGGCCAATCTGCAAGCACCCTGGCTGGGCCTGACCGCCTTTTTTGTCATTGCTATTATGCTGTCGCTGCTGATTTTTATTGGCGAAGCGGTACGCGATGCGCTTGACCCGCGCAAGACATTTGAGTAGCGCCCGATATGACAAACGACACAAAAAAACTGCCCCTGTCATGCTTCATCATTGCCATGAACGAAGAAGACCGGATTGGCCGTACCATCGAAGCGGTACGCCATTTTGTCGATGAAGTGGTGGTTATTGATAGTGGCAGCACTGACAAGACGCAAGAGATCTGCCGCTCGCTTGGCGCCACCTTTTTACACAATGACTGGAGCGGCTACGGGCCGCAAAAGAATTTTGGCGAGGATCAATGCAAACATGACTGGGTGCTCAATCTTGATGCCGATGAAGTGCCGACCAGCGCATTGTGCGAGGAAATCATCACCTTGATGAGTGCGGGAGAACCACAGCTGTCATGCTATTCGATCTATTTCCCCACCGTCTATCCCGGCGCCAAAAAACCGCGCCCCTTTGCTGACTATCACAATTATATCCGGCTCTATGATCGCCGCAAGGTGCGGTTCTCAAACAGCGCCGTACATGACACCGTGACCTCTGGAGACTATCAAATAGGTCAGCTGAAGGCCCCCGCCTATCACTATAGCTATCGCTCGCTGTCGCACCTGCTGGAAAAGTTTAATTTCTATACGGACCTGCAGGCCAACACGATGAAAAGGCGCGCCATATGGAAACTGAAACTGCGCCTGCTCAGCGAATTTCCCTTGGGGTTTTTAAAGTTTTATATATTACGCCGCCATATTACCGGGGGCTTTGAGGGGTTTACACGCGCCCTTGCCGGAGCCTCTTTCCGGCATTTTCGCATCGCCAAAATGCTGGAGCTGGCGCAAAAACAGCGTCCGGATCACACCCAAAAGAAATAAGCGCCACAAGAGGATATCCTGTGACGCTCTATGTTCACCCCCTGCGATCCACGCAAAGCACACCCGGCCTTGAAGCCGCCAATCTAGGGTCTTTCCGTTTTAGGTTGACAAAATGAAAGCCCCTAGCTCTTTGTTTTATCGTGCTTCTTATCGGAAAATCGGTACCCACTTTTCTCGGAAGCACTCTAATGCTGGCAAGTCCAATGCCTGCCAGTCCAAGCCGCCAAGCCTCAACCCAGCGGATTATTGATCTTGTCTTTTAGTTTGCGCACCTTGATCATATTCATGATGGCTTTTTCATAGAACGGCTCTGTGGTGCCTTTTTTTATCTTGCGCAAGAAATATTTCTCGAAGGCGATTTTGGCATAATGCACCCATTTGCCGTCAGCAGCCCAGTTGACATCGCGTGGCGGGTTTTGCGGTCGCGCCACAAACACCACCCCTTCGTCGCCAAGATCCGCCAGACAAACCGCATTCCAGGTCCCTTCAGCTTCAGGCTCCTTGCCGCGCAAAGCGCTACCAATATTATGAGCAACGGCCGTGACCATGCTTTCAATCATGAACCCGGTTTTGGGCACACCAGTGGGTACAGGGGTCGCTTCCAGCGGCGCAATGGCAATACAGACACCGACCGCATAGATATTGGGATATTTGGGGTTTTTCTGCTTGGCATCGACAATCGTGAAGCCGCGAGGATTGGAAACCCCTTCAATATCGCGGACCGCTTCAACACCTCTAAAAGCGGGCAGGATCATGCCATATCCAAAGGGCACTTCGTGCTGTTTGTAAGCATTGCCGTCATGACCCACCTCTGTGACATGCATCATCCCTTCGGTGACCTGATCAATTTTGGCATTGGTAATCCATTTGATATTGCGGTGACGCATCTTGCTCTCAAGCAATCCCTTGGTGTCACCAACACCGCCCAGGCCAAGATGGCCGATATAGGGTTCCGCCGTCACAAAGGTAATGGGAAACTTGTCACGGATTTTGCGGCGACGCAGGTCCGTATCCATAATCATCGCATATTCATAGGCCGGGCCGTAGCAAGACGCTCCCTGCGCCGCCCCCACGACAATCGGTCCTGGGCTTTTTATAAACTCTTCCCAGCCAGCATAGGCATTGAGCGCATGATCGACGGTGCAAATCGAATGGGTAAAGCCCCCATCAACAGGGCCAAGCCCCGGTATCTCGTCAAACGCCAGTTCAGGACCAGTGGCGATCACCAAAATATCATATTGAACCTGTTCGCCATTGGCCAGTTCAATAATATTGTGCTCGGGGTGAACTCTTGTCGCGGCCTGCGGGATGAAATTGATCTTCCGCTTTTTCATCAAGCCTTCGAGCTCAAGGGTGATGTCGGCCTTGCTTCTCCAGCCAACTCCCACCCAGGGGTTGCTCGGCGTGAATTGGAAATAGGGGTTCGCCGAAATCAAGGTCAACGTATCGCCTTTTCGCAGCTCCGCTTTTACTTCATAAGCGGCAGATACCCCACCGATACCACCACCTAATATGACTACATGAGCCATTCGCATATCTCCCTTAAAGAACCCGATGGAAACAGGTTCAGCCTCGCGCAGCCCCCTGTCCAACAAGCAAATATTGTTCAAAAGCAGATTTCAATGCTTCAATTCTGCTTCTAATGAATTATTTTCGTCATGAAAGAGATCATATGAAACGCCGCGCTATTTTGCGTTTTGGCGCTCTCACTCTCATATCAATCCCCTGTTTTTTTTGCTCTTAATTTCTGCCGGATACGGACACTGGCGCGCACCAGTTCGTCACATATGAGCGTTCGAAACAAGCATAACAATCTTTATAGTGATGATTATAGGATGCGACTTTTCGAAGCACTGGCTACAGTATAGTTGAAGTTTACAAAATTATCCAGCTTGGGAACGCCTGTGACCGCTTTTTGCCAAAAAGACACAGCGGCAGCAAAACTGGGGACACGACCCTGACCAGTAGCGCTCCCCTGGTGAGGCAAAAATTGTGACGGTCAGATAATTTTTCCAACCTTATTGCCCTGCTCCATCAACAAGACCCTGGGCTGATGCCGCTGGGCTTCTTGTTGATCCAGCTGGCAATAAGCGACAATAATCACCTTGTCGCCCTTCATGGCTTTGCGAGCCGCCGCCCCGTTCAGCCCGATCGTCCCCGACCCTGCGGGCGCGCTGATTACATAGGTTGTCAGCCGCTCGCCATTGTCAATATTGAGAACATCAACTTGCTCAAACGCCAACAGACCCGCCTTTGCCATGAAATCGGCATCAATCGAAATAGAGCCCTCATAGTCAAGGTCACAGGCCGTGATGGTCGCGCGATGAATTTTACATTTAAGAAGCGAAAGTTGCATGGGCTGATCTCATTGTTGGAAAGGACTGATCCTATAGCTGTGAATAAGCAAACAATCAAGATCCAGGAAAATCGATGACCAGCGCATTGCTGACAACAAACGGAGCCATCGCGCCGTTCTGGTCGTTTTGAATTGAATGATCGTTCATTCTTGTTAATATGAGATGCAAATTCCTTCCACCAACTCGCCATCACCGGCCCCTTTTGAACGGACGCGACGACATGAAATTGAGCGAACAGAAAATTACAGACAAAAAGGCCGACATTCTTGAGGCGTCGCAAGCCTGCTTTGCGCGCAAGGGGTTTCACAACACCACCATGCAA
>JAJRRW010000008.1 GCA_024279115.1 Alphaproteobacteria bacterium
AAACCCCGCCTCAATATCGCTGATTTGCGGCCGGTGTTTAGTGCCGCGATCATTCGGCTGCTTGGAATGCCGTTTTTTATGGTGACATCTTGTCTGGCGCTTGGGGTCAGCGGAGAGCCACTGATCATCGCCGTCATCTGCGCCGCCGTGCCCACCGCCGCTTCTGGTTATATATTGGCCAAGCAAATGGGAGGGGATGCAGACCTGATGGCTTCCATCATCACCTTTCAGGTCATCGCCGCCACCATAACCCTTCCTCTCGTGCTGTCTTATGCCCAAAGCGCGGCTGGCTAATGAAGAGGCCAAAATAGACGGGGAAAAATTAACGCTCGCGCACACCAGCTATTGCCGTTTGAACAATATCGCCATATAGATCAGATTTTAATGACCATTAAAAAAAACCATCAAGCCTTTCGCCTCTCCAAGCCTCATCTTTTGTCCATAGAAGATTTGAGCCGCGAGGATATTATGGGCCTTCTGGATCTGGCGGAATCAATCGCCAATCTGGATCCCCATAAAGGCGCCAAAAAAGACGTTCTGAAAGGGTTGACCCAAATCAACCTGTTTTTTGAATCCTCCACCCGCACCCAAAGCAGTTTCGAACTGGCTGGCAAAAGCCTTGGTGCCAATGTCATGAACATGGCGGTGAAGTCCTCGTCCATCAGCAAAGGCGAAACGCTGATAGATACGACCATGACCCTCAATGCCATGCGCCCTGATGTGCTGGTTGTCCGCCATTTTGCCGCCGGTGCCGTCGAGCTGCTGGCCCAGAAAGTCTCTTGCAGTGTTATCAATGCAGGGGATGGCAGCCATCAACATCCAACGCAGGCGCTTCTGGATGCCCTGACCATCAAGCGCGCCAAAGGCCGCGTCGAGGCCCTGACCGTTGCGATTTGCGGCGACATTTTACATTCGCGTGTGGCAAGATCAAATATCCAGCTATTGAGCGCCTTGAATGCCCGTGTGCGCATCATCGCCCCTTCAACGCTGCTGCCTCCCTTCCCTGAACGCCTTGGGGCCGAAGTCTTTACCAGCATGGAAGAAGGCCTCAAAGGGGCTGATGTGGTGATGATGCTACGGCTGCAACGTGAGCGCATGAATGGCAGCCACGTGCCCTCCGAACGCGAATATTTTAAATTTTTTGGCCTCGACACCGAAAAGCTGGCCTTTGCCAAGCCCGACGCCATCATCATGCATCCCGGCCCCATGAACCGCGGCGTGGAAATTGATTCGAGCATCGCCGATGATCCCCGCAGTGTCATACAAGAACAGGTGCAAATGGGTGTGGCGGTGCGCATGGCCGTACTCGAATCGCTCTCCAGACGAATGCACGAACTACAGCAGGGCACGCTATAATGGCCAATCAGGACACCAATGCAATTGCACTGATCAACGCACAACTTCTCGATCCCATGAGTGATGGATTATCGCCTGGCGGCCTCCTCATCCGCGATGGCTTGATTGAGCAGATTTCGGGCGATTTGCGGCGCAATGCCCCAAAGGGGGCAACGGTCATCGACTGTGGCGGTCAGATTCTGGCTCCCGGGCTGGTTGATATGCTGGTTTATACCGGCGTGCCGGGAAAAGAACATCGAGAAACACTGGCAACGGCCTCACAGGCGGCCCTTGCGGGCGGTGTCACCAGCATGGTGTGCATGCCAAACACGGAACCGGTGATTGACGATGTGGCCCTTGTCGACTATATCAAACGCCATGCCACTGACCCCGGCTATATCCATATCTATCCCATGGCCGCCATCACCAAAGGACTGCGCGGCAAGGAGATGACTGAAATCGGCTTGCTGAAACAGGCCGGAGCGATCGCCTTCACGAATGGCAAGGACAGTATTCCCAACGCTAAAATGATGCGGATGGTGCTCTCCTATGCCAAAGATTTCGATGCCCTTATTGTGCACTTCACGGAAGACAAAGATCTTGCCGACCCCGGCGTCATGAATGAAGGGCTGGTTTCCAGCCGCCTTGGACTGGCGGGGCGTCCCATTGAAGCCGAAGTGATTACCCTTGAACGCGATGTCAGGCTTGTTGAAATGACGGGGTGCCGCTATCACGCCGCGCAGATTTCAGGCGCGGCCTCCCTTGACATCATCCGCAAGGCGAAAGCCCGGGGGCTGTCCATCTCTTGCGGCGTATCTGTCAATCATTTGACCCTCAATGAAAACGATATCGGCTCTTATCGCACCTTTTTCAAAATGCGGCCCCCGCTTCGCACCGAGGATGATCGCATGGCGCTGGTGGCTGGCGTAAAGGATGGTACAATTGATGTGGTGGTCTCGGCCCATGATCCCAAGGACGCCGACGTCAAGCGCCGCCCCTTTGAACAGGCATCTGATGGCGCCATTGGTCTTGAGACCATGTTGCCTGCTCTTTTGCGCCTGGTTCATAGCCGCGATCTGACCTTGAACGACATTTTCCGGGTGGTGTCATATAATCCAGCCCGTACCCTTGGATTGCAGACCGGCCAGTTGAAAGCCGGCTATCCCGCTGATCTCATTCTGTTTGATCCCACAACTCCGTGGATCGTCGACCCCTCGCTATTGCGCTCGAAATCAAAGAACACACCGTTCGATAATGAACGCATGCAAGGACGGGTGCTGCGGACTTTTGTTGCAGGCCGTGAACTCTACCGCTATTCTTGATGTTCGTCGGCCCTGATTGTCACGCCCTAACAAGAAAGCCCCCCCCCTATGAGCATGGACCTCGCCTCAAATATGTCAATTCTGGGTTTCTTGTTGGGATATCTTGCCGGGTCCATCCCCTTTGGACTGCTTTTGACCAAAGCCTTTGGATTTGGGGATATTCGCCAAACCGGTTCAGGCAATATTGGCGCCACTAATGTCTTGCGTACTGGCAATAAAGGGCTTGCTGCCGCAACCTTGCTGGCCGATATGGCAAAGGGCGCACTGCCGGTAATGGTCGCTTCAAAATATGGCCCCGAGACTGCTTTGCTCGCGGGGTTCGGCGCGTTTATCGGACATCTTTTCCCGATCTGGCTTAAATTCAAGGGCGGCAAGGGGGTCGCTACTTATATTGGCGTGCTGATTGGACTGTACTGGCCGTTTGCCTTGTTTTTTTGCGGGGTCTGGCTGGTGGCGACACTGCTCTTCAAGATCTCGTCCCTGTCTGCCTTGATCGCCGCGGCCCTCATGCCATTAATTGCCGCCACAACCGGGCAAAAAACCCTGGTCTTTGTCATCATGATGATGAGTTTTCTGGTGTTCATCAAACACAAAGACAATATCAAACGATTGCGACGGGGCGAAGAAGCTAAAATCGGCGGCAATGAATAAATCCATGCCCTTCGCCCCAGCAGACCCGCCAACACCCCTCAAATTGAGCGACGAGCAAAAGCTGAACTGGCTCCGCTTGATCCGGACACAAAATGTGGGACCGGCTACTTTTTGGCGCATGATCAATTATTTTGGTGGCGCTGAACAAGCAATTGAACATCTGCCAGAATTTGCGCGCCGTTCCAGTAAACGCCAATCTCAACAGCCGCCCATCACCATACAAATGGTTGAACGCGAACAAAACGCGGCCCGTAAATTTGGCGCCACGCTGGTAGCCAGAGGCGAACATGGCTATCCCCCCGCCCTTGCTTTTCTCGACGCGCCGCCGCCGCTACTTTATATCAAGGGAAATGCCGATCTCACCACCTTGCCAGCCGTGGCCATTGTCGGCTCCAGAAACGGCTCGGCAGTTGGCCAACAATTTACGCGCACCCTCGTGCAAGAACTGGCGCAAGCTGGATATGTGATCGTTTCAGGCCTGGCGCGCGGCATTGATACCGCCGCCCACAAAGGCGCGCTGGATCAAGCAACCATGGCCGTTATCGCTGGCGGTATCGATAATTATTACCCCCCGCGCAACAAAGAATTACAATGTCAAATCGAGAAAACCGGCCTTGTCATCACAGAAAACCCTCCAGGCTTTGAGCCCCGGGCCCGCGACTTCCCGCGCCGCAACCGTATTATTTCCGGCTGCACCCTTGGAACCATTGTTGTCGAGGCCAATCTGCGCTCGGGATCCTTGATCACGGCCCGCCTGGCCAGTGAACAAGGTCGAGAAGTGATGGCGGTCCCTGGTCACCCAACGGACCCAAGAGCCGCTGGCCCCAACCGCTTGATCATGCAAGGAGCCTCCATGATCACCTGCGCCAGCGATGTCCTCGACAATCTGCAAGCCATGTCGGATATCAAGCGCTATGAACAATCTTCCTTGTTCGAACCAGACGCGGCTCAGCACCCCATTGATATGTATGATATTGAGCCAAACGCCCGCGAAGCCGTTCTTGGTGCCTTGAGCACACAGGCAGTTGAAATAGATGAAATAATCAGAGCAACCGGTCTGCCCTCACGAGAGGTGCGGGTTGTGTTGCTGGAGCTGGAACTTGGCGGATGCCTCGAACATGATGGCGCACAAAATATCCGACTATTGGCCCCGCTCTAGTGGCTTGCCTCTGTTAAATTGTCGGATTGGTGGCACCCTGATGAGAACAATAGCACTCCCCGGACAAGCGCAGCTGCGTTAGCGGTGAAGTGGCGATCCGGGCCAGGGGCGGAAAGGGGCAAAAAAAACGATGGGTTGTGCTTTATTGCTACTGGGCCTTGGAGCAAGCACGGGGAGCGGGTTTGTTACAATGCGGCTCCATCAAAGCCCGACACTTTAGGTGAGGCAGACCACCAGTACCACTCCAAAATCTGAAAAATATTACGACCGCATTGCCTCGATCTACTCTGGCGCTTTGCTCGACTCGATCGCTTCGGCTCTTGCCATCGCCAGCAAATAGACCAATACGGACTGGTCTTCTTTGGCCGCTATCTGCATGAGCCGGTCCAACATATCAACAATAAATACATTGGCATCTTCCCCCTGTGCTGCCAGCTCCTTGCCATCAACACCGTTTGGTCCGTGATCTCTCAACGAAATGATGTTTGTTATCGATTTGTTTCGTCCCATGAAGTACCCCTGTTACTGGCAATCTTTGTGAGAACCACATCTTCGACCCATTTTATCAACATAGGTTTCTTTTGTAGCATTTTACTATATACCGTCGTGATATGGTCGCTAACGCCCATTGCAATTGTTAATTGCATCTGATCGTCGATGCAACCTATAATTGCGAATTTTGTGCTATAAAATTATACCCATTGGTTTTTGGGAATTGACACATCGACAGTGATTGAGCATTTTCATACAGCGATCAACATGCAAAATGGTGGCTGGATCTAGACATCAGCAAGCTATCGAGGGTCTGGTACATTCTCTTCAAAAATGAACGGCACAGATCAACACGAAACCCATTTGCACCTATTGAAACAGTCAGAGCGAGAAACGGATACCGATGAATATTGTTATTGTGGAATCGGCGGCAAAGGCCAAAACCATCAACAAGTATCTTGGCTCGGACTATAAAGTCATCGCCTCTATTGGTCATGTTCGGGATCTGCCCTCACAAAATGGATCCGTGGAACCCGACAATGATTTCACCATGCATTGGGAATCAGACACGCGCGGCGCCAAGACTCTAAAAGAAATTACCGCAGCGGTCAAAGGCTCGGATAAACTCATCCTCGCCACTGACCCTGATCGTGAAGGCGAAGCCATCTCTTGGCACATCTTGCAGGTGCTTGAAAAAAGGCGGGCGCTCAAGGGCGTGGAAGTGGAACGCGTGGCCTTTAATGCCGTCACAAAAAGCGCCATTCTGGAAGCTCTTGCCAATCCGCGTGAGCTTGATACGCCTTTGGTCGATGCCTATCTGGCACGACGGGCTCTTGACTATCTCGTGGGCTTTACGCTGTCGCCGGTTTTATGGCGCAAACTTCCTGGTTCTCGTTCCGCTGGCCGTGTCCAATCTGTCGCGCTACGTCTTGTTTGTGAGCGCGAATCCGAAATAGAGCTGTTCAAACCGCGCGAATACTGGACCATTGAAGCGCTGATGAACAATGAGGCTGGCGACAAGTTCACCTCCAGACTGGTCTCCATTGAGGGCAAAAAGCTCGGCAAATTTGATCTCCCCGATGAGGCCACCGCCCTGCCTGCTCAAAAGACATTGCAAACCGCTTCTTTTCAAGTCCGCTCTGTCGTCAAGAAACCACAAAAGCGCCGCCCGCCGCCGCCATTTGCCACCTCAACCTTACAAATGGACGCCTCGCGCCGCTTTGGCTTTTCCGCCTCAAGAACAATGCAGGTTGCGCAAAAACTCTATGAGGGTGTGTCGATAGGCTCGGAAACCGTTGGCCTCATCACCTATATGAGAACGGACGCGATTTCCATTGTCCCTGAAGCCATTCAATCCGCCCGCACAGTGATCGCCGATCGTTATGGCAAAAATTATCACCCCGACGAACCACGCTCTTACAAGACCAAGGCCAAGAATGCCCAAGAGGCGCATGAAGCTGTACGTCCCACTGACTTTGCCCGCCACCCCGACGATATTGCCAAATATCTCGATGCTGATCAGATCAAATTGTACGGGCTGGTCTGGCGACGAACTGTTGCTTCACAGATGAGCGATGCGGTTTTTGATCGCACCACCGTCGAGATCGAGGCCACTGGCAAAGGCAAGGAACAATACGGTCTGCGTGCCACCGGTCAGGTGCTTCGTTTTGATGGCTTTTTGACATTATATCGTGAAGGGCGCGAGGATGATGACAAGAGCGATAATGATGACGACAAGCGTCTGCCACTGATCACCGAACAAGAAAAACCCACCGCCCATACGGTCAATGCCGATCAGCATTTCACGGAACCGCTACCCCGTTATTCCGAGGCCACGCTGGTCAAAAAAATGGAAGAGCTGGGCATTGGTCGCCCGTCCACATACGCCTCAACGCTGAGTGTTTTGCAAAGCCGCGAATATGTGCGCATCGATAAAAAGAAACTCATTCCCGAAGACAAGGGGCGTCTGGTTACAGCCTTTCTGGAAAGCTTTTTCGAGCGCTATGTGGAATATGATTTCACCGCCGGTCTGGAAGAAAAGCTCGACATTATTTCGGCGGGCAAACTGTCGTGGAAACAGGTACTCAACGAATTTTGGTCCGAATTCATCGCCAAGGTCAACGAGATTAAAGACCTGCGCGTCACAGAAGTGCTTGATGCCCTCAATGAGATGCTCGGTCCCCATGTCTGTCCAGATGCCGGCGATGGCTCGGACCCGCGCAAAGGCCCCAAATGCGAAGATGGTCGTATCTCTTTGAAAGTCGGTCGCTTTGGCGCTTTTATCGGCTGTTCGAATTATCCCGATTGCCGCTTTACGCGACAGTTTTCCGAGAGCAATGAAGAAGCTGGCGAAAATAGCGCCAATGAAGACCGTGTACTGGGGGCCGATCCTGAAACGGGTCTTGATGTGTATTTCAAGACCGGCCGCTTTGGACCCTATGTGCAACTGGGCGAACCAGATGACTATGACAAAAAGAAAAAAGAGAAGCCAAAACGCATGTCCATCCCCAAGGGCATGGACCCAGCCGACATAGATTTCGAAAAAGCCCTTGAGCTTTTGTCCCTGCCAAGAGAGATCGGCAAGCATCCAGAAACCGGCGAAGCCATCACAGCAAGCATTGGTCGATACGGCCCCTATGTCGCTCATCAAGGCACCTATGCCAATCTTGAAAACCCGGCAGAAGTGTTCACCGTTGGCATCAACCGGGCGGTGACCGTACTTGCCGAAAAGAAAACCAAACAAAAACGCGGCTCAACCGTGCTCAAGGAACTGGGCGAACATCCAGAGGAAAAGGCGTCGTACAGGTGCTTGATGGCCGCTATGGCCCCTATGTCAAACATGGACGCATTAACGCAACTTTACCAAAAACCCTTGATCCCCAAGATGTTACCATGGAAGATGCGGTCAAGCTGATCGCGGAACGGGCTGCCAAATCCGGCAAAACGAAACCCGCCCGTAAGAAAGCTGCTCCCAAAAAGAAGGCCGCCGCCAAGAAAAAACCGGCAGCTAAAAAGAAACCACCGGCTAAAAAGAAAAAAGCCGCACCGGCCAAGCTGGCCGAGTAGGAACCCGCCTTGGCCGACAAAAACCGACGAAAAAAGACCGCACAAAAGCGCAAACAAAAAACCGGCTCCCCAAAGCCCGCACCCCAGGTGAGGCCGCTGCCCGAGAAATCCCAGATCCTTGAATTCATCAAGGCTTCGTCTCACAAAACGGGCAAGCGCGAGATCGGCAAAGCCTTTGGCATCAAAGGGGCGCAAAGGGTTCCTTTCAAACAGCTATTGCGTGAAATGGCTGACGAAGGGCTGATCTCCAGCCCTCGCAAGAAAATATCGAGACCTGGCGAACTCCCCTCCGTCACGGTTCTTGCCATCACTCATCTTGATGATGAAGGCGATCTCATTGCCCGCCCCGAAAAATGGTCCGATGACAGCAAACCTCCTCTGGTGCTGATTGAATTTGAAAGCCAGCGCAACAGCCGCGAAAGCGCTGGCGTTGGCGATCGTATCCTGGCGCGTATTAGTAAATTGCCCGATGCGCCTGAAGGGATGCCCTCCCACCAGGCCCGCATTATCAAAAAACTGCCAAAAGAAGACCGCGAACTGCTGGGTATTTTCCGACGCCTTGAAGATGGCAGCGGCCAGATCGACCCTGTGGATCGCAAAATATTGCGCGAATGGTCAGTGCAGGCCAAGGACTGTCTCGACGTGAAAGAAGGCGAACTTGTGCGCTTTTTGCCCGCAAAAGCTGGTCGACACGGCCCCTCGTTTGCCACCATCAAGGCCCAGCTTGGCAATCCAGATAATCAAAATGCCGTCAGCCTGATTGCTATTCATCGCCACGGTATCCCGGATCAGTTTCCCAAGGAGGTGCTGGATGAACTCGGCACGTTACCAGTCCTTGGCGAAGACAATCGTGAAGATCTGCGCGACACACCGCTCATAACCATTGATCCATCAGACGCCCGCGACCATGATGATGCTGTCTACGCCTTTGACGATGACGACGCCGCAAATAAAGGCGGGTTTATCGTCATTGTGGCGATTGCTGATGTCTCTTATTACGTCGA
Source organism: Alphaproteobacteria bacterium (assembly GCA_024279115.1). Lineage (GTDB taxonomy): Bacteria > Pseudomonadota > Alphaproteobacteria > Rhizobiales > JAKIUO01 > JAKIUO01. The sequence continues at coordinate 9,030 of JAJRRW010000008.1, forward strand.
TACGGGATCAAAGCTTGATATCGAAGCATTAAAACGCGGTAATTCAGTATATTTTCCCGACCGCGTTGTGCCCATGCTGCCGGAAAAAATCTCCAATGATCTTTGTTCGCTACGAGAACATGAGGAGCGTCCCTGCCTTGCTGTCAAAATGCGTTTTGACAAGCACGGCGAAAAAATTGACCACACATTTATGCGGGCCATTATGCGCTCGCACGCAAAGCTCTCATATGAGCAGGCACAAATGGCCATTGATGGCCATGGCGATGACACATCCGCGCCCTTGCTGGAACCCGTTCTCAAGCCCCTGTGGAGCGCCTGGAGAGGTTTGTTAAAGGCCCGCGCCAGACGCCATCCTCTCGAGCTGGAATTACCCGAGCGCAAAATCATCATGGATGAGGGCGGGCGTATCAAGGATATTCTCACCCCCGAGCGCCTCGATGCCCACAAGGTCATTGAAGAATTCATGATCCAGGCCAATGTCTGCGCCGCGCAAAGTCTGGATAATGCGAAATCTCCGGTGATTTACCGCATACATCCGGCCCCCTCTTTTGAAAAAATGCAATCGCTTGCCGATTTCTTGCAGACCCTGAAAATCAAGTTCGCGCGCAATGCACAAATCAAGGCCAGGCAGCTCAATGACATCCTGGCGAAAGTCGAGGGCGGAGATTTGAGCGATCTGGTCAATGAAACCATTTTGCGTTCCCAGTCGCAGGCCATCTACAGCACCAAAAACGAGGGGCATTTTGGCCTCAACCTAAGTCAATACGCGCATTTCACGTCCCCCATCCGCCGCTATGCAGACCTGATCGTGCATCGCGCCTTGATCCATGCGCTGGGCTTTGGCACCGATGGACTAAAACAGCGGCAAGTCGAGCGGCTGTCAAATATCGCCTCCGATATATCTGATCTGGAGCGCCGCGCCATGGCAGCCGAGCGTGAGACCACAGACCGCCTCATCGCCTATCACCTGGCCGACAATATTGGCGCCACCTTTCAAGGGCGCATATCAGGAGTGACACGCTCTGGTCTGTTTGTGCGTCTGCAAGACACCGGAGCGGACGGCTTCATTCCCATCTCCACCATTGGCCGCGAATATTTCTATTATGATGAACAACGGCAATCGCTGATCGGGGAGCATAGCGGTGAGACTCACCAAATGGGAGCAACCGTCGCCGTGCGGCTGGTGGAGGCCGTGCCAACCGCCGGAGCGCTTCGTTTTGAGCTGATCACCAAAGGACAGACCACAACCAACAAGGATGGCTCCCCTGCCAAGCGCTCTGGACGCGGTCGTAACAATCGTGGCTCCAATGGGGGGCGCGGCAGATCACCACACATGGGCAAGCGAAAAACCCGCAAACCGCGCTAGCAAACGTATTTAGGGTCCAAAAACAGGCTCTTTATACCGATTATCCCAAAAACCCGCCGATCTGCATGCCGGCTTGGCAACACTATGCTTGACAACCAGCCGCAAAAGGATAAATTCTGATCTCCAATCGCGCGCTCCCAGAACCCTGTTCGGCCGCACCTAAATTCTTGAGGAAGTAAAATGGCAAAATCGGCTGTTCAAAAAATCCGTCTGGTCAGCACAGAAGGTACCGGGTATTTCTATGTTACGAAGAAAAACCCCAGAAATATCACCGAAAAGCTCGTGTTGAAAAAATACGACCCGGTCATTCGCAAACATTGCGATTTCAAAGAAGCTAAAATCAAATAGCTCCTGTTTTCACCCATTCATGCCAATACTGTTTCTGACACAACGCTAATTCGTTGCGTCCTGTGCAATGGTGTCTTTTGCACCTATGGCAGTCGGGGCGCGCCTGCTGCCCACTATGGCAGCGATTCCTTATTTCAGAAAAATATGATGTGGTTTCAAAAGAAAATGGTGTGAAAAATACGAAACCGATCCCCTCATATCCATTCGGCAGCGGGGTAAATCCGAACCAGGATAGTCAGAAATCGGTTTCATGAGCCTCTAAATCAGGCCCATATAGAGTTAAACATCTATTCAGTGTATTTGAGGAGGCCACTCACACTAAATAAACTTAACTCAAACATCCCAAGTCCCAGGAGATGCGGCGGACCTGTTAATAGACATGGGAATTCGAAAAACTCTATGTGTAGCTACTAAAGGTCAATTTCATACCCATTGTCAAGAGCAACGAATCACTGTCAACAAATAAATTTCAGACATCTATTTATTTTTCACCGTCCAATCAAGAATTCGACGATATTTTCAATCACTATACTGACAATAGCGAAGTCTATAAAACATCGACCTAAATCGACATTGTAATTTTAACAGAGCGTTTGTTAGCAAACAATATTGGGGTCTTACCAAGCTAATTTAGAATAGGTCTCACTCGCAAACTGCTCATGATTACTTATCCACAAATCACAGATTCTAGCCAAGAGCCTCGACCCGCCTGAGCGCCGTTTGCAATTTTTCCACCGCCTGTTCGGCCTCACTTTTGCGGCGCTTTTGTTCTTCAACCACTTCAAGCGGAGCGCGTCCGGTAAAGTTTTCATTGCCAAGCTTGGCTTCAATTTTCTTGATGTCGCCCCTCTGCTTGTCAATTTCCTTGTTCAGCCGCGCCTGTTCAGCCTTTACATCAATAATGCCCTCCAGGGACATACCAATGGTCACATCATCAAGGATCATCTGAAGGGCGCCATCGGGGACCTGCCTGGCAAAAACCAACTCTTCAAGCCGGGCAATGCGCCGCAGCGTTTCACTGTGAGTTTCCACCCAGCCTTTGACCTCATCCCCGGCTCCGGTGAAAATCAGCGGCACTTTGGCCCCCGCCGGGACATTCATTTCGGCACGAACCGAGCGCACTTCCGTGATCAGGCGGATCAGCCAATCGACCTCACGAGCAACCGCTTGATCCTCCAGCTCTGTGAAGGAGGGCCACGGGGCAAGAATCAACAAACTATCTCGTTCAGGACCTTGTTCGGCAAGCTTTTGCCACAGCTCCTCGGTGATAAATGGCATGAACGGATGCAATAGTTTGAGGATCTGATCCAGCACAAATGCCGCCATCGCCCTTGTCTCTGCTTGTGCATCCACATCTTTGCCGTTCAGCACTGTCTTGATCAATTCAAGATACCAGTCACAATAGACATGCCAGACAAAATTGTAGATAGCACTGGCCGCTTCATTATAGCGATGCAGTTCGATGGCCTGTGTCACCGCTCCGGTGGCTTTTTGCAGCTCGCCGCCGATCCACTTGTTGATGGTCTCCTGGCAGCTTGCAGGCTCAAACCCTTGTTGACGGACACATTCGTTCATCTGCGTGAAACGAGCCGCATTCCACAGCTTGGTGGAGAAATTCCGGTAGCCTTCGACGCGCGGCAAAGACATGCGCACATCGCGCCCCTGCGCTGCCATGGCCGCCAAGGTGAAGCGAAGGGCGTCCGTGCCATAGGGTGGAATGCCGTCTGGATATTCCTTGCGTGTCGATCTGGCGATGGCCTTGGCGTCTTTCTTCCCCAGCCCAATCGTGCGTTTCTCAACCAGTTGCTCAAGCACAATGCCATCCACAAGATCAAGCGGATCCATGACATTGCCCTTGGACTTCGACATTTTGGCCCCCTTTTCATCGCGCACCAGCGCGTGCACATAGACGGTGTGGAACGGTACTTCTTTCATGAAGTGCATCCCCATCATCATCATGCGGGCCACCCAGAAAAAGATGATGTCAAAGCCAGTGACCAGCACATCGGTTTTATAGTAGCGCTCCAACTCGGGCGTCTTGTCCGGCCAGCCAAGTGTGGAAAATGCCCACAGGCCAGACGAGAACCAGGTATCGAGGACATCGGGGTCCTGGCGCAGTTCAACCGCCTTGCCATAGTGCTTGGCGGCTTGTTTACCAGCTTCTTCTCTGGTATAGGCAACAAACACCTTCTCATCAGGTCCATACCAGACCGGGATACGGTGCCCCCACCAGAGCTGACGCGAGATGCACCAGGGTTCAATATTATCCATCCATTGGAAATAGGTTTTGTCCTAGTTGGCCGGTACAAATTTTGTGCGCCCGTCTTTGACCGCCGCAATAGCCGGCTCTGCCAGTTTTTTGGCATTGACATACCATTGATCGGTCAGCATCGGCTCGATGACGGCATGGGAGCGATCGCCAAACGGCTGTACGATTTTTTTGTCTTCGACTTCCAGCAACAAACCAAGCTTATCAATATCTTCGACAATCAGCTTACGCGCTTCAAAGCGATCCATGCCGATATATTTTTCAGGAATATCTCCGGCCATCTGGCCCTTCTCATCCATGATGATCAGCAGAGGCAACTCATTGCGCCGCGCCACCGCATAATCATTGAAATCATGAGCGCCGGTGATCTTGACGGCCCCGGAGCCAAAGTCGGGATCTGGATATTCGTCGGTAATAATGGGAATATAGCGATCAGCAAGCGGCAGAAAAACACGCTTGCCAACAATTGGCGCATATCGCTTGTCGTCTGGGTGCACAGCAACGGCGCCATCACCAAGCATGGTCTCGGGACGTGTCGTGGCGATCGAGATATAGTCTCTGGTCTCGAACGAAGTTGGTTCCCCATCTTCGTCATGGGCGATGGGAAACTCATAAGTCTCGCCATTTTCCAGCGGATATTTGAAATGCCAGAAATGCCCATCAACCTCGATATTTTCAACTTCCAGGTCGGAAATAGCCGTCTGGAACACCGGATCCCAATTGACCAGACGCTTGTCGCGATAGATCAGATCAGCCTCATACAACTCTACAAAGACCTTGCGAACGGCTTTTGACAACCCCTCGTCCATCGTGAAGCGCTCGCGAGACCAGTCGCAAGACGCACCAAGACGCCGCAACTGATTGATGATGGTGCCGCCAGATTGCTCTTTCCACTCCCAGACCCGCTCCACAAAAGCGTCGCGGCCCATATCGCGGCGACTCTGCTCGCCATTTTGGGCGAGCTGGCGCTCCACAACCATTTGCGTGGCGATGCCAGCATGGTCCATACCTGGTTGCCACAACACATCCTTGCCGCGCATGCGTTCAAACCGAATGAGAATATCCTGAATAGTATTATTGAGGGCATGCCCCATATGCAATGACCCGGTGACATTGGGCGGCGGTATGACAATGCAATAGGATTTGGCCCCCGCAGCGACGCGATCTGGCTGGCTTTTGAAGGCTCCTGCATCTTCCCATTGCTGGTAAATACGCTGTTCGACTTCGTTGGGTGTGAATTGTTTATCGAGCATATCGCCTCATGATGCAGTGTTTCATTTTGTCCTGAAAAAACATACTCGCAACTGTCAGTCAATTACTATCGCCGAACAAATTACTGACTGGTTTTTTCAAACTCGCGCAACGGACGTAAAAACAGCCACCTCTTATCAGAAGCAGCTGAATTTCAATTCTAAATCTATTGATATGTTGGGACGACTTACGTCTTGTCACTGCCAGGAGCGGTGATCTCTTCCTTGATAACGCCCTCAAGAATTCTGGGCATATTGTCGTCAAGCCATTCACGGATCATCGGCTTAAGCAGAGTTCTGACAATATCTTCAATGCTTGTCCCCGCCGGTTCTTGCGAAGCGGGAGGCGTTGGAGCGGACGCCCTGGTATCTGTCATCGCCTTTGTGGTTGCCACAGCAACAGCCGTGATGGCGACGGCATCTTCAGGAGTAACCTGACTGGCATCCAGTATCACAGGAGCGCCATCAGCAAGGGGTGCTGGTTCACTGACCGGCTCTGGTTCAACGCCAGCCTCCATGCCCTCCAATATCTGATCGGGGTCCACACCATTATTGATCGTATCGCCTTCAGCAAGATCGCTATTGACGGTCTGCATCATCTCTTCGATCGGGTCATTCCCTTGTGCCAAAGGGGCCGGTGTGGGTGTCAGTCCGTCATCGACAGCCGCAGCCTGCGGGACTTCTGGAGACACAAAAGCGATATCATCTTCAGGCATTGCTGCTGACTGATCGCTCAAAGGGTTTGCCGCTGAACCTTGCGCAGCTGTTGCCGATAGACCCGGCTCATCAAAAGCCTGAGCAGCCACAGACTGATCTGGTGTTGGCGCTGCATTGACGCTTGGCGCAGATGTCATGTCTGCGCCGGGCGCAGGGGCTGCCATCATGCCATTGACCTGAGTTGTCTCGAGCGATGTTGCTGGGGCCAAGGGGTCAGATATTTTTAATTCCGGGGAGATTGCTGCAGGTGGGGCACCTGGCGCGCTGGCGGCATTGGCCACCTCTGGCGTCGCCATAAGGCCGGGCACAGCATCAATTTCTCTGGCAGCCTCCAGATCGGGCGTGGATTGAAATCCCGCAGCTTCGGCGCTGGCCGCCGAACCGGGGGCCAGCGTCTCTGGCGATACAGATGCGCCATTGGCTTGCTCGTGAGCCGGGTCGGCAATCTGATTTTCCGTCAGTTGGACAATGGCGGGTGACGGATTTTCCGCAGCAGGCGCGATTGGCTCGGGCACTGTTTTATTCGTATCATCAGCTATGATATTTCTGATCGAGCTGATAATATCATCCATGCTCGGTTCTGGAGCTTTTTTTTCCGCACTATTCATCCTGCATTTCCTCGATTATTCCCACCTGAACTAAGCAATTAACCCGCAATTGTGGCTAGCTCATGGGCAAAACACCTAATTGTTTGTAGGTTTAAATATTGCCACAGGTCGCGAGTGAAAGCCAGTGATGAGTGAACCATCAACAGATAAAATTGATGATATTAATCAGAGCAAATTTCAGTGCTGCTCTGGCCTCCCACAAGGGGAAGCCAATAAACAAACCGGGTTTCAAGTGCTATTTGTAAGTGGAGGGGAAATAGCGATCATTTACGATGGCTCGGTTTTCCTGCTCATCATCATATTCATCAACCCGTGTGCCAATCCATTTGCGCTCCACGTGCTCATAGTGTGCCGCCGATTGATAGCGCCTGACTTTTAGCCCCAGTTCGACAGCCGACAAACGCCCCGTTGCTGCCAGCAACCGAAATCTGGCCACAACCAGATCCCGCTGGGTCACCGCAAGCGAGACCTGCGCATTGAGATATTCCTGCTGCGCATCCAGAACATCAAGAACCGTGCGCTGGCCAACTTTTTCCTCCTCTTCCACCCCATCTAGTGCGATTTTGGTGGCGCTGACCTGAGCGCGATCAGCACTCAATTTGGCAACAATGGAAGACACCTGTCCCCAACTGGAAATGACATCAGCCCTTACTCTTCGCTTGACGGCCTGCAGTTCTTGACGTCGCTGCAAGACCGTCTGCTTTGCCTGTCTGACGCGGGCCGAAATCTCGCCCCCCGCATAGAATGGCATCTTGAATGTGCCTTTTACAATACCTGTTCTTTGCTGATCAATGCCATCGGCTGGGTGATAGCGCCGGGTCCAGCTGCCCTCCAGATTGATCTCTGGCAAGAACTCCCCCCTGATAACGTGAATAGAGTGAGTGGCCGAGATTTCACGATAGGTTGCCCCCAAAATGGACGGGTGTTCGTGCATGCCTCGTTTCAAAGATCCAGTTAAAGACCGTGGCAAATATTTGACGATGCCCCCTGGGCTCTTCAAACCATTCGGTCTGCGACCAATAATTTGCTCATAAACGGCTCTTCTGGTCTTCAGATTGGCGCGGGCCAGATTGAGATCAGAGACCGCGCCGCTGTAACGGGCATTGGCCTGGGCCACATCGGTTTTGGTCACTTCACCAACCGTGAAGCGATCATTTGTGGCTCTTTTCTGCTCTGCGATGACACTGACATTGTTGCGGCGCAAGCGAACAATCGCCCGATCACGAATAACATCAACATAGGCAGTTACCGCATCCAGAAAAACATTTTGCTCAACGGAGCGCAGGTCTTCTCGACCAGCATAAATACTGGCATCTGCTCTGCGTATGGAATTGATAGTGCGCAGCCCGCGAAAGAGTGGTTGCACCAGACTGACTGTGTAACCACCGTGACGGCGTTGACCATCTGTGGCGAGCGGTGGACGGGTTTTGACGTTCTGGCTGGTAATATCGGCATTGAAATTGACCTTGGGGCGGTAACCAGACCGCGCCCTGGGGTTTTCTTCATCAAGCGCCCGCAATTTTGCGCGCTCGGCATTGATGGTTGGATTGCCAAGATAGGTGCTCGACAAAATGGTTTTCAGCGTTTCCGCTCTGGCGCTGTTTGGTGCGAGGCAGAAAAGGCCTGCAAACAAGGTAGCACTCAATAATTCTTTAGTTCGAAAGTTCCACATGACCCAGCCTCTTTCGCCGCTATTGTTATTCATCACATCGAGCGCAACCAAGGTGCACCAACAACTGAACAAAACAACTACTGAACGAAACAGACCGGCAATGCCGATACACAATTTTCACCTCAAATGAATGGGGTGAGTGGAATATACTTTACGGAAATTAAAACTGATTTAACGCTTGGCTTGATTAATCAGAAAACAAAAGACTGGTCTCGTTTAAAACCAGGTAACGGTTGGGCAGAGGCGTCAAATGAAATGCGGTTTTCGCCTATACTATCACCGATTTTACGGTACAAATGCGCCTTGCCGACGCCCCCCTTGGTCAATTGTACAGCAACCAACCGGCCATTATCCTGCAATTGATCAAACAGGCTTTGGGGAATCAATTCAACACTACCGTTGAACATAATTACATCATAGGGGGCTTCTTTAGAATAGCCTTCTTCCAAACGACCACTCACTGTTGCCACATTATCACAGTCAAGCTCCTCAAGCCGCAGGGCCGCTGCTTCTCCCAGACGATCATCGCGCTCCAGACAGATAACGCTGCTGGCAAGACTTGCCAGTAGCGCGGCAAGATAGCCCGAGGTGCAGCCGATGATCAACACCATATCCTTGTCGTCAATGCGTGCCAGCTGGGCAAGGCGGGCAATTGTCATGGGCGACATCATATAGCGATCCGTGCCGTCTTGATCACGGTCAACAAGGATGTCTTGATCCATATAGGCAAGACCCTGTTTACTATCGGGGACAAATTTTTCGCGCGGAATATCCATCATCGCCGCCAATATACGGTGGTCAGTCACCTGATTGGGCCGCAACTGACTATCAACCATATTGGTTCTCTGGATCTGATACTCGCTCATTATTTCCCCTTGGATTAAGACACTCACTTCAGGACGTTCAGACCCCTTCAAGCCGCGCAGATCTGATCGCATCGGCTGTTTGGGACACCCATCCAGCTATTTAAAAATACTTCAGAACGCCCGGGCACCCTCTGGCAATCCCTGCGTATCGGCCGGATAAATTTATCGTGACAGCCCCTTCCCAAATCGTGGGCAAGCAGGGCGTGGCCAAGCAAAGCGTCCCGCATCTCTGGACAGACGGTTTTTGCCATATGCGGCCAGTTGAACCAGATGTCAGCCCTTCATAACGCGGTCGATTTGTTGCCATTGCGCTAGCAAGTCCTCCAGTTTCGACAGATGCACCATATTGGGGCCATCGGAGGGAGCATTGTCAGGATCTTCATGGGTCTCGACAAACAAGGCGGCAACGCCCACGGCCAAAGCGGCGCGTGCCAGCACAGGAACAAATTCTCGTTGCCCGCCGCTGGTTTCGCCCTGACCACCTGGTTGTTGCACACTATGGGTCGCATCAAACACCACCGGACAGCCGGTTTGCGCCAGAATAGGCAAAGAACGCATGTCAGAGACCAATGTATTATAGCCAAAGCTGGCACCACGCTCGGTTACAAGTACGCGGCTATTGCCTGCGGCAAGAACTTTGCCAACGACGTTTTTCATATCCCACGGGGCCAAAAATTGCCCCTTTTTGATCTTGATGACTGCTCCGGTTTGGCCGCCGCAACCAGCAGATCGGTCTGTCGGCACAAAAAGGCGGGGATCTGCAACACGTCAACCACTTCGGCAGCCGGGGCGCAGTGCGCCGCTTCATGCACATCCGTGACAATCGCCAAACCGTATTTTTCCCTGATCTCGGCAAAAACCGGCAAAGTGCCCTCAAAACCAAGGCCACGCTGGCTGCCAATACTGGTGCGATTGGCCTTGTCAAAACTGGCCTTGAAGATCAGCCCGATCCCCAGGCGGTCGCAGATTTCCTTCAAGCCATGGTCCATTTCCAACCCATGGTCGCGGCTTTCCATCTGACAGGGCCCCGCGAACAAAGCAAAGGGGGCCGCATTGGAAATATTCACATCACCAATCGTGACGACGTCATCTGGCTTTTGTTCTTGTGTCATTCTTTCACCCTGTCTCGTTCATCGCAGCCATAACGCTCTTGCAATGATTTCATTATACCGATGCCGGCCACTTTGTTTTTCTGCCTCGGATTAGCTGCCACCCAGCGCACAAAATTTCTGACCAGCCATTTTGTCGTTTGTTTGTTCTTTGGCAGACAATAAGGCCCAAATGTATCGTTCAATATATTGGCGCCCGTTTTACCATAATGGAACGCTGCAATAAAACTTGTACATTTGACAACATCAACCGCCTGCCCCTTTGACAGCTTTCCCGGACGCGCCTTTGTACTCAATTTAAGATAGGAACGGCAATGCTTGTCGAGCTGACCAACCGTGAAGCTTTGTGCCTGCCCCGGCTGCCAGGAAACAATCAGTGCCAATACAACAAAGCCTAGAGTGTACAGCAATGTTTTGCCCTGGCTCATCTGTCAGACAAGCCTGCTTTGCTTGACCGCCGCCGCGATAAAGGACGCGAACAAGGGGTGGGGATCAAAGGGCCGAGATTTCAGTTCAGGATGAAATTGCACCCCAACGAACCAGGGGTGATCTTGCAGTTCCACCGTTTCTGGCAGTAAACCATCGGGTGAACGCCCGGCAAACATCAAGCCGTTGTCCTCCAGCTGCTCACGGTAACTCATATCCACTTCATAGCGATGACGGTGGCGCTCGCTGATTATCTCGCGCCCTCCATAGATAGAACGGATCAAGGAGCCCTTGGACAGCAGGGCATCATAGGCACCAAGACGCATAGTGCCGCCAAGATCCCCCCCCTGCTCCCGCATTTCCAGGTCTTGGCCCTTCATCCATTCGGTCATCAAGCCAACGATCGGCACCTTTGGGGTGCCAAACTCAGTTGATCCAGCTCCCTCGATACCAGCAAGATTGCGGGCCACCTCAACAATCGCCATTTGCATGCCAAGGCAGATGCCGAAATAGGGTATATTGCGGGTACGCGCGAATTCTACCGCAGCAATTTTGCCCTCGGAGCCGCGCTTTCCAAAGCCACCTGGCACCAAAACGCCATCAGCTTCGCCAATAATCTGCGCAAGCTCCCCCTGTTCGAGATCGCTGGCCTCAATCCATCGAGGTTTCACGCGGACCTTGTTGGCTATGCCCCCATGCACCAGCGCTTCATTGAGCGATTTATAGGCCTCAAGCAGGCCGGTATATTTGCCAACAATGACAATATCGACTTCGCCATCGGGATCGGCGATCCGTCTGGATATTTTATGCCAGGTCTCAAGATTGGGCTTGGTTTTATAATCGAGGCTGAAGGCCCGCAGCACCTCACGGTCGAGCCCTTCATTGTGATAGGCCTCTGGCACATCATAGATACTGGCCACATCCAGAGCCTGAATAACCGCTTCTGGTCGCACATTACAAAACAGCGCAATCTTTTTGCGTTCGGACGCTGGCACTTCGCGATCACAGCGACACATCAAAATATCGGGCTGGATACCGATGGAGCGCAATTCCTTGACCGAATGTTGCGTCGGCTTGGTCTTGAGCTCGCCAGCGCTGGTAATAAAGGGAATAAGCGTGAGGTGAATAAACACCGTATCGCCTCGTGGCAATTCCTGGCCAATCTGCCTGATGGCCTCGAAAAATGGCAGGGCTTCAATATCGCCGACCGTGCCGCCGATTTCACACAAGATGAAATCAACATCATCGCCGTTCGAAAGGGCAAAATCCTTAATGGCCTGCGTCACATGAGGAATGACCTGAACCGTCGCGCCCAGAAAGTCTCCACGGCGCTCCTTGGCCAGAATGTCCTGATAAATGCGCCCCGATGTCACATTATCCGACTGGCGCCCGGAGACGCCCGTGAAACGCTCATAATGCCCCAGATCCAGATCGGTCTCCGCGCCATCATCGGTGACGAAGACTTCGCCGTGCTGATAGGGGCTCATGGTGCCAGGGTCTACATTGAGATAGGGGTCGAGTTTGCGAAGGCGAACGGTATAACCGCGCGCCTGTAGCAATGCACCAAGTGCGGCAGAAGCGATGCCTTTTCCAAGAGAAGATACCACGCCGCCAGTTATGAAAATATATCGCGCCATGGGCTTGTAGAATACACATAACCGCACTGATTCGAAGTGCTTTTTTCAGTTTAACGAATTTTTCTGTTGAAGACGCGCAAACACGGGCCTTTTAGCACCTGCCAAAGCCGATCATCAGGCGCGCCTTTTCAACAGATCGCCAATGATATGGTCTAATTGGATTTGGGAACGCTTGGTGTGCTTGGTTTTTCAGGAACAATCAAGCTCGAAGCGGGAGGAGCTGGCACCGCTGGCTTGCTACCATTGGTCTGAACAGGTCCTGTCGGCGACAAGGTATCAAGGATCGAGGCGGGGTTTCTGTCGCTCTTGGCGAGAATGGCCAACGTGATGCTGGTGGCAAAAAACACCGCCGCCAGATAGGCTGTACTGCGGGTCAGCAGATTCGCAGCGCTGCGTCCTGACATCATGCCGCCGCCAGCGCCACCACCACCGCCCATGCCAAGTGCCCCGCCTTCAGAGCGTTGCAGCAATATCATGACAATCAAAGCCACAGCGATCATCAGGTGAATTACGAGCAAAACAGTTGCCATGATAATGTTTCCATCCCTCAAGGACTTCAAAACAAAAGTCGATATCGGGTTTTTCAATGAATGGCGGCAATAAATAGCACGCCAAAAGTTAAGATTGCCAACAAACAATCACAAGAAGAACCACTTTTACAGCGGCCCGCTTAAATTCGTCAATAACATTCGCAAAAAAGCCGATAAAACTCATTTTTGCGCAGGCCTGCTACGCACGGTGCTGGTGCCGCCTTTTGATGCCCCGGTCTTTGTATCCGTGCTCGCCGACAGAACTGATTTTTCCTCTGGCGACATCTCGGGACCAATTTTGGCAGAAGCAGCCGCAGCAGTTGATGCCCGTTTGGCCTTGTCAGCTTTGTCCTTTCGAACTCTGCGAGAATTACGTGCGGGGAGCGGAATATTGACATTGAGAGCAGGTTGTTTCTGTTTGCCGATCGTGGATTTGCCACAGCGAAACCTGATCTCTTCTCCCAGTTTTAAAAAGGCTCCGACTTCCCCCAACTGCGCCGCGTTAAGGTTTTCAGCCGCCCACTTGGCACCTTTGGTAACGGTTGCCCCCACACCTCTCCCCTCCAGCTCTTGTCGTAATTGACGCAAGCCGGTGCATTGTTCTGGTGTAAAGGGCGCTGCCGACGCGATTGGCACAAGCGGGCTGACCGGCAACAACAGCCCCGCCAACAGGAGAACGGCACAAAAACGAATATGCAAGCTATTCTCCTTGAGGTTGATGTTGAGGGTTCTCAATCGCTGACTAACTCTTATAGCTGTTGATAATACCCAGAAAATCGTCCGCTTTGAGGCTGGCTCCCCCGACAAGGGCTCCATCGACATTTTCAACAGACATCAGTTCCTTGGCATTGGAGGCTTTCACCGATCCGCCATAGAGCAATTTCATGCCGCCACCATTTTCGGCCCCAAATCGTTCAACCAGGACTTTCCTGATATCATCATGAACCTTGGTCACATCTTCAACCGTTGGTGTGAGGCCGGTACCGATTGCCCATACAGGCTCATAGGCGATGACGGTGTTTTGGGCGGTGGCACCATCTGGTATGGCGTTTTTCAGTTGCCGGCGCACGACATCAAGGGTGAGACCATATTGGCGCTGCCCAGCGGTTTCTCCAACGCAGATAATGGCAACCAGTCCAGAGCGCCAGGTGGCCTGGGCTTTTTCGCGCACAAGCGCATCGCTCTCGGCATGATCGGCGCGCCGTTCGGAATGACCGACAATAATCGCCGTGGCCCCGCAATCGGCGAACATTTCAGCTGAAATATCGCCGGTGTTTGCGCCTGAAACGAGGGGATGACAATCTTCAGCACCGATTTGCACAATACTGTCTTTCATCAACTCACAAAAAGCCAGCACCAGAGTGGCGGGGGGGCAGATCATCACATCGACACCGTCGACGGGCGCGCTTTTCAAGCTCTCAGAGAGCTTCACCAGCTCGCTGGCATTTTCTCTTAGGCCATTCATTTTCCAGTTGCCAGCAACCAATGGTGTATTTTTTGACATTTATGTCTCCCGATTTATCCAAGTCTTGGCCCAAAATGGCCCCTTCATTGTATTCAAAACACGAATCTGCCCATTCGGCACTTGATCCTGTTTCCTCAAAGCTTTACCTGTTTCTCAACAACACCGTTTAAAATGACCTTCGTCATGCTTCAAATTCTGTCACGTGAGGACAATAATTGTTGTCTTGCCGGAGAGACTTGTAGTTCTTATGATGTCATTCACGTCAACCAAATGACCGAAATTGCACAAAAAATCAATGCGGCAAATGAAAACTAGATAGAAATATGCTAAATACACTTCGAAAAGGCACCGGTACCTGGATCGCCAAAATATTCATCGGACTGCTCGTCCTAAGCTTTGCCGTCTGGGGTATCGCAGATATTTTCACCGGATATGGCAATCGCGTGCTGGCCAAAGTCGGCGAGGTTGAAGTCTCTCCACAGGAATATGAGCGCGTCTATCAACGCCAGCTCCGGAGCGTTTCCAATCGAATCGGTCGACGGATCACCAGTGAACAGGCCCGCGCCTTTGGCCTTGATCGCCAGGTGCTCAACAGCTTGATCACCAATGCCGCCGTATCATCCCACGCGCAACAGCTGGGACTGGGTATTTCCGATGCCGCCATCCGCGATGACATCTTCAAAAGCGGCGCTTTCAAAGGCGGAGATGGCAAATTTTCGCGCATCCAGTTTGACGAGGTATTGCGCAATAACAACATGAATGAGAGCTTGTATATCAGCGAACAGCGCAATGGCACCGTCCGTGAGCAGTTGATCCTGGCCCTGTCCAGCGATCTTTATGTCCCAACAAGCATGAAAAACAGCTTTAATCGCTTCGAGAATGACACCAGAACCCTGGAATATTTCATTCTTCCCAAAACCGTCGTCAAAAAAATCGAAGAGCCAGATGAAAAAGCCCAGGCAGACTTTCTGGAGGCCAATAAACGCACCTTCACAGCCCCCCAATATCGCAAGATCGGCCTCTTGACCCTGTCTCCCGAGCTTGTCAAAAAAGCTATCAAAATTACCAAGGAAGATATCGCCACCAATTATGCCGACCGCATCGACCAGTTTTCAATCCCTGGCAAACGCCATATCCGGCGCATGTCATTCATTGATCGCGAAAAAGCCAAAGCGGCGCGGCTTGAGCTGACGGGCGGGGCCAATTTTATGACCGTGGCCAAAAAATACGGCTTTAAGGCCGATGGTACTGATATGGGCTTTATCAACAAGACAAAGCTGTTTGACCCCCGTGTCGCTGATGCGGCCTTTTCGCTCAAAAAGGGCGATATTTCTCAGCCGATCGCCAGCACCTTGAGCACAATAATCTTGCAGGTCGTTGATATCGAACCTGGCAAGATCCAGAAAACACTGGAAAAAGCCAGCGACGAAATCCGCACCTATCTGATCGCTGAACGAGCGTCCGACAAGATCGGCAATCTGCATGACACGATCGAAGATGACCGAGCCGGTGGCAAATCGCTTGCGGAAATCGCCAAGGATCTGGAGCTGTCCTATGAGCTAATCGACGCAGTTGATCGTTCAGGCAAGGATCAAAAAGGCCAGGAAATAGCTGCAACTCTCACCGACCCTCGTCTGCTGGCATCCGCTTTTGACAGCGATATTGGCGTGGAAAATGATCCAATTGAAGTCACGGGCGGGATTGTCAACTGGCTTGAAGTGCTTGGGGTAACCCCTGAGCGCGCCAAACCACTGGCAGAAGTCAAAGAGCAGCTCATTACCCTATGGAAAGACCGTCAACGCGAAACCCGACTAAGTAAAATCGCCAGCGATGCCGTGGCGGCCATTAGCAATGGCGAAAAACTCAAAAAATATGCCAAAAAATACAAGGCAAAAGTTTTGACCTCCAAACCGTTCAAACGCTCTCAAGAGCATGATGATATACCAGCCTCTGCCGTCAATCAGGCGTTCGTACTGGCAGTTGGCGGTGTTGGCATGAACTCTCTTGCCGATGGCAAGGGGCGGGTGATTTTCAAAGTCCTTGAAAAAGGCATTGCCAAACAGCCGGGCAAGGATGAAAGTGATAAACTCACTGCCAATATTAGCCGGGCTCTGGAAAACGATGTGGTTGCCCAATATGTTGCGGATCTGCGCAAAATATATGGTGTGACAATTAACGAGACGGTGTTCCAGCGCCTGAACGGCACGACGCCCTATAATAGCTCGTCACCAGAGAATAACAGACCGCGCTTTTAGCACTTAAATCAATATTGAATTCAGGACAGGCCAGGGTGCAAAGCGATCCATCATACGAAACATTCCTGAAAAAGTATCAAAAAGGCACTGCGCAAGTCGTCACCATGCGACTGGTTGCTGATCTTGAGACCCCGGTTTCGGCGATGCTGCGCATTGCCGATCGAGAGCCGTTTGCCTTTTTACTGGAATCTGTTGAAGGCGGCACAACGCGCGGGCGCTATTCCGTCATCGGCATGGCCCCTGATCTGATCTGGCGCTCCAGCTGCGACAAGGTGGAGATCTGCAAGGATCCAGCGGCCACACCGCGTGAATATATAAAAACCAAAACATCGTCCCTTAAATCCTTGCGCCAGCTTCTAGCGCAAAGCCGCATCGATCTGCCGCCAGACCTGCCTCCCATGGCGGCCGGGGTCTTTGGCTATATGGGCTATGATACCGTGCGCTTGATCGAGGAGTTACCTGATAACAATGAGGATCTGTTGGGACTTCCTGAAAGTTTGATGATCCGCCCGACCATTATTTTGATCTTTGATGCTGTCAAAGATGAAATTACCGTTGTCACCCCCGTCAGATGCAAAAAAGATGTGTCGGCAAAAGCCGCCTTTAGCCAGGCAATCGATCGTCTTGAGCTTGTCATCAAGCGCCTTGAGACGCCGATAATACACAGTGATAACGAGCAATATAAAGAGGCAATGACGGCAGAGCCGGTGTCCAACACCACACCTGCGAAATACAAGCAAATGGTCGCGCAGGCGCAGGAATATATCGAGGCTGGAGACATCTTTCAGGTCGTCCTCTCCCAGCGTTTTGAGGCCCCCTTTACCCTGCCGCCGTTTTCACTTTACCGAGCCTTGCGGCGCACCAACCCGTCGCCATTCCTGTATTTTTTGAAATTTGATGATTTTTGCGTGATTGGATCAAGTCCCGAAATTCTGGTGCGGCTTCGCGACAATGAAATTACCATCAGACCCATCGCGGGCACGAGAATGCGCGGACGCACCCCCAAAGAAGACAAGGAGATGGCTGACGAATTGTTGAGCGATCCCAAAGAGCTCTCCGAGCATCTGATGCTATTGGACCTTGGCCGCAATGATGTGGGACGCGTCTCTATTCCTGGCAGTGTCGAAGTCACCGACAGTTTCTTTCTCGAATATTATTCTCACGTCATGCATATCGTCTCCAATGTAACCGGTCAGGTTGATCCCAAAAAACATGACGCGATTGATGCCTTGATGGCCGGTTTTCCCGCCGGGACCGTATCGGGGGCTCCCAAAGTGCGCGCCATGGAAATCATTGACGAGCTGGAAAAGGATCGCCGCGGTATCTATGCGGGATGTGTTGGTTATTTCACCGCCGATGGCGAAATGGATACCGGCATCATTTTGCGCACAAGTATCGTCAAGGATGGCATAATGTATGTGCAGGCCGGGGCCGGTATTGTTGCCGACAGCCAGCCAAAACTTGAACAAAAAGAATGTATTAATAAGGCCAAAGCCCTGTTCAAGGCCGCTTCCGAAGCGGTCCGGTACGCCTCGCAAGCCAAGACGGGGCAATGAAACCATGCTGACACTGACCATGCTGCGCCACGCCAAATCAAGTTGGGGGGATCCCTTGCTCCGCGACAAGGATCGCCCGCTAAACGCGCGAGGAAAAACCCAGGCGAGGCAGATCGGCAGCCATCTCACGCAACAAGGCATCACCCCCGACCTGATCATCTGTTCCACCGCCAAACGAGCCCGGCAAACCCTCAAACAGGTATCGAAAAACTGGCAAACCGACGCCGAAACCATTTTTGAGGATCGACTTTATCTGGCCTCCACCGGCACGATCATATCGCTCCTTGCCTCGATCGGAACCAATGCATCACACATCATGATCATTGGTCATAATCCTGGTTTCCACAAACTGGCCTACACCCTGGCCAAGACCGGAAACAAGGATGATTTGGCGACGCTTGGCGAAAGATACCCAACCGCGACGCTGTGTGTTATCAAATCAAAAGCGATAGAATGGCAACATATCGATGATGGAACGGGAGAGCTCGTGCTATTCACTTCTCCCAAAAGTCTCAATCTCAATTCCTGAAGAAGCAACAGATCGCCCATGGCCAAGATTACTCTGATCGATAATTATGACAGCTTCACCTACAATCTCGTCCACTATCTGGGGGAGCTTGGCAGCGAGGTGGCGGTCTATCGCAATGATGCCAAAACGGTGGATGAAATACTGGCCAAGAAACCTGCTGCGCTGGTGCTGTCCCCTGGTCCCTGCGAACCGGATCAGGCGGGCATCACTCTGGAGCTGATCAAGGAAGCGCCTCGCGATCTCCCCATATTGGGGGTATGCCTTGGACATCAAAGCATTGGTCAGGCGTTTGGCGGCAAGGTGGTACGCGCCCCAAAAATCATGCATGGCAAACTCTCGCATATCCACCATAAAGGCGAGGGCATCTTCAAAGGCCTGCCCTCCCCCTTTGAAGCCACCCGCTATCACTCCTTGATTGTTGAACGCAACAGTCTCCCGGACTGCCTGCACATTACAGCGCAGACAAATGACGGGCTGATTATGGCGTTCGAACATAAAGAATACCCTATTCATGGCGTGCAGTTTCATCCAGAAAGTATCGCCTCGCAGCATGGCCATAAACTATTGGCCAATTTCCTGGAACTGGCGGCTATCAAGTGCACAACGCCAAAGAAATTCACCTTCAATCGACCGGCCATTGCCGTCGTCTAACCTATTGGAGCCCTCCTTATGGCAGACATGAAAACATTTATCGCCAAGGTGGCTGACGGCCACTCCTTAAGTGAGGCCGAAGCGGCCAGCGCTTTTGACATCATCATGAGCGGCGAGGCAACCGATGTGCAGATCGGGGCGTTTTTACTGGCCCTTCGCGTGCGCGGAGAAACCGTCGAGGAAATTACCGGCGCGGCCCGGACCATGCGCGCCAAGGCGACCGGCGTGCAAGCCCCTGATGGTGCGATCGATATTGTCGGCACCGGTGGTGATGCCAAGGGCACCTATAATATTTCCACCTGCAGCGCTCTCGTTGCTGCCGGCGCTGGCGCGGTTGTCGCCAAACATGGCAGCAAGGCGGTGTCCTCCAAATCGGGAGCCAGTGATGTGCTTGAAGCCCTTGGCGTCAAGCTTGGCATTGCCCCCGAGCTGGTCACCGCCTGTATCAACGAGGCCAATGTGGGCTTCATGTTTGCGCCCGCCCATCATGCGGCCATGAAACATGTCATGCCGGCGCGTGCCCAGCTCGCCACACGTACCATTTTCAATCTACTCGGCCCCCTCACCAACCCGGCAGGCGTCAAAAGCCAGCTGATGGGAGTTTACTCAAAAGACTGGGTTGAACCTTTGGCCAATGTCCTCAAGAATCTAGGCTCCGATCATGTATGGGTGGTCCATGGCAGCGATGGTATGGATGAATTGACGACGACGGGCCTATCTTATGTCTCGGAACTCAAAAACGGCGTGGTTTCAAGTTTTACCATCTCGCCGCAAGATGCTGGCCTTGCCCAAGCGACACCTGATGATCTGCTGGGCGGTGATGCCATGCACAATGCCAGGGCCATACGAGAAGTGCTCGATGGCACCAAGGGAGCCTTTCGCGATGTGGTCATCCTCAATGCGGCCGCCGCTCTCATCGTCGCTGGAAAAGCGCGTAATATTCAAGAAGGGGCTGGCCTTGCCTCCCAATCGATTGATTCAGGAGCCGCAAAAACGGCGCTCAACAATCTCAAGGCAACATCCAACAGCTAGGATCTGGACTTAATGGCCGATATTCTCGACAAAATAGTCGCCTACAAACGCGAAGAAATCAGCAAAGCACAAGGCGATTTACCGCTTGGCGAGCTTCAAGCACAGCTCACTAGCGCGCCGCCTGTGCGCAGTTTTACAAAGGCATTAAACTCAAAGCTGGAGAGCGGTGAGTTTGCCCTCATTGCCGAAATTAAAAAAGCGTCCCCTTCCAAAGGTCTGATCCGGGAGGATTTCGATCCCGCATCCCTTGCCAACGCCTATCAACAAGGAGGGGCCGCCTGCCTGTCCGTGCTCACCGACACCCCGTCATTTCAAGGACATCCCGATTTCCTGATGCAGGCCAAAAACAACTGTTCTTTGCCAGTGCTGCGCAAGGATTTCATGATTGATCCTTATCAGATTGTTGAGGCCAGGGTTTGGGGAGCTGACTGTATTCTTGTCATCATGGCCTGTCTGGATGACCCTATGGCCGCTGACCTGACCGATCACGCCCATGATCTGGGCATGGATGTGCTGGTCGAGGTCCATGATGAGCGCGAACTCGAGCGCGCCTTGAAGCTCGACAACAAGATGATTGGTATCAATAATCGCAATCTCAAAACTTTCGAAACAAGTCTGCAAACCAGCGAACGGCTGGCGCCGCTTATTCCGGATGGCTATATTATAGTGGGCGAATCAGGGCTGTCGGAAAATTTGCATCTCCAACGCCTTTCAAAGGCCAATATCGGCACATTTTTGGTGGGAGAAAGTCTGATGCGCCAGGAGGATGTCGCCAATGCAACCAAATCCCTCTTGTTTGGAGAAACAACACCATCATGACCAATGATAAACTGTCCCATCTCAACAAAAGCGGTGAGGCCCACATGGTCGATGTAGGGGCCAAGGAGGTGACATCGCGCACCGCCATTGCTTGTGGACAGATCACCATGCTCGACCAAACCCTCGAACTGGTGCAAAGCGGCAACGCAAAAAAGGGTGATGTTCTGGCGACCGCCCGCATAGCAGGCATTATGGCTGCTAAAAAGACCTCCGATCTTATCCCTTTATGTCACCCGCTTGCCCTCACTAAAGTCAGTGTTGATATCGAGGTCGATCCTGTTCTACCCGGTATCAAGGTCACCGCAACCGTTTGTGTTTCGGGAAAAACCGGCGTAGAAATGGAGGCTCTGGCAGCGGTCAGTGTCACCTGCCTGACCCTTTACGATATGTTGAAAGCGGTTGATCGCGGCATGGTGATCTCGCAGATTAAAGTGCTCGAAAAACATGGTGGAAATTCTGGTTCATTCACTGCCAAATCATAATCCAGCCGAAATTTTCCTTGCAGAACACAATCAGAACAGCTATATATATGTTCATGTTTTGTCCGCGCCCGTGCTGCGCATCGTTTAAGGCGCCTATAAGGGAATCTATTCCATGTTGACCCAAAAGCAAAAAGACCTGCTGATGTTTATCCACCAACGGATCAGCGAAAAAGGTGTTTCTCCTTCATTTGAAGAAATGAAAGAAGCTTTGAATCTCAAATCCAAATCCGGAATTCATCGCTTGATAACAGCGCTGGAGGAACGAGGCTTCATCAAGCGACTGGCACACCGCGCCAGAGCGCTGGAAATTGTCAAGCTGCCTGATTCTGTCATTCCAGACGGTGCAACTGAAACCAGTAGCGTTGTATCTGGTGACTTTGGCAGTTCCGCCAAGGGAGGGGCATCTGGCAGTCGCCTTGGCACCAATGTTCCGGTCATGGGCCGCATCGCTGCCGGTGTGCCTATTTCTGCTATTCAAGAACAGAGCCACAGTGTTGTTGTGCCCCCCGAAATGGTTTCCAAGGGAGAGCATTTCGCGCTGGAGGTCAAAGGTGACTCGATGATTGAAGCAGGTATTCTTGATGGCGATACGGTTATCATCCACAAGACCAGCTCTGCCAATAATGGCGATATTGTTGTCGCCTATCTTGTCGAAGAAGAAGAAGCAACGCTGAAAAGATTACGACGCAAAGGTGCCAGCATCGCCCTGGAAGCTGCCAATCCTGCCTATGAGACCCGCATCTATGGACCCGATCAGATTGTCGTTCAGGGGCGGCTCATCGGACTGTTGCGAAATTATTAGAAGCTCAATCATACAAAAAGACTGGCGGCTCGCGCCCTTGAAGTAACGCATTTGTTCCATGCGCCACAACTAACCAGGTGCTGATGATGGAGCAACACTCAAGGGCGCTTGCCAAAAAGTCTAGAGCAATTTGCGTTCACCCGCAATCATTCCAGCTGACATTTTTGCTCCGTTTTCGGCGTCAAGAAATTTGAAAATATCCAGACATATCCTGCATTTCTTAACTTGAAACCGAAGCAAAACTGTTCAGCTGTTTCTGACCGCGAGTGAATGCAAACCGCTCTAGCCATCATGAAATTGCTAGCTCTTCTTTGCGCGTCCTGTTTTAAACAGTCTGGCAACGAGCCAGATCGGCACGACAAGAAGAGCACCAGTCAAGAAATAGGAAATGCCTTTTTCAAAAGCTTCATAACCCATATTATAGACCCGTTCGGCGAGCCGCCTAACGCCATCGAATATATCAAAGGGCTCCAGACCTAATGCCGCAAGTACGATACCTACAATAATCGACAAAATGATCAATCGAACCAGCACGCCAGTTGGGCTACCGCCAATAAATCTTTCCATATTCTCGCCTGCCTTTCATTCGACCCGGGTTTGCTATGAAGTACGACCCACCCCATAGCCATCATTCATTATTTAGTGACCATGCCACCCAATAACACATTGTCTTGCTTGCTGATAATCCTGAATATTTTATTGTTAAAACAAAAATGAGGGTTCAAAATGAATTGAACACCTCATCTTCAAACTGACAGTCTTTGATTAACTGGTCAAATCGTCACGACTTTATGACTTTGTGCGCTGGCTGTCTTGCAAACTGGCTTTGCGATACTGACTGACGACATTTGCACTTTCGTCCGGTGTTCTTGGCTTCCAGGTGCGTATATTCTCATCCAGTTTTTTTAGTAATTTGCCTGACAGATCCTTGCGCAGATCTTTGACCATGGCAACGGCTTCCTTGTCGCCAGCGCGAGCGGCAAGAGAATACCATTTATAAGCCCCCTCGATATCGAGTTTACCACCCATGCCATTTTGATAAATGATCGCAAGGTTGAACTGGCTATCTTTGACACCATACTCAGCCGCCTTGGCATACCAGGTAATCGCGTTGGTAAAATCGGCCCTACCCAGATTGCCGCCCGTATATAGAACAGCCAGATTGTGCATTGCTTTGACGTTGCCTTTTTCGGCCGCTGACATATACAGATCCTTGGCACGCTGGTAATCCTTGGCAACACCATTGCCCCGTTCATACATGGTTGCCAACCGATAGATCGCTGGCGCATAACCAGCTTTGGCTGATTTTTCGTACCATTCGACAGAAATCGCAGCACTTTTTTCGACACCAATGCCTTTCCCGAAGCGGCGCGCCACTTCATACTGGGCCAGCACATCACCGCGACTGGCAGATTTCAGCAAACCAGCTGTTCCGCCTGTGTTTGGCTGATCCGTTTTGGCTGCCACGGCCTTAACGCTCTTTTTTGTCAATGTACCAAGAGAACCCGACGGCGAAGAAAAGCTGATATACTGATCAAACAGGGACCCTGTTTCCACCTTCCCCCTGGCGCCGCCAATTGCAGCGGTAAATTCAATGGCTGAAGGCTCTGCAGGCAGGACAATCGTTCGTGTGATGACCGTCTTGCCCTCCTTGGCTGGAGTGTCCTTTGGCGCAGATCCAGCATCCTTATTGGCGAGCGCAACTCCACTACCTGACTGCAATGTCGAACGCCCCCCGCCAGCACCCGGTTTTGCATTTTTGTGTTCGATAGATTTGATCTTTGCTGGCAGCACCCCTTCCAGGCGAGGATCCGCAGGTAGCTGATCTGCCAGTTTTTCCGAAGCGTTCAGCTTTACAACGGTGCCGGTATCCACATCGTCTCTCGACATGCCGTATAGCAACAAAGCGCTTGTTCCAAACAGGATCAAGGACGTAAAGACCAGAAGGGAATTGGGGCCCTGCACCTTATCTGTGAACAGGCTGTTTTTTGGAACATTTTTGATATTCTCGACGATTGGCTCTGACTCCACACCCCTATCCTTTTGTTTTGCAGCGGCAATAAAATTTCCGATCTTTTTCACTGAATTAGGCCCCGGTCCAGCGGCATCATTTGTCGAATTGACCACATTGGTACGTTCGTTCGCCGCGCGCGCGGCCGCCCTGGCTGACCGAAGAAATTCTTTATCAATCGCCGGCTTTTGCACCAATTCTTCGCGCGCCTCACCAAGCCCTTGTTGATCGGCCTGCTCAACCCCTTGCTGTTCGTGAACCGTAGCTCCCTCACCAGGCTTGTGATCTGTGCTTGCTGTGTTATCCGGGGCTGAACCCTTCAGGTGTTGTTCGGGGTTTACTGGCTCATCGAGCTCTGGTGAAATGTCCTCGATTTCAGTTTCGGATTGAGAATGCTCGAGCAAAGGCCCCCTTGACACAGGGTCCTGCTGTTTCGTTCTGGAGGCGAACACGTCTGCTGATTCTACTGGCGAACCTTGTTCATTCACATGTAGATCCTGCGTTGCATCCGATAACCAGACAGGCAACTCTTCAATTATATCTGGCGCAATCAGATCAGCAACTTCATCATCCACCCTCATTTTTTTATCTGAGGGTTGCGATTGCCCATCGTTTGTATCTGCCCGCTTTGACCCAAGGACGGATGCGACAATACCAGAGGCCATACTCATTTCAGCTGCCTGCGGTTCGGCGGCACCGTCGGTTTCGATTGTCTTGACCCGCTCCCCTATATCTTTCAAAGCGTCATGTAACGCATCTAGCGAATCGGACATGCGGACATCTTGAAGATGGCGTTGTTCTGCGGCGTGGGCCAACTCCGCTTTCATGGCACCAAACACTTCTGATGCATCAATCGCCTCTTGCACCGCCAGTTGAGACTGAGTGCGCACAATTTGCGTAACATTATCGCCCATCTTCTGTCCTGAAAGGGCAACATCATCCAGCAATGTTACAATGTGTTTTTCCAGCGACGTTACGCGCTGTTCCATTTCACTATCAAGAATTCTAGTGGGCGCCAATTCAACAATAGAGGGAACTTGCTCGGCAGCTGGCTCCAGCGCGGAGGGATGATCAACCTGCTTCGTCATTGACGCCGAGAGTGCTTCTATATTCGTTTCAATATCTTGCAATTCTTGCGCATGTTCAGCGAAGCTGGTTGTTTCGTTGATATTATTTGGCTGGTCAATCACTTCAGCAACGCGCTCTTCGCTCGCATCCAAGGGCTCGCCTGGCAGCCTTGTCGATGTCGCTTGCGGACCAGGTTCAATGTCAGCCAGTTCGGGCGCCCCAGGCTTTGGTTCGTCCATGCTCTTGTTATCCTGAAGCTCGGCGTCCCATTTGTTGACATTATTTTGCTGCTGGTTCACATCATCGGCGTTAGGTCCGGTCGCGTCCCTGCCCGGCTCATCTAACTCCGACAACCCAAATCGTTTACTATCAACATCGAGATCATCTTGATGGATGACGGCTGTCGCCAGAGCGGCAACCGGTTTACGTTCGCTCTTTGATGGCGTAGTGGGTTGCACATCTTGCTCCAGATATTTTTTCACACCAGCGCTATATGACAAACCGGTGCCACCAAGCTTTGAAGCGAGTTCGGCTGCCCGTTTTTCGATATTCTTGAAATCGGCATTGGTGCCGGGATCGGCGCTTTCTTCTTGCAGCTCACAAACAGGTACATTCGCACGGTTTTGATGTTGCCCTGACGGCAACTGCTGGCTGTCATTTTCGGGCTCATTTGTTGATTCTATATGTTCGATAATACTGTCCAATATCTGTTCGGCCGGCATTGAGCCTGTCTCACGATTTTCTTTAGAATCATTCCTGTCGCTGGATTGAACCACAACGCTCTCCTTGCGAGCCATATCGCAATATGGCCAGTGTACAATTTTGATATTTATGAGGAAATCACAACCCAGAAAAACGCCTGTAAGTCAGCATTTTCTACCCGAACAAAAACTACTCATCGTTATTCCATCGCAAATACGCGCGAATATTCCCGCACGATGAACATAGCGGAAGGTCTAGTGACACTGTTCATGATTGGAGTGAAAAAACGGTTAATTCCCGGTCATTGAGCGCACAGATCTGGCTGTTTATTGATGGCTCTGCAAAAACCCCAGAACCGCACCACAGCGTTGCTGCGCGACCTTTCGACATCCAAACGCCAGAACCTTGGTAATTCTTGGTATTTTGCCCATATAATAGGATCAAATAACAAATTGCCGCTAATAGCGTTGCGCTGATTATGGCAATTGAGTTCAAGGGAGTTTACAATGACTATCGTGCAAATAATATCTTCCGTGCTTGTCGCTGGAGTTGTCATCGGGGCGGCATCCATCGCACGGGCCGAGACCGGTCGCTACTCCATGACCCCGACAAAGGATGGAATTTTGAAGCTGGATACCAAGACCGGTGCCGTTTCGCTTTGCGCTCGATCCTCTGGCAAGTGGAAATGCCAAGGTGTCGATGGTCAGAACAGTGCGCTACATGACACCGTGCGACGCCTTGAGCAAGAAAATGACCGCTTGCGCGCCCAACTCGATGCTGCACGACTTGCGCCCGCCCCAGAAAGCAGCGGCAAACTTGATGTCCCCAGCGAAGAAGATGTCGATAAAGCCATGGACTTTATGGAAAAACTTCTCCATCGCTTCAAAGGCATGGTCGAAGACCTCAAAAAGGATAAAGATGACCAACAAGGCGTGCCGCTGTAAAGGCGTGCTCCAGATCAAAGGTAGCTTGATGGAAACAACATGCCACTAAGTCAAAAACTGCATTCACTAGAAGTGCACACCAGCGGCCAAGGGCTGGTCGAAATCAGCCCGCTATTGCAGAGCTGGCTTGAGCTCGTGCACGCGAATGATGGCCTGTTGACCTTGTTTATCCGCCACACTTCGGCATCCCTGACCGTACAGGAAAATGCTGATTTGGACGTTGCACTGGACCTCTTTGACGCCTTGGATGGCCTTGCGCCAGAGCGATCAGACTATCGCCATTGCAACGAAGGCCCTGATGATATGCCTGCTCATATCAAGAGCATGCTAACACAGACACAACTGGCCGTGCCCGTGCAAGACGGACGGATGGTTTTGGGGACCTGGCAGGGTGTGTTTGTCATCGAGCACCGGATGCGCCCTCACAAAAGGATGATTGCCCTGCATTATCTTGGCGATCAATCCGATCGATATGGGGCGTAATCTTCGCCCAAGTCGCCCAAGCCCCCCAAAAACTCCTGGGCCAGATTGAAAGCTCATAAAGTCATTTCGAGAGATGAGCAGGTCACTTGCTGAGATATGAGGTCACAATTTTGGCCGCCTCTCGGCTCGGCGTTGTTCCCTTGAGCATTACTTTTTTCTCAACCAGACCAAGGCCTTTTTGCTGCTTTGCCAGAGCCGGGGTCTCGTGTAGAAGCTCGTCCAGCGCCGCGACAAGCTTGTCAGGGGTACAGTTTTCTTGAAGAAATTCAGGAAAGACATTCTCCCCCAGTACCAGATTGGCAAGGACAATCGATTGCACGCTGACCATGCGGCGCAGACTATATTCGGGTTTCCCCATCATATAGGCTACAACCATCGGCACTTTCGTCAGGCCAAGCTCCAGGGTCACTGTGCCAGAGGCCGCTAGAGCCGCATTTGCCAGGTTAAAGGCGGCAAATTTATCGCTCTCGCCGTGCAGTAAATGAGGCGTCAGTGACCAGTTGGCACTAAGGTCTTTGATCAATTTTTCAACCGATGGCATGACCGGAATCAGCACCTCAAGTTTTTGATGTTTTACGCGCAAAAGCTCGATTGCCTCCCCAAACGGCACCATCAGACGCTTCACTTCGTTTGGGCGGCTGCCCGGCAGAACAACAAGCTTGATAGCATCTTTGGCAATCGAAAGTTTTGATTGCAGATTGTCTGGTTTGCATTGCTGTATAAACTCATTTTTTTCGATCAATGGGTGGCCGACATAAGTACAGGCCGGCCCGCCAAGCTGTTTGTGAACCTCTGGTTCAAACGGCAACAGGGCCAAGACATGATCCACATAGCTGGTCATTTTTTTGGCACGTCCAGAGCGCCATGCCCATACGCTTGGAGAGACATAATCGATGATGGGAACATCGGGTAATTTACGCCTGATACGCTTGGCGATCGGGTGAGTGAATTCCGGGCTGTCTATAATCACGACAATATCTGGAGCAAAAGAAAGAGCGGCATCTACCGTTTGATAAACACGCTTTATGACAGTTGGAAGCCGGGAAACAATCGCCGTCAGCCCCATGACAGCAACGTCGCTCAGCGGAAACAGGCTATGCAGCCCTTGCTGTTCCATCAACGAACCACCAACTCCAGCATAAACCGGCGGTAGCTCTAGATCTTTTTGCAAAGAGCGCATCAACGCTGCTCCCAAAAAATCGCCTGAATGTTCCCCAGCTA
The DNA here is from genome assembly GCA_024279115.1 of Alphaproteobacteria bacterium. Classification (GTDB taxonomy): domain Bacteria; phylum Pseudomonadota; class Alphaproteobacteria; order Rhizobiales; family JAKIUO01; genus JAKIUO01. The sequence goes on from JAJRRW010000008.1 coordinate 37,848, forward strand.
CCAGAAAAATGCGTTTTCGCGCGCTCATGTCACCTCGCCAGCAAGATCCACACCGCGTAAAAAAAGTCTGCCTTTGTTGGCCATATCAATGGTGGCCGCCTTATCTGCAATCAGCGTCTCCCCGGCAGCAACCGCTATTCCCGCGAGATTGGCAGCGATTGCCAGCTCAACCGTTTTCGGGCCAATCGTTGGCAAATCTATGCGTCGGTCCTGCGAGGGCTTGGGAGCCTTGATCAGCACCCCGTGACGCCCTTTGCGCCCCCATTGTGCCAAGCTCTGACATCGCTCTAGCATCTGATCTGTGCCTTCAGCCGCCTCAACGGCAATAACATGGCCGTTTACAACAACGACAGCCTGGCCAACATCAAAACGGCCCATGGCCGCAACCACTTCCAGTCCGCTGGAAATATCTTCCAGGTCACTCTTGGTTGGTTTAAACTTATTCATCTCGCCATGGTCGGCGGCCAAGGAGGGAACAAGGTCAAGGATCGAGCAGACACGATGGCCCTTCTCCTCAAACAGGCCAGCAATTTTCGACAAAATGCTGTCATCGCCGCCCGATTTCAATTTCATTATGAAAGGCAGCAGCTTGAGGGCTCCAAGGTCCATTTTGACCTGTGAGAGGTCAGGGCGTTTGACATGGCCGATTATCACGACATCGCGACAGTTTTCCTCGCGTAAAATTGAAAACAGCCGCCCTATTTCTCCCCATTTGATCCAGCTATGAGGAAACTCGCCAATCTGCTCTCCCGCCTCCCCTTTTATACCAATGAGGTGAACAGGGCGATCTTCAGCAATGGCAGCTCTGGCCACATCTAAGGGTAGTCCACCGCCTCCAGATATGATGCCCAGCTTTTCCATCGGATCTCACACTTTCCAGCACAGGTGGCTATTTTTGCGGTACGCAAAATGAACGATCAGACGCAGATTTGATAAAACTGACAATTTTTTGCACGCTAGCATCGGAGCTGAATTCCTTATCGACCAATTCAACTCGCTCCAACAAGGTCCCCTCATCGGCGAACAGGTCTTTGTAAGCCTTGCGAACCGCATGGATTTGTTCGCGCGGAATATTGTGGCGCCGCATGCCAACCAGATTAAGCCCCGCCAACGCAGCTCTATTGCCAAGCGCCATGCCAAAGGGAATAATATCAGCTTCAACGCCCGTCATACCGCCAACAAAGGCATATTCGCCAACCCGGACAAACTGATGCAGCGCACACAGGCCGCCAAGAATAACATGATCGCCGATCAGACAATGCCCCGCCACGGTCGCATTATTGGCAAAAATCACATGGTCGCCAATGATACAATCATGCGCTATATGGGAGCCAACCATATAGAGGCCGTGGGAGCCCACTTTGGTGATGTTGCCACCACCGCTGGTTCCAGGATTCATGGTCACATGTTCGCGAATGACGTTGTTTTCGCCAATTTCCAGTCGACTTTCTTCCCCGGCAAATTTTTTATCCTGAGGCACCAGGCCGATGGCACTGAACGGAAAAATCTGCGTACCCGCGCCAATGCTGGTATTGCCTTCGACAACAACATGCGCATGCAATTTGACACCGGCACCAAGGGTTACTCCCGCGCCAATGACACAAAAAGGACCGACCGACGCGTCATCGTCAATTTTCGCACCATCGCTAATAACGGCAGTGGAGTGAATATCTGACATCAAGACATCGCCTTTGCATCAATTTCTACAGTTACCATGGCACTGATCTCTGCCTGAGCGACAAGGTTGCCATCCACTTTGGCCTCGCAGCGAAAACGCCAGACCTTGCCTCTGTTACGGATCTTTTTGACATGGTAGCGCACCTGATCTCCCGGCAGGACAGGTTTACGAAAGCGCGCTTTGTCGATCGTCATGAAATAAACCAGACTGGGCTCATAACTCTCTTCCATATTGTGCACACAAAGCGCCCCAGCTGTCTGCGCCATTCCCTCGATAAGCAAGACACCAGGCATGACCGGAAATCTTGGAAAATGCCCCTGAAAGAAATTCTCATTATAGGTGACGTTTTTAAGCCCGATAGCGCTTTCATCGCCATCAATATCGGTAATCCGATCTACCATCAAAAAGGGATAGCGATGAGGCAGTAGCTTCATGATCTCAATGATATCGGCGGTCTCGAGCGTCTTTTGTTGTTCGGTCATATCGTGTCCTTCATTGGCAACAGCGCCAAGCATTGTGCTTGTACACGCAATCTGCACCAGTTCTTTGCTCTATCTATATTCAATATTGGAGAGGAGTTAAACCCATGTTTTATCGCCACAGTCCGCTTATTTCTTTTTTGCTGCCAGTTTTTTGATGGCGATTAATTCACGCTTCCATTGCATAATGGGAACAGCCGGAGCGCCACCGATGATCGCGCCGGGCTCAACATTATTGATGATTTTACCGTTCGCAGCAATTTTCACGCCGGTGCCGATTTTAATATGTCCAACACAGCCTCCCTGCCCGCCAAAAATCACAAAATCACCCAGCTCGGTACTTCCAGAAATACCCACTTGTGAAACAATGACGCAATTTCTGCCAATAATAACATTGTGGCCGATCTGAACGAGATTATCGATCTTGGTGCCTTCGCCGATCACGGTATCTTTTAGTGCTCCTCGGTCAATCGTCGTGTTAGCGCCGATTTCCACATGATCCTGGATAATCACCCGACCAATCTGCGGGACCTTCAAATGCCCCTGCGGCCCCATAGCAAACCCAAAGCCATCCTGGCCAATTGCAGCTCCTTGGTGAATGATGACGTGATCGCCAATGAGCGAGCATTGAATACTGGCATTGGCACCAATGGAGCAATTGCGGCCGACCATGCAACGCGCGCCGACCACTGCTCCTGACGAAATAACGCTATCTCGGCCAATCTGCACCTTGGCGCCAATCACCGCGCCAGGTTCAATAATTGCTCCTTGTTCGATGATCGCGGTGGGGTGAACAAGAGATCGATTGTCCTGCTTGCCCCCTGCATAAGATAGCGGCTTCATCGCGCCAGGATAAAACAGCGCAAGCACTTTGGCGTAGGCGCGATAGGGCTCAGCGACCACCAGCAGCCTGTTGGCGCTGGTTTTATGATCTTTGAAAGCTGGAGAGACGATACAGACCAGAGCGTTGGTGGTCTCGAATTGTGTTCGGTATTTCTTATTCTCGAAAAAAGTGAGATGCCCATCACCTACCTGATCCAATGATTTTATATTCTTGACAAGCGGATCGCCTGCATCTGGTCCAACAAGTTCTGCGCCAATAAGCTCAGTAATTTCCGATATCGGAAAAGGCCCCGCATTCTCAAAAAAACCGGGATGGTCCATTGCTGTAATACACTCCTGTTCACAAAAACCTGCTCAAGGCATAGCGATGAACCAGAACCAATTGCAAGAAAATAACGACGATCACACTGGTTTTTAGATCGTCATTTATTGGCCCTGATCCGCCTCAATGTGAGGAGATCAAAAAAAACGCTGCCCATTCCGGAGCAGCGTTTTTATATAACATCATCAAACATCTAGAATTTGGTCTGAGCGCCAAAGCTGAACAACTGTGTCTGGTCGTGGTTTTCTTCTTGCAGAGCATAGGCAAAGTCCATGCGTAGCGGGCCCATGGGACTATCCCATAACAGACCAAAACCAACGGACGCCCGGATCGTATCATCATCCACGATATCAGTCGACAATATCGGATCAAACATCAGGCCAGCATCGGCAAAGATCGCGCCTGATAGTCCCAGATTATCGGGAATGCACGGGAAGGGAAATCTGATCTCGGCTGTTGCACAGGCAAACGCCTCTGTACCAACCGCAGATCCAAACACACCGCCACTAACCGTTCGGGGGCCAAATCCACCAGCTTCAAACCCACGCACACAGTCAGCGCTGCTGGTAAAACCATCGGTACCAATAAGTGACTTGCTTCCCCATCCTGAGATATGTCCCGCCTTCACACGACTGGCAAAGGTGATTTTATCGGTGATTGGATGGTAGCCACGTCCCTCAAGATAGGTGCGAATATACTGTTTATCGCCACCGACGCCCGCAAATTCCTGAGCCATAGATCCATATAGACCACGAGTGGGCTTCCTGAGATGATTACGCGTGTCATAAGTCAGCCCATAGCCGACGGCTGAGGTAATCTCAATATCACCATTTATGATACCCTGTTTGGCCAGTTCGGTAGCTTCTGTAAGATTGACATCCGTAATTTCTCGACGTGAGAAACGGTAGTAAGTGGTCAGCCGGAGCTCGTCATTAAGCGGCATTGAAAGACGAAGTTTACCACCTGTTTCGATCTTCTCATATCCAAGTGTATCACTCAGATCAGCGATCCGATGGAAAAGGTCAAATCCAGCCGCCAGATTTTGATCAAGGAATCTTGGCTCGGTAAAGCTAAGATCGACCTGCCCCTTGCCCGTGAAGCTGCCCTTCACTTTGAGCTGCAGAAACTGGCCGCGCCCCATGAGATTGCGCTCGGTGACACTGACATCACCAATCACCCCGTCCGACGTTGAATAACCGGCACTAAAACCTAATTCCCCGGACGAATCTTCAATCACGGCGACGTTCAGAACAACCCGGTCAGGAGCACTACCGCGTGATCTCTTTACGGTCACTTTCTTCAAAAACCCGAGTGCCTTCAGTCTGTCTTGAGCTCGCTTTACGAGCAGGCGATTATAAGCATCCCCCTCTGCCAGGCGAAACTCGCGTCGAATGACATAATCTCTGGTACGTGTATTGCCGGTGATATTGATGCGCTCAATATATACGCGCGGCCCCTGCTCAACGACATAGTTGATATCAATCGTTCTCGCCAGAGGGTCCCGGTGCACGATAGGGCGAACCTGTGCGAAGGCAAAGCCTTCTTCCGCCGTCTTCAGAGTGATGGCTTCGGTTGTCTTGTCGATCTTGCCGGCATTATAAATCTCGTCGGGATATGTGGTAATCTCCTGTCTCAACAGCTCGGGATTAAGAGACGCCAACGACGTTTCCAGATCTATATTTCCGAACCGATAGAGTTCTCCTTCATCAATTGTGAAGGTGATAAAGAAATTCTGACCATCTGGTGCAAGGTCTGCGACGGCAGAGATAACACGCGCATCAGCATATCCGTTTTTGATATAATGCTGACGCAGCAGTTCCCGGTCCAGATTGAGGCGATCAGGGTCATAAATATTACTTGAGCTCATAAAGCTGAACAAGCCGGTTTCACTGGTCGTGACGATATCTTGCAACTGACCATCGGAGAAGGCCCGATTGCCAATGAAATTGATATTCTTGACCGTCGTCTTGGAACCTTCGTTGACTTCAAAAACCAGGTTCACCCGATTATGGTCGATCCTGATGATCTTGGGCTCAACATTTGCCGCAAACAGTCCCTGGCGTTGATAAACACTCAAAACGCGGCGTGTATCAGACTGCACACGAGCTCGCGTATAGACCGAGCGAGGCTTCAGCTGTATCTCCGCAGCCAGCGTCGCATCATCAACTTCTGCATTGCCCTCAAAGGCCACTTTGTTGATGATTGGATTTTCGACGACCCTAATCGTCACAACCCGACCTTGCCGCGAAATATTAACATCCGAAAACAGGCCAGTCGCAAAAAGCGATTTCAATGAGCTGTCGACTTTGGAAGCGCTATATTGATCGCCGCGCACAAATTGAAGATATGAGAGCACGGTCTCATCCTCAACGCGCTGATTGCCGTTGACAACAATCTTGCCAATTGCAGCCGCCTGAACCTGGCTTGCTCCAATCATTGTTCCTAGCGTAGCCAGCAACGGGAATGAAAGCAAAACTGCCATGAGCAGTTTCATTCCCCGCCAATTAATTTTTTGCACGTTCATACTGTAATTCTTGTCCCCGAATTGTCTGGATTTAAATAAACCCGGACGAACAGTTTTTAATTGTCGTGAACCGCTGGCACAGCCCCACGCTGTAATTGCCATTGACGCTTTAGTCTCGATGGGGCCCTTCCTTATTACTATAGAAGGTACCCGCTTCGCTCCATGTTTACCGAATTCTTGACTAGGTGAATAGCCAATTATCCATAAAATGGTTGGTTTTTACGACGCTTGTAACTAATGAGTAACAGCTGTTCGCCAGACCTACAGTACCTTGATGTGTATGAGATCATTTAACGTGGCGAAAATCATAAGCATAAGAACGAGAGCAAGGCCAATTCGAAACCCGTATTCACGGGTTCTTTCACTCAATGGCTTTCCCTTGATGGCTTCAAACATGTAAAACAGCAAATGCCCGCCATCAAGCATTGGAATCGGAAACAAATTGATAAGTCCTATACTAACAGAAAGAACTGCTATTAAGTTAATAAGCGGCAAAATGCCTACAGAAGCGGCTTGCGAGGAGATTTGTGCGATTCTAATGGGGCCACCCAGCTGATCAGCTGATTCGCGACCGACAATAATTTTGCCAAGATAGGACAATGTCTGATCAACAATGAAATAGGTTTCCTTGGTCCCCTTCCAGACCGCCATCACAGGATTATATTTCTTTTTCAGATTGCCTCTTGGGCTATGAACACCCAGTCTGCCAATCGTTTTCTTGGTACCAGAGCTGTCGGTTATTTCGGCCGATGCCGGAGTGACCGTCAAAGAAATGTCCTTGCCCTCTCGCAGCACTAAAAAAGTGAGCAATTTGCCTGGGCTCTCGCTGACGATACGCTGCATCGTATTGAAGCTGTGAATAGGCGTGTCACCAATCCGCAATATACGATCACTGTCATGGAACCCGGCCTTGTCAGCAACACTCCCCTTCACAACGGCGCCGATGCTTGGCTCAATAAATCTTTGCACTTGCAGCAGCGCAATATCAATATCATTGCCGAAACGATCCTTGATTTTTTGCTTGCGCGGGGTGAACGGCAATATTAATTCCCGATCATTGCGATCAATGACAAAGGAAAGCTGCGTATTGGCATTGACGCTGACAATACGCTGCATGTCGCTAAAGCTGTCAATGGCCGCTCCATCAATGGATTTAATCAGATCACCCTCTTTGAAACCGGCTTTTTCGGCGACACTATCGGCAACGACGGCCCCTATGCGCGGCTCGCTGATTGTTTCACCAACAAAGGTGTAAATGCCGCCAAATATGACAATGGCCAGAATGAAATTGGCAATGGGACCAGCCGCAACGACCGCTGCCCTGTGAGACAAGGGCTTAGAGTGAAAACTGCCGTTCTGGTCTTCTGGCGATAACTTGGCCGCCGCATCAGCGTCAGGAACACTGGCGGCATTATCATCATCGACGAATTTCACATAGCCCCCAAGCGGCAACCAGGCAAACCGCCATCTGGTCCCGTGTTTATCGTAAAATCCGTATATTTCCTTGCCGAAACCGATCGAAAAATCAGTGACTTTAACACCATAATAGCGCGCCACCATGAAGTGACCAAGCTCGTGAAAAAACACGACAATCGTCAAAACAATCAAAAACGGCAGCACGGAGGTAAAAATCAGCGATACATAATAGGGCAGCTGGGAAATGAAATCCATCTGTTAGGGTTCCTTGAGTGATGGTTTGATATTTCAACGTAAAAACGTGACTCAACTTACATGATAATTGAAGATTGTGCCATTATTCGGGTACTATGATCAATTTCAAGCACTTCTTCGACGCTAAGCGGGCTTTTGTCGCCCATTTGGGCCTGAACTGCCTCGATCACTCGTTCACAAAATGACGAGATTTCCAAAAATGCCAGCTTGCCATCAAGGAACGATTCGACCGCAATTTCGTTCGCAGCATTCATGATTGTTGGCGTATTTCCCCCTTGGAGCATTGCCTGACGGGCCAGTTTAATGGCTGAAAACCGCGTCTCGTCGGGGCTTTCAAAGGAAAGGCTGGCAATTTTGGCCAGATCGAGTTGTTCAACCGGGGTTTTTAAACGCTCTGGCCAGGAAAGGCTGTAGGCGATGGGCGTGCGCATATCTGGTGCCCCCATCTGGGCGATCACAGAGCCATCAATATACGACACCATGCTATGAATGATTGATTGTGGATGAATAACAATATCGAGCTGTTCTGCTGCAACCGGGAACAAATACAAGGCTTCAATCAATTCCAGCCCCTTGTTCATCATGGTGGCCGAATCAATGGATATTTTGCGGCCCATTGACCAATTGGGGTGTTTGAGCGCCTGCGCCGGGGTGACATGTTGCAATTGCTGCAGAGAAAAAGTCCGAAAAGGCCCCCCGGACGCCGTCAGGATAATTTTGTCGATATTTCGTTTTGAACTATCATCCAGCGCTTGAAATATCGCCGAATGTTCCGAATCAACAGGCAGCAGTTCGGTGTCATATTTATCGACTTCGCGCATAAATAAAGAACCGGCGGCGACCAGACATTCCTTATTGGCCAGCGCAACGCGGTTGCCAAGTTTAACGGCCGCTAGCGTTGGACGAAGCCCGGCCGCTCCCATTATGCCCGCCATGGTAATATCAACTGGTCTGCTCGCCGCCTCCACCAGTCCTTGATCGCCAGCTGCCACTATTATACCGGTCCCCGACAGAGCCTTTTTGAGGTCCTGATACAAAGACTGCTGGCCGATGACAGCCATTTATGCCTTGAAACGCCGAGCCAGGTCGGCGAGTTGCTCAACATTTTCATTGGCGGTGAGGGCGTCGATCTCATATTTATCTTTGTTACGCGCCACCAGATCCAGAGTGTTCGATCCTATGGAGCCCGTTGCTCCCAGCACAGTGAGGGTCCTGGGGTACCCTGTCAGATTTTGAGCATGAATGTCGTGCGTGGCGTCCATCACCCTGCCCCGTTCCAGATCAGCAGCGCCTTGCCAGGATTGCTCATATCGAAATAGACAGCAATGAGCGCCGCCACCAGAGCGCCTAACATCAAGCCATCAACACGGTCGAACAGACCACCATGCCCCGGGATCAGATTGCTGGCATCCTTGATGTTAAAGTGACGCTTGAAAGCTGATTCAAACAAATCACCGATTTGCGACACCACCCCGATCAATAAGGAGACAAAGCCAATGGCCAGCAGCGAAGTATTGCCGATATACGCGCCAAAAAGAGCGCCAGCAAACGCCCCGGCGCTGACCCCCCCGATAAAGCCCGACCATGTTTTCTTGGGCGATATACGAGGTGCAAATTTAGGTCCACCAAAGCTTCGGCCCGAAATATAGGCAAAAATATCGACGGTCCAAACGGTAATGAACAGATAGAGGATGGCATGAAATCCATATTCTGGATCGCCACGCAACCAGATCATGGCAATCACCGGCAGGCCTATATAGGGTACGCCAAGCAATGAAATGCCCAAATTCTTGGCTTCCTTATCTGCAGTAAAAACGAATTTCACAGCCGGGCCAATCAACAAAACCAGCAGGGCAACTATATATTCGCCAGTGGCAAACAACCCGCACGAAACCAAAACAGCAATGGTGTGGACAACAAGAAGTTCGTCAAAATCGGTGCCGCGCACCATTTTGGCCCATTCCCAGCACAAGATCGCAGCGCCCAGCGCCACCAACAGCGCAAACGGGATGGCGCCGGACCAGGTAATCACCAATACGATTGTCGCCAGAATGAGTGCCGAGATCAGTCTTTGCGTCAAATCTGACCAATTGCTGCTTTGCGTGGACCCGTTATTTTGTTGTTGACCGCTCACCCTGCTGACCTCGCTTTTAGACCACCGAACCTTCGCTCGCGATTTCGATATTCCGTGAGCGCCGAGGCAAAAACCTCGCTGGTGAAATCGGGCCAATAAGTATCGAGAAACACCAGCTCTGAATAGGCACATTGCCAAAGCAGAAAATTGCTGAGGCGCAGCTCTCCGCTTGTTCTGATCAACAAATCAGGATTAGGCAGACCGGCGGTATCCAGGTGATCTTCAAGAAGCTGCGAGGTAATATCGCTTGCCTGCAATTCTCCACGCTCGACTTTACTGGCCAGACGAACCGCAGCCCGGGTAATTTCATTTCGCGAACCGTAATTAAAGGCAAGCGTCAAAACAAGGCGGGTGTTTTGCTCGGTCAATGTTTGCGCCTCATCCAGCAGTTTCAAAATATCGTCTGCGACGCCCTCCCGGGCCCCGATAACGCGTATTTTGACGCCTTCTTTATGAATCTTGGCCAGATCACGGCGGATGAAAAATTTCAGCAACTGCATCAAGTCGGCGACTTCCTGGTGAGGCCGCGACCAGTTTTCGGAGGAAAAGCTGAACAATGTCAGGTAGGAAATCCCCGTGTCGCAGGCATATCGAACAGCCGCTCGAACGCTCTCAATACCCTGTCGATGGCCTGCATAGCGCATTAAACCGCGTGCTGCAGCCCAACGCCCATTGCCATCCATAATGATGCCAACATGACAAGGCACCTCGCTCACAGGTTCCCTCCAGCCTTTGTTGTTTTCCAGAGTGGTCATCTACGCCCGTTTCGTCAAATTGGAAATCAAGTAACGGCACGAGCCGATGATCGCGCCAAATCCGAGTACTATATGTAACCCAAAAGCGTTTTGCAGAATAGAACAGAATGGAAAGAAACTAGACCTGCATAATTTCCTGTTCTTTATTTTGCAGCAGCTCGTCGATCTCTTTGATCACACCATCTGTGATTTTTTGTACTTCTTCGCCATGGTCATGATGCAGATCCTTGCCGATCTCGCCCTCTTTTTCCATGATCTTCAACTGCTCCATGCCGTCTCGGCGCACATTCCGTACAGCAATACGTGCATGCTCGCTATATTTGGCCGCCACCTTGGTCAGTTCAACACGGCGCTCTTCATTGAGTTCTGGGATAGGAATGCGGATCATCTGACCATCTATCATCGGATTAAGGCCAAGATCTGATTCGCGAATGGCTTTTTCAACGGACTGCACCTGCCCTTTGTCCCAGACCTGTACCGCCAACATTCGTGATTCGGGAACAGAAATATTGGCCACCTGGTTGATCGGCATCGGCGTGCCATAGGCATCCACCGTGATCGGATCAAGCAAAGAGGTGCTGGCTCTACCGGTTCGCAAGCCGCCGAACTCCGTTTTAAGGACATTGTAGGCCCCCTGCATACGACGTTCGAGATCTTTAAGATCAAAGCTTGCGGTCATTATATTCTCTCCTAAAGTGGAATTTTAGCTGATAGCGCGGATCGGGCTCCAACGCCCGCCGCGATCACTCGTAAAATGGCTGGCTGGTCAACCTGACCGCTCCAGCATGGCACAGCTTTCAGGTATAGGCCGCTCGCAAAATTCATTCAACCTCCAGAGCATACTTTTTGAGAGGCTCCGATCATCGATTTAGTTTGGGGGATCAGCCCTAACTGGAATATACAATGGTGTGTTTGAGCTCTCCGCGCAAAACCCTAGAAATATTGCCCTGTTCGGCCAATGAAAAAATCATCACCGGCAGCTCATTGTCACGCGCCAGGGCAATCGCCGCTCCATCCATCACCTGCAGGTTGCGCGCCAGCACGTCACTATAGCTTAGATTATCATAACGCTTGGCATCGGGATTGGTTTTGGGATCAGCCGAATAGATGCCATCAACCTGTGTCGCCTTGGCCAAACCATCACATTGCATCTCAATGGCCCGCAATGCTGCGGCGGTATCGGTTGTAAAAAACGGATTACCGGTGCCGGCTGCAAAAATCACTACGCGCCCTTTGGACAGATGCCGAATCGCTTTTTGACGTATAAAGGGTTCGCAAACACTAGGCATGGGAATGGACGACAGGACGCGAGCGGGAATATTCTGGCGCTCCAGCGCATTTTGCAGTGCCAGAGCATTCATGACCGTTGCCAACATGCCCATATAATCACCATTGGCGCGGTCCATACCAGCAGCAGCGCCCGCCATGCCCCGGTAAATATTGCCACCACCAACCACCACCGCAAGCTGCGTTCCTTGCGACACGGCATCGCCAATATCGCTGGCAAACCGATCGACAGTGGCCACATCAATCCCATAATCAAGATCGCCCATCAAGGCTTCGCCCGACAATTTCAAAAGCACCCGCTTCCAATATGTCACCGCTTTGGCTTTTGTCATGGTGGGAAGCTCCTTTGAATGAGTTGAGGGTTGAATATATCTATGAAATTGAAAAAACAGACAACAAAAAAGGCCGCTTCAGTCAAATGAAACGGCCTCGTTTGGATATAAACTCTAGCTGCTGCCAACAGCAGCGGCAACTTCCGCCGCGAAATCTTCTTCTTTTTTCTCGATGCCCTCACCAAGAGCAAAGCGTTCAAAGGACACCAGCTTGATCGGTGCACCAACACTGTCCTCGGCCTCCTTGAGCGCTTTTTCAACGGTCAGGTCAGGATTGATGACGAAGCTTTGCGAGAGCAACACCACTTCCTGGAAAAATTTATGCATACGGCCATCAACCATTTTTTCGATGATATTGTCGGGCTTGCCAGACTCTTTGGCCTCGTCAATCAAAATGCCACGTTCCTTGGCTACCACGTCTGGATCAAGCTCATCCTTGCTCAGGGACAAAGGAGAGGTCGCCGCCACATGCATGGCGATCTGCTTGCCAATCGCTTCAAGTTTCGCGGCATCTCCCTCTGATTCCAAAGCAACCAGCACGCCGATTTTACCAAGGCCATCGGCAATTGCATTATGAACATAAGAGGCTACAATGCCGTTCTCGACGCTCAAGGCACCAGAGCGACGCAGCGACATATTCTCGCCAATCGTGCCGACCATCTCTTTGATAAATTCGGTCACTGTTTTGTCAGACCCCTCAAAAGGGGCTTTTGACAATTTGTCGAAATCACCATCGACATCATTGGCGATTTTGGCCACGGACCGTACCATGGCCTGAAAGTCATCATTGCGAGCCACGAAATCTGTTTCAGAATTGACTTCAACCAGGGCAGCGCTGTTACCATCAGAAATGACGCCGACAAGACCTTCCGCCGCGATACGGCTGGATTTTTTGTCCGCTTTGGCAATGCCTTTGGTGCGTAGCCAGTCGATGCTTGCCTCTATATCACCATCATTTTCTTGAAGGGCCGCTTTGCAATCCATCATGCCTGCACCCGTTTTTTCGCGCAGTTCCTTGATCAATCCCGCTGTAATCGTCGCCATGATAAACTCTCCAATCATCCCCAATTAAAAATATAACCGCAAAAGCCCGATCGCCAGAGACAAAATGTCGGTACGATCGGGACTTGTGAGGTTTCGTGGTCAAGAAGCCGCCTTGTTTATTTGGCGGCTGCCTCACCAAGCTTTGCGGCCTGTTCAAGCCAGCCATCTCTGTCAATGCGTCCTTTGAAATCAAGCACATCATCAACCGCAGAAATATCTATCTTCGTGAAGGCAGCAATCTGGCGATAGTGAAAAATGCCGATACCATTCAGCTTTTTTTCCAGAACAGGGCCGACACCAGAAATCATTTTAAGATCATCGGCGTCGCCATCTGGTGCCTTCATAGGCTCATAATCTGTCTTGCCGAGCTCTTTTGTTTTCTTTTCTTCATTGTCGTCAACCTTGGCAGCGGTTTTCTCAGCCGGCGCCTCGGTTTTGGCTTCAGCTTCAGCCTTTGGCTCAGTTTTGGCCTTTGCAGCTTTTTCTTCTTTGGCCGCTGGTTCGCCAGCAAGTGCTGGTTCTTCAAACACAGGGTCGGCAGACGCGCCAAGATCTTTGCCCGTTGAGACTTGCGAGCGCTCAATGCCATCAATCACTGCCCGCGAGATGAGATCGCAATAAAGCCCAATGGCCCGTCCTGCATCATCGTTTCCAGGGATTGGATAATCGGCAACATCGGGATCGCAATTACTGTCGATCACGGCGATCACAGGTATTTTCAGCGTGCGCGCCTCGGCAAGTGCCAAAGATTCGCGGTTGGTATCAACGATAAACAGCAAATCGGGTACGCCGCCCATATCCTTGATGCCGCCAAGAGCACGATCAAGCTTGTTACGCTCTCTGGTCATTTTCAAAAGTTCTTTTTTGGTCTGTCCGGCACCGTCACCAGCCAGCAAACCTTCAATCTTTTTCAAACGACGGATCGAATTGGAAACTGTTTTCCAATTGGTCAATGTACCACCGAGCCAACGATGATTGATGTAATATTGTGCACAACGCGCGGCACTATCAGCGATTTCATCTGATGCCTGGCGTTTGGTGCCAACGAACAAGACGCGTCCGCCACCCGCTACAACGTCAGAAACCTTGACGAGTGCCTGATGAAGCAAGGGAACGGTCTGTGAAAGATCGAGAATGTGAATACTGTTGCGCGCCCCAAAGATATAGGGACCCATGTTAGGGTTCCACAGATGGGGTTGATGTCCAAAGTGGACACCAGCTTCAAGTAGCTGGCGCATGGAAAATTCTGGCAAAGCCATGAAAGTCGTCTCCTGTTTGTCCGGTTGGTCCTCCGCGAAAGCAAAAGACACTGGAAAATCCAGTGCCACCGGTCAGGTTCCAAAGCCACTGCAAGAGTGGACAGCAAAACCTAGCATTTGTTTCGCGTGTGTGATGAAGCGGTTTATACGGCCGCTATGGGGATATTGCAAGCCCTCAATGGGATGACAGGCGCTTTTTGCCTCCAAAACAGCGCCGAACGGCAGTTCAAGGGCAAATTAACCTAAATCTCCGTCAATTCACATACGCCAGCCAGCACTCTAAGCTCGCTTATCTGCATTGGCGAGGTATCAATGCCGCGCTGTATGGGCATAATCACATCTTTGCTCATATTATCCAGCCGCAGCACCAGCCGCAGCTTGCCATTGCCGCCTTTTGAAACTCTTTGGGCAATCTCTTGCAGCGCTTCGGGCTTGTTAATCACCAATTGCACCCCTTTTTTGCTGCGCCCGCCTGCCTGATCAAGGGCTTCTGCCGATAGCAGGCGCAAGCGAAGATTGTCGCTGTCTGGATCAGCCGAAACGCGCAACAAGACGACTGTACCTGGTTGCAACAGCTCGCGCGTTGCCTCAAGGGTTTCAGAAAACATCACCATTTCAAATTGTGTCCCGGCATCCGAAAAGGCGGCAAAAGCAAATTTATTACCCTTCTTGGAGCGGCGTTCCTGCAAATAGGACACCACGCCAGCAAGCGTTCCTGCAATCCCCGTATCGGGGCGACGCTCCCCCCGCCGGAACGGGATCAGGTTATCCTTGGCTTTTTTCGCCTCTTTGACCTTGTTGCGCTGCACCTGCTCTTCCAGGCTAAGTTCGCAATTACGAGGCTCGGGCGGCTCAACAGGTTCTGCGGCCTTTTTGTCTCTTAAAACCTGCTTTTGCCGTTCAACCCGATCGACAAAATCGCCATAGCTCTCAACGTTTAACGAGGCGAGCAATTCGCCATATTCATCAAGCGGATGACCAGAGAGGTAAAACCCGACGGCATCAGCTTCCTTGTTGAGAATTTCCCGTGGCACCCATAATTGCACATCGCGTAGTTTCAACTCGGGAACCACATCCCCGCCCCCAAACAAAGACGTCTGACCGCTATTTTGATCCGATGCGGCGCGATTGGCGCTGGCCATGATTGAATTGACATTGCCATACACAGTCGCCCGCTCGACGCCAAATTCAGAAAAAGCATCAGCGGCAGCAAGCATTTCCAGCGTGCGCTTGTTAATCAGTTTTGGATCGACGCGATTGGCAAAATCGGCCAAATCCTTGAACGGACCGTTTTCATCACGCTCCGCGGTCAATTGTTCCATCGCCTCCGCCCCGACATTTTTCAAAGCGGCCAGGGAATATCTGATGCCCTTCTTGCCAGATGCCGTTTGCTGGGGAATAAATTCGGCTGCCGATTTATTAATCGACGGCGGCAGCATCTCGATCTTCATGGCGCGGGTTTCTTCAAAAAACAATTTGACCTTATCCGTATTGCCCTGATCAAGGGTCATGATAGCGGCCATAAACTCGATGGGATAATTGGCTTTGAGATAAGCCGTTTGATAGGCCAGCAGCGCATAGGCTGCCGCATGGGATTTGTTAAAACCATAACTCGCAAATTTGGCCAGCAGATCAAAAATCGTTTCCGCATTTTTTTTGGTGACACCGCGTTCGAACGCCCCGTTGACAAAGCTTGGACGCTGCATATCCATTTCGGCGGCGATTTTCTTACCCATGGCGCGGCGCAGCAAATCAGCTTCCCCAAGCGAGTAGCCCGCCAGTTCCTGGGCGATTTGCATCACCTGCTCTTGATAGATGATGACGCCATAGGTTTCATTGAGCATGGGTGCCAGCTTGTCATCTATATAGACAATCTCCTCGCGCCCGAATTTGCGCTCGATATAGGTGGGAATATTGTCCATGGGACCGGGGCGATAGAGCGACACCATGGCGATAATATCTTCGAACCGGTCAGGCTTGAGCTGTTTGAGGCTTTCGCGCATGCCGGTGCTTTCCAGCTGGAACACCCCGATGGTATCGCCTCTGGCCAGCAATTCATAGGCGGCTGGATCATCCAGCGTGTCGCCCGTAAAGTCCACATGCCCACCGCCCTGCTTGATAAATTGCAACGCCTTTTGAATAACCGTGAGGGTTTTAAGGCCCAGAAAATCAAATTTCACCAGCCCCGCTGGCTCTACCCATTTCATGTTAAACTGGGTGACGGGAATATCGGAGCGCGGATCGCGGTAAAGCGGCACCAGCTCATCTAGGGAGCGATCACCGATAACGACGCCGGCCGCATGGGTCGAGGCGTGGCGGTACAGCCCTTCAAGGCGCTTGGATATATTCAACAGATTACGCACAACCGGCTCTTCTTGCGCCGCCTCCTCAATCTTTGGTTCTTCGTCCATGGCCTCGGCAAGGGAAATACCAATCGTATTGGGAATGAGCTTGGACAGACGGTCCACCTGCCCATACGGCATCTGCAACACGCGGCCCACGTCGCGGATCACCGCCTTGGCCTGCAATTTTCCAAAGGTAATGATCTGCGCCACCCGGTCTGCGCCATATTTTTCTTGCACATAGGTGATCACTTCATCCCGGCGATCCTGACAAAAATCAATATCAAAATCTGGCATGGAGACACGTTCGGGATTGAGAAACCGCTCAAACAACAGGCCAAAGCGCAACGGGTCCAGATCGGTTATGGATAGCACCCAGGCGACAACAGACCCAGCCCCCGACCCACGTCCCGGGCCCACCGGAATATCCATTTCCTTGGACCATTTGATGAAATCGGCAACAATCAGAAAATAACCGGGAAATTTCATGCGCGTGATGATGCCAAGCTCATAATCGAGACGATCCCAATAGTTTTTTTCCTCATAGCCCTTGGCGATGCCGTCCCCCTCCAGGCGTTTTTTGAGTCCCTCGCGGGCCTGACGCTCCAGCTCGGCGGCTTCAATTTTTTCCTGCTGCTCGGGTGTTGCATCCTCACCGCCGCCAAAGCGCGGCAGGATTGGATCGCGCAACAAAGGACGATAGGAACATCTTCTGGCAATGATCTCGGTATTCTCTATGGCCTCTGGCAAATCGGCGAACAGGGTTTTCATTTCCCCCGCATCCTTGAAATAGTGCTCGGGTGTCAGGCGGCGGCGTTCATCCACAACCACATAACTGCCATCGGCAATACAGATCAGCGCATCATGGGCTTCATAATCGTCGCGGGTCGGGAAATAGCATTGATTGGTAGCAACGATGGGCAATGACAAATCATAGGCCAGCTCGGTCAATAGGGGCTCGACCTGTTTTTCGCTGGCAAGCCCATGGCGCTGCAACTCGACATAAAGATGATCGGGGGCCATGGATTTAAGGCGCTCCATCATCAACCGGGCTCGTTCACCAGCCCCCTCGCGCAAAGCAAGGTCGATCACTCCATCGGGACCACCGGTCAAAATGATCAGTCCCTCAATATGTTTTTCCAAGGTGGAACAAAGAACAAGCGGCTCATCCAAACCATTGTCGTCCAGATAGGCATTGCTGACAATTTTGAGGAGATTGTCATAGCCGGTTTCGTTCTTGGCAATCAGCACCAGATCGCCCTGTTTGGCAGACGTGACAGCGTTTTTGCCCACCGGCGCTTTTGCCGTTGTGGTCCCGTCATCATCACCACCAATTGCCTCGAACAAAAAGGACAGCGTACAGCCGATGAGCGGCTGCAATCCCTGTGCTGCCATGGTTTGGGAAAATTCAAGAGCGCCAAACAGATTATTGCGGTCGGTGACGGCCAGCGCTGGCATCTGGTATTTGTCTGCTGTTTTCACCAACTGCTTGATGGGCAGAGCGCCTTCGGCCAGCGAATAGGCAGAATGAACGCGCAAATGGATAAAATCTGGTTGATCACCGCTCATGGCTCTGGCCCTCTTTTAAAGCGCGTCTTTGCTTACTTCAATCAGCTTGCCATCTTCAAGGCGCAAAATACGATCCATGCGCTCGGCAATTTCCATATTATGTGTGGCCATGATCGCACATAGTCCGGTTGTACGCACCAGTCCCAATAGCTGCTCGAACACCCGATCGGCGGTTTGTGGATCAAGATTTCCTGTTGGCTCGTCAGCCAGCAATATTTTGGGTCGATTGGCCACAGCGCGGGCAATGGCAACGCGTTGCTGCTCTCCCCCCGAAAGCTCGGCCGGTCGATGAACACCGCGATCTCCCAGCCCCAGAGAGGTCAATAATTCCATGGCTCTTGTGGTCGCGTCGCGCTTGGATACGCCACGGATCAACTGCGGAATAACCACATTTTCAATAGCTGTAAATTCAGGTAGCAATTGATGAAACTGATAGACAAAACCGATCGTCGACCGACGCAGCATGGTGCGTTCTTGATCATTCAACTCCACGCAATCGCGCCCTTCAAGCACAACCTGGCCAGAATGGGGGCGATCAAGCAGGCCAATAATGTGCAAAAGTGTGGATTTCCCGGCCCCCGATGGTCCCACCAAAGCCACAGCCTCGCCGGTCATCAGATCGGCACTGGCGCCTTTGAGTACCTCGATACTGCGCTGGCCCTGCGCATAAGTAAGCTCCAGCTTTTGCAGCTTCATTAGCAAGGTCTGTTTCAGCTCTGCGCCCGGCGTATTGTCGCTCATCATGTCTGGCTTGGTCCTATTCATAGCGAAGGGCTTCCACCGGATCCATTTTGGCGGCACGCCAAGCGGGGTATATCGTCGCCAGCATGGATAATGCAAGGGCCATAAAGACGACCTGAAGCACTTCCCTCCAGTCCATTTTGGCCGGCATTTCGGTGAGGTAATAGAGTTCTGATGAAAACATGTCCACGCCAATCAGCCAGCCGACAAACTGGCGTATGGTCTCGATATTTTCCACAAACACGACGCCAAGCGCAAATCCCGCCACGGTCCCGACCACGCCGATACTGGCTCCGGTCATAAAGAACACGCGCATGATGGATCCTCTGGTGGCCCCCATGGTGCGCAATACCGCAATATCTCGCGACTTGTCTTTCACCAGCATGATCAGCCCCGATATGATATTGAGTGCTGCGACAAGCACGATCAGCGACAAGATGATGAACATCATGGAGCGCTCCACCTCAAGGGCGGTAAAGAACCCCTTGTTGCGATCGCGCCAATCGGAAAAACTGTGCGTCGGGCCGATTGATTTTTTAAGTTCGGGGATCACCTCACCAACCTTGTCGGCATCATCAATGACAATTTCAATAGCATCAACCCGGTTGCGGCGATTGAAAAATTTCTGAGCTTCGGCAAGCGGCATGAACACCACCGAGCTGTCATATTCCGACATGCCGATCTCAAACACAGCCGTGACCTGATAGCGCTTGATTCTCGGGGCGGTGCCAAACGGTGTTGAAGCGCCTCGTGGAGATACCAGCGTCACATAGTCACCGACATAAATATTGAGGGTTTTTGACATGCGCGAGCCAATGGCAACGGCTGGTTTATTGGTATCAAAGCCATCCAGCGTTCCTTGAATGATCTTTTTGTTTGTTTTGCCGCTAATGAGATCTTTGGGGTCATCGCGCAGAGCTTTTAGATTTTGTGCATCCACTCCCTTGATGCCGCGTACCAGCGCCGCTACCGAGCGCGCCGGGGTCGAGATCATTGCCTGGCCTTCAACCAGCGGGATGGCCTGCTCGACGCGCGCCTGCTTTTTGGCTATGGCAGCAACGCTTTTATAATCGGAGAAAGATCCCGTAATGCTATGAACGATGACATGCCCGTTCAGACCAAGGATCTTGTCCAGCAACTGCGCCCGAAAGCCGTTCATCACTGACATCACAATGATCAGCGTTGCGACCCCCAGCATAATGCCCAAAAAGGAAAACCCGGCAATAACCGATATGAACCCTTCTTTGCGCCGGGCCCGCAAATAGCGCCCCGCCAGCATCCATTCAAACCGGGCCAAAGGTTTTGGATCCGCTATTGCCCCCTTCACATGGGTTTCACTCTTGTCTGCGATTGATGCCATATTCATTACCCGGTTGTTGCAGCTTCACGCCGATGGATCTGTCAGCTCAGGTTCGGGCACCGACAAAATGCGCCACCACATCATCCAGTCCCAGCTCTGATATTTCACCCGTTGCGCGGTTTTTCAATTCAACCTTGCCCTGTTTGAGGCCTCTGGGCCCGGCAATGATCTGCCAGGGCAAACCAATCAGGTCCATGGTCTTGAATTTAGCTCCGGCGCGTTCATTGGTATCGTCATACAAAACGGTCTGCCCAGCATTGCTGAGCTGTTCATATAGTGATTCGCAAACTTTGTCCGTCTCGTCGTCTCCGGCCTTCAGATTTATGAGACCAATTTTGAAAGGGGCAACACTTTCCGGCCAGATAATCCCGCCCTCGTCATGAGAGGCCTCGACAATGGCTGCCACCAGACGCGAAACGCCAATGCCATATGAGCCACACTGCAAAGGTGTCAGAGCGCCGTCGGGCCCTTGTACCGAACATTTCATCGGGTCAGTATACTTGCTGCCAAAGAAGAAAATATGACCAACTTCAATGCCCCGGGCGCTGATTTGCTTGTCGGCTGGCACGTCGCGTTCAAACTGCGCCTTATCGTGCATTTCTTCGGTGGCGGCATATTTATCCAGCCAGGGAGCAATCACGGGCTCAAGATCATCCTCGGGACCATGGTTATTGCCTGGAGCCTCTAGTTCGAGCAGGTCTTTGTGGCAAAACACTTCGCTTTCCCCGGTGTCGGCCAGAATGATGAATTCATGAGAAAGGTCGCCGCCAATCGGGCCGGTATCTGCGCGCATGGGAATGGCTTTGAGGCCAAGGCGTTCATAGGTACGCAAATACGCAACAAACATGCGATTATAACTTTTTTTGCCCTCGCTCGCCGTCAGATCAAATGAATACGCATCCTTCATCAAAAATTCGCGGCCCCGCATAACGCCGAACCGAGGTCTTATTTCATCACGAAATTTCCACTGGATATGATAGAGGGTGCGCGGCACATCACGATAAGAACGCGCGCCATCACGGAATAATACCGTGATCAGTTCCTCATTGGTTGGCCCATACAGCATATCGCGATCATGACGGTCCGTTATGCGCAGCATCTCCGCGCCGTAATCATCATAGCGCCCTGAGTCTCGCCACAGATCAGCGGATTGAATAGTCGGCATAAGGAGCTCCACCGCTCCGGCCCTGTTCTGCTCTTCACGGACGATCTGTTCGATATTTTTCAACACCATCAGACCAAGAGGTAACCAGGAATAAATCCCCGAACTCGACTGCCGGATCATCCCCGCCCGCAACATCAATCTGTGGGACACAATTTCCGCTTCCTTGGGGGGATCACGCAAAATTGGCATAAAAAAACGGCTGACACGCATGCTTGTAAGACTTCCTGATTGTATTGACTAAGAGCGTTCTGGCCAACTCGTCGCGGCCAGCGGCTGCAAGCACCCGCGCCACTCTGCTTGTTGAAAACTCCTCTTAGCACGCTTTATCATTGGACCAAAGCGCTTGATTCCCATTGATTGCTACAAATTGTAACTTTTTGCGGTTGCAGCGAAGCTTCCAATAGATTTAATATTTGATCTATGTCATGGTTTTGCTAAAGCGCGAGCTTTATTGATTTGAGCACTATACATACAGTGTCATTCTACTGATCACGCTGACAGATCGTGTTATCCGTGTGGGGATAAATTTGGAGGAGAGAACAATGAACCGAGGCGGAATAACCACCTCTGGTGGCATCTTTACCGCGTTGGTGCTGATTACCGGGATACTGCTAACTGGCTATGCGGGCATGAACGCCCTTGACGTCGCTTTTGGCTTTCACATGTATCTCATGGCAGCAGCAGCAATACTCGGCCTGATAGCCCTATTAATGGGCAGGCCATATACCGGTGATGCAGGTAAATATAATTACGGTGTCGTCAAGGCGTTTGTCATCGCCTCTATATTCTGGGGTGTTACCGGCTTTATCGTTGGTGATTATATCGCCTGGGAACTGGCCTTTCCGTTTTTGAACTGGGACTTGCCCTGGACCAATGTTGGACGCCTTCGTCCCCTGCATACCTCCGCAGTGATTTTTGCCTTCGGTGGCAATATCCTTCTTGGTTCTTCCTTCTATGTTGTCCAACGAACCTGTCACATTCGCCTTGTCGGCAACGTGGCGCCATGGTTTGTTTTCTGGGGATATAACCTGTTCATCGTTCTGGCCGGCACCGGCTATCTGCTCGGCGTCACACAAAGTCACGAATATGCCGAACCAGAATGGTATGTGGATATCTGGCTGACCATTGTCTGGGTGGTTTATCTGCTGATCTTTATGGGCACTTTGATGAAGCGCCGGGTGTCGCATATTTACGTGGCAAACTGGTTTTATCTGGCCTTTATCATCACCATTGCCGTTTTGCATCTGATCCATAATCTGGCGATCCCCGTTTCGTTCCTGGGCTCGAAATCCTATTCCTTCCAGGCCGGGGTTCAAGATGCCATGACCCAGTGGTGGTATGGACATAATGCGGTTGGCTTCTTCTTGACGGCTGCGTTCCTGGCGATGATGTACTACTTCGTCCCCAAGCGCGCCGAACGTCCGGTCTATTCCTATCGTTTGTCGATCATCCATTTCTGGTCACTGATCTTCTTGTACATGTGGGCCGGGCCTCACCATCTGCACTATACGGCTCTGCCTGACTGGACACAGTCCTTGGGCATGACGTTCTCGATCATTCTCTGGATGCCTTCCTGGGGCGGCATGATCAATGGCTTGATGACCTTGTCTGGTGCCTGGGACAAGCTGCGCACGGACCCGGTTCTGCGCATGCTGGTTGTCTCCATTGCCTTTTACGGCATGAGTACCTTTGAAGGTCCCATGATGGCCATCAAGGCTGTCAACGCCCTGTCTCATTATACGGACTGGACGGTTGGCCATGTACATTCGGGAGCCATGGGCTGGGTTGGCATGGTGAGCTTTGGTGTCATCTATTGTCTCGTGCCCTGGTTATGGGGCAAGGAGCGCTTGTATTCCATGGCGCTGGTCAGCTGGCATTTCTGGCTCTCAACCGTTGGTATCTTGCTCTACATCACATCGATGTGGGTGTCAGGAATTCTGCAGGGCCTGATGTGGCGTGCTTACGACAATCTTGGTTTCCTCGAATATAGTTTTGTTGAAACAGTCGAGGCCATGCATCCGTTCTATGTGATCCGTGCTATGGGGGGGCTGTTCTTCGTCCTTGGCTCTCTGATTATGGTGTATAATGTGGTAATGACGATTCGGGTTGCGCCTCGCGAAGAGACACATTCCAGCGCCGTTCTGGCACCAGCTGAGTAAAGGAAAACATTACTATGCCTAGCCATGAAATATTTGAAAAGAACTCGATTGTCCTCGCCATCGCAATTGTACTTGTTGTGTCAATTGCGGGGCTGGTAGAGATTATTCCTCTCTATTTTATCAAGAGCACAATCGAAAAGGTTGACGGGATGCGTCCTTATACCCCCCTCGAGCTGGCAGGGCGGGATGTCTATGTCCGTGAAGGTTGCTACCTTTGCCATTCACAGATGATCCGCCCGTTCCGCGATGAAGTCGAGCGTTATGGTCACTATTCTCTGGCCGCAGAGAGCATGTATGACCATCCGTTCCAATGGGGATCAAAGCGTACAGGTCCAGACCTGGCCCGCGTTGGTAATAAATATTCGGACAAATGGCATCGCGACCATATGAATGATCCACGATCTATTGTTCCCGCATCCGTCATGCCAGGCTATTCATTCCTTGGCAAAACCGACATAGACCCGAAACGATACAAGGCTCACCTCAAAGCTCTTAACTGGACCGCGCAACCAAGCGGGGTCAGTGAGAACGATACGGGAGCCATGTATACGCAGGCCATGATTGACAATGCCGCCGCCGATTTGGCAGCTCAGGCTGGCGACCCCGATAGTGATGATTCGGAAGGATTGCAAAAACGCTATGGCGGCAAAATCAATGTGCGTGATTTTGATGGTGACCCCAACAGGATAACGGAGCTCGATGCTCTGATCGCATATATGCAAATGCTTGGTACACTTGTAGATTTCAAAACCTACAATGCCAAAGCCAACTTACGTTAGCAGGTGATTGATCATGAACTACGAAGAAGTTGCGAGTATTAGCGGAACCATTGGTCTTATAATGTTCATGTCGATGTTTTTTGTGGTGTTGGCATATGCCTTATGGCCCCGCAACAAAGCCAAGTTTGACAAGGCTGCCCGCGCGCCGCTTGATGAGGAATAGAAAATGGAACATAAGGAAATAGATCATATCACCGGCACCGAGACCACGGGTCATG
Organism: Alphaproteobacteria bacterium; assembly: GCA_024279115.1. Taxonomy (GTDB): domain Bacteria; phylum Pseudomonadota; class Alphaproteobacteria; order Rhizobiales; family JAKIUO01; genus JAKIUO01. The sequence continues at coordinate 62,509 of JAJRRW010000008.1, forward strand.
CCTGGGATGGAGATCTCAAAGAACTCAATACTCCCTTGCCTATCTGGTGGCTTTGGGTGCTGTGGATTACGATTGTCTGGGCCATTGGATATTCCGTTGTTTATCAACACTGGTTTATTGGTAACAAGGTGCTCCCGACCATGTCCGAGTGGACCAGTCGTGGTGATGTGCACAATGCCCTGGATGCCGCCAAAGCAGCTATGGCTCCACAATTTGCCAAACTGGAAAAAGCCTCACTTGATGACCTGCGCAGCGATGCGGCTCTTTCCAAATTTGCTGTGAAAGCTGGAAAAGCCGTCTATGGAGACAATTGTGTCGCTTGTCACGGCACGGGCGCAAACGGCGTGTTTCCAGGCTCGGGCTATCCCAATCTTACCGACCAGGACTGGCTCTATGGCGGCAAGCTGGAAGATATTGTCGAAACGGTTCGCGTCGGCATCCGCTCTGGTCATGATGAGGAACGTACCAATACCATGGCTGCCTATGGAGATGATGAAACGCTGAATGCCGAACAGATCAAAAATGTTTCTGGCTATGTGCTCTCCTTGTCTGGCGGCTCCCTCAAAGGAGCAGACCTGGTTAAGGGCAAGCAAATCTATCTGGAAGAAGCCGCCTGCAACGCCTGTCATGGCGATGATGGCAAAGGCGTCACTGAAATCCCTGGAGCCCCAAATCTGGCTGATAAAATCTGGCTGTTTGGTGGGAGTGCGGAAAAGATCGTTTACAGTATCACACATGGTCGCAAGGGGGAGATGCCGGCATGGGACGCTCGTTTGACCCCCGCCCAGATCAAGGCGGTTGCTGTCTATGTACATAGTCGCGGTGGTGGTCAATAAGACGCAGATTTCTCGTTTGCAAGACCCCTTCCATACGCGATATATTAAATGTTATGTCGCGTATGGAACTTTTTAGGGAAGGGTCACAGTATGAGCGATACTACTGCTCAGCAAGCAGAATCTAAAAGCCTGTTTGCTGAACACGAAAAAATACACCCGCTGAAGGTTTCGGGTCTGTACCGAAAAATCAAGTGGTTCTTTTTGATCAATATGCTGGCGGCATATTATATCGCTCCCTTCCTTCGCTGGGACCGTGGCCCAGACGCGCCTGGCCAGATGATCCTGTTTGATATTCCTCATCGGCGCTTTTACTTTGGTCCGATCGAAATCTGGCCCCAGGAAGTCTATTACTTTACTGGCATATTGATGGTCGCTTCCCTGCTTTTGTTTTTGACAACCGCCGTTGCCGGTCGGGTTTGGTGTGGCTGGTGGTGCCCTCAAACCATCTGGACAGATATGTTTGTCACCGTTGAACGCTGGATCGAGGGAGATCGCCGCAAGCGTATCGCCCTTGACAAAGCCCCCATGTCGCTTGGCAAATTCACCAAACGGTTCATCAAACATTCCGCATGGATGGTCATCGCGTGGTGGACGGGGGGAGCGCTTGTCCTGTATTTCGCGGATGCGTTTGAGCTTGTTCGCGGATTGACCAATGATGTGGCCATCTTCTTCACGCAAATTCTCACATTGCAACTGCCGAGCGCGCCGATACATTTGGGAGCCTGGATCTGGATCAGTATCTTTGCGGGCGTCACCTATCTTATGGCCGGCATCGCCCGGGAACAGGTCTGCATTTATATGTGCCCCTGGCCGCGTATTCAGGCCGCATTGACTGATACGGAAGCTCTCAATGTCACCTACCGCTATGACCGCGGCGAACCACGCAATTCGGTCAAAAAATCTGTGAAACTTGCTGCGGCCGGGCAAGCCGCCGGTGATTGTATCGATTGCAACCAGTGTGTCTGGGTCTGCCCAACCGGCACAGATATTCGTCTGGGCATGCAATTATCATGTATCGATTGCGGGCTTTGCATTGATGCTTGTGACAATATTATGAGCAAGGTCGGGCGCCCCAAAGGGCTGATTGCCTTTGACACTGATCTTAATATCGAACGGCGCCTGAAGGGCGAGAAAAACAGCTTTCGACCAGTGCGCCCGCGTACATTGACTTATCTGTTCGCCATGTTCCTCTCGATTGGCCTGATTGGCTGGTCGCTGGCCACCCGCGCCATAACCGGCATCAATGTTCTGCATGATCGCAATCCCCTATATGTCGAAGAGGGAGATGGCTCGGTCCGCAACGGCTACACAATCCGCATGCTCAATATGGAACGTAAAACCCGCAGTTTCACACTTGATGTCTCTGGCCTGCAAGGCGCTGTCATATCCAAGGTTTCCGAAGGGGTGTTTGTTTTCGAAAAATCTGATAAAGGGTCCTTTATTGTCGAAATCGGTCCCGATACCACCCGCGAACTCCGGGTGCTCGTCGTACTGCCGGCCGGTCGCACCATTTCAAAGTCGCAACCTATATTATTTACAGCACAAGACCTTGAAACGGGCGAAAAGCTTTCGAGAAGTGACTTCTTCAAAGGACCAGGTAACTAGGCAAACATTGCGCGAACAAATGAACTTTCAGATCTGACAGGGGGGGGGCGTCTTTTTCTCCCCCTGATCACAGACAAGGATCATATCCCCTTCAGCAATGTTCCATATGAATGAGTAGGAGCCAACAATGATTAAAGAACTCACCGGCAAGCATGTCCTCTTCATGCTGATCGTATTTTTCGGCATTATATTCACTGTAAATGCCCGTTTGATCTATCTCTCGCAATCGAGCTGGACCGGCTTGGAAACCTATGATGCTTATCGCAAGGGGCTGAAATATAATCAGCAATTATCCAGTTCAGACGCCCAGAATACTCGCGGCTGGACGATGGTGCTGGATCAGACAAAAGGCCCGAATGGCCAAATGATCCTCACCGCAACTCCCAAAGACAAAACCGGAGCACAGCTAAGTGGTTTAACCCTGTCGGCCAAACTAAAGCGCCCGACCCATGAAGGCATGGACAAGATATTCCCCCTCAAGGAGACCAAGCCTGGCGTTTACTCCGGGCAGACTGAAAACGTACCGCTTGGCAAATGGTATCTGTTTGTCACAGCTATCCGCGACAAGCGGGTTCTCTACCGATCAAAAAATGAACTCTATTTGAGATGACCGCCTCAACGCAAAAGATACAGATTGCCGAGACGCTGCCCCCCTCTGGCAAACAAACAGGCGACAATTATCGCCTTGACCTTGCCGTGGATGGTATCACCTGCCCCGCCTGCATGACGACGATTGAACATGGCATCGGCAACATGCCCGGCATTGCCGAAGTGACCCTCAATTACACGACGCATCGGCTGATCATCGAAGGGCGGGGAGCTGTCCCAAATCTTGAAGCCGTAATTGGCAAACTTGACCATCTGGGCTATAAGGGCCGCCCTTACGAACTAAGCACAGCTGGGCTGGCGCAGGCGCGCGCCGAAAAACATCTTTTGCGGGCCATGGCGGTTGCTGGTTTTGCATCTGCCAATATCATGATGATGTCCGTTGCCGTTTGGTCTGGCAACAGCTCTGGCATGGAAATTACCACACGTGATCTGTTCCACTGGGTATCTGCAATGATTGCGCTACCAGCCGTCGCCTATGCCGGACAGCCGTTTTTCCTGAGTGCCTACGCCGCCCTCAAAGGACGCCATCTCAATATGGATGTGCCCATCTCGCTTGCCGTCATTCTGGCGGTCATCATGTCCCTGGTGCAAACCCTTTCCCACCAGCGCGACACCTATTTCGATTCCGCCGTCATGCTGTTGTTCTTTTTGCTGATCGGGCGCTATCTCGATCTGCGGGCTCGCAACAAAACAAGAGATCTGGGCCAGAATCTGATGGCGTTGCAAAAGCCTACTGTCACACGCATTGGCGATGATCACAGCACCCAGGAATGTCCCGTTTCTCTCATCGAACCTGGCGATACCATCCTTGTCCCGATGGGGGTACGCATTGGCGTCGATGGAATTATTACACAAGGCACGAGTGAGCTGGACACCAGCTTGATCACGGGAGAAAGCGCCCCTAGCGCCAAAACGATTGGCGATAAAGTTTACGCAGGCACCCTCAATCTGGGAGCCCCATTGCAGATCAGGGCTGATGCGGCGGGAAATAATACCCTGTTGGCTGAAATAAGCGCTCTCATGGACAAGGCCATGCAAAAACGCGGCAAATATGTGCGACTTGCCGACAAGGCCGCCTCCCTCTATGCCCCCGTCGTGCATATCGTGGCGCTTGTTGCGCTGGTCGGCTGGCTGTTATTGGGCCTTGGCTGGCAACCCTCTTTGCTGATTGCCATTGCCGTTTTGATCATCACCTGTCCGTGCGCGCTCGGCTTGGCTGTGCCTGTGGTCCAGGTCGTGGCGACCGGGGCCTTGTTTCGGCGCGGAATATTGGTCAATGCCGGCGACGCTCTAGAGCGCATCGCACTGGTCGACACTATCGTGTTTGATAAAACCGGCACCTTAACCGAACCCGATCCGGCAATCCTCAATCTGCAAGACATCGCCCCGGCCGATTTGCGCGATGCCGCAAGGCTGGCCCGGTCAAGCCACCACATTCTGGCCCGCACCATCGCGCACCATGCCAAAAACGCGGCGCTCATTGAAAATACTCGTGAAATAGCCGGTAGCGGCGTCATGGGGTGCCTGGATGGTCAAAAAATAAAACTTGGCTCGCGTCAATTTTGTCTGGGGGAAACCGGGCCACAAACCCCCACCTCTCCAACCAATGAGAACCGCTCCGAATTATGGTTTCGCCGGGAGGGCGAGCACCCCGTGTGCTTTCATTTCCATCAAGATCTCAAAGAAGATGCGATTGATGTTGCCAACGCGTTACGGGCCCTTGGTTTCAAGCTCGAAATTCTTTCTGGAGACCAGACGGGCGCCGTTGCCAAGGCTGCTGATGCTTTGGGCATCGATACGTTCAGGGCGCAGGTCAAGCCAAAGGACAAGATCACCCATATTGAAAACCTGCGCGCTGCTGGTGCCCATGTCATGATGATCGGCGACGGGCTGAACGATGCAGCCGCACTTCAGGCCGCCAATGTCTCAATCGCCCCTGCCAGCGCTCTTGATATTACCCAAGGGGCGGCTGATATTGTCATTGTCGGCAATCGTCTCCGGCCATTGCTCGAACTTATTACGATTGCCCGCAAGGCCAGAAAGCTGATCGTCCAGAATTTCTATTTCGCGACGCTCTACAATATAGTGGCCATACCGTTGGCGGTGCTCGGATTTGTCACACCGTTGCTTGCCGCCTTGTTCATGTCCGGGTCATCTGTTGTCGTCACGCTCAATGCGCTTCGCGCTCAATTGATCCGAAAGGAGCTATAATGGATTTCATATTTATGCTGTTACCGCTGGCCCTGCTCCTGGGGTTTATTGGTCTCATGGCTTTTATGTGGACCTTGAAGTCGGGACAATATGACGATCTGGATGGGGCCGCCTGGCGGGCCATTATGGACGATGATGAAGAACTCAACCCCAATTCCAGCTCAAAACCGCCAGACAATAATGAAAGTTATCCCCAGGAACCTGTTGAAAACAGCGATAGGCGCACATAATCCCGGTTTTTTACCATTCCTGCTGGTAAAAACGTTAATTTCGGTTAATGTATTAATTGTTGGAGGTTTTTGTATTCAGAGTGTAACGCGTCGCCTGTTAGTTAATCGTAAGCGATTACAAAAACTTAGCAATTGTTTGGCATGAGAGTGATATCCGCATTTTCACTTTAGTCGCCGAATATTTTCAGGGAAGTGCACGTCCGTGAAATACCCAGTACCGCGTATCAGTATCCATTGTAGAGTAAAATGTAGCGTATAAGTTTTGTAGTATGAGTGAGTGTACAGACGGATAATATGTATCTGAATAGTCCGTCTTTGTATGGTGTATGTGTAAATCAGTTGGTATTGTTGACTATTGTGCATATAGCGTTCGTGTAAATTTGAGTAGTGTATTTGATGATGTCGTATCTGACATTATTATTGAGTATGTTTTGTTCATGTAGTGGCTTTTGTATTTGATTACCCACCCTCGCATGATATCTAATAAAAAGGACAGGGACCGCAATCCCTGTCCTTTTTTAGTTTTCCAGCTTTAAGACCCAGCTCCAAGATCTTGTATCAGATCAAAAAAAACCCCGCCAATGAAGGCGGGGTTTGAAGTTGTGGTGCACATGCATGCACCGGCTTGCGAGAGGAAGCTAGTCAAGCAGAAATTCTGCAGGATAGTCAGCCAGTAACGTCACATCAACCAGACAAGGCAGATCATGATTTAGGCAGTATCCATTGGGAAACCAGCTACCAGAACCAATATAATCAGAAGATCATTTGATCCGGAATGACTTATATCAATAGATTGCAATATTCGCAATGTCTAATATTTAGATGTGACCTTTTGCGCATTTCACGGACTTCCGACCATCAATTCCGAAGTATTCCGTCGGGAAATACATTACAAATAGGTTATATTGTCCTCTATTAGTGGGCATGTCTCATTTCGTCATATTAGAAACAAGAATAACGCAAAAAATGTACAAATAGCCTCTTGCAACCGGAGACCTGCCCGCAATGCCGTTATTTCTCAACGCCCTCGCCCGGACCGCAATCGCGGCACTCTTGCTTTTGTGGGCGCCCGGCCAGATCATCGCCGCCCCGCAGTCTGGCGCTCCCAAAACAGGGACCGAACAAATCGACCCGCGACAGGGCGACGTTGAATATGAACGCTCAAAACGCCTGCTCTCAGCCATTGACGAGATTTTAAAAGATACCGCCCGCATCCGCCAGGATGTCCGCAAGCTTCCCAGCAAGCACGAATTTTCGCTCATTGCTCCTCCCTGGATAGAGACCAAGGAAGATCGCCAGTTAAAGGTCAACAAGCTCCTGGATTCAGCGCTCGAAATTGTCACCGAGGTGCCCATTGTTGATCTGCAAAAAAAACTGCGCGCCAATCGCTCCAAAATCAAGAAGATGCAAGACCAGATCGCCGTGTTACGCGAGAAGCAGCTAGACGCGCCAGCTGATGGTTTTCTTCCGGGTTATGTCACTGATACCGTTGCCTCCATTGATGAAAAAATCCTCGATATCAATGCCCGCATTGCCGGCAATAAAACGCAGATCATCAACATCAAAAAACAAATCTCGGACGGATTAAAGAACAGCGGCGTCGAAATCAAGGAAGCGCAACTCGACATTCTGCTGGGCAGCGTGATTGGCGGCGATCTTGTGAAGCTCGTTGCCGCCTTTGAAGCAGCCCGCGCTATTGACGAACGGCTGAGCTTTTTGATGGACCAGAATGGCGAAAACCTGACCGCCGCCAGACGCTATTTCGCCATGCACGCCTCCTTGTTTGCGCTGCTGGTCCATGCTCAGGAACTGGTACTCGACAAGATTGATACGATTTATCTGCCCCGACTTGGTGCCATCATAAAAGACATCAGACAAGCCCGCCGCGAAACCTATGAACTGTTGCGCGCCCGCAATCGAACCGATCAGCGCAAGACCCTGCTGGCAAATCTCAAATCGCAGACTTTTTCAGAACAAGTCGCCAAGACCTATCGCAACTACCTGTTAACGCAGCGCGATCAAATGTCCAAAGCGCGTCAGCATACTCTTAAAGACCTTCGCATCGCCGATAATACCTACCTGACAGTCGAGGCAAGCTTTCAACTACGCTCCTTGATCAAGGATGCCAGCACCAGCTTTGAGGCGATCCGTAAACTCGAAGCCCCCGGCTTTGATAATGTCTTTCGTAACAAAGACCTGAAACGTGAATTTGAAAACCTCACCTCCAAGCTTACGCCGACATCGTGAGGTAATGAAGGGCGCTGCCCTTGCGAACCCGGCAAAGGGCTAGCCCTTTGCAAACCCATTTTTCCGTTAAAAAGGGGTGTGGGAGTATTTTCTATGGTCGGGGCTGGCTCGTATTCTTGGCTCAATTTCCGCTTCCCGGGCCTGACCCGGGATCCAGAGCAACGGATACGCAACCCTCAAAAGCAGCGAGCGCGCGGACAGTCGCCTTATACCAGATAGAGCGCCGCGAGGCCCAGAAAAGCGAAGAATCCAACGATATCCGTGACAGTCGTCACGAAGACGCTAGAGGCAAGAGCCGGGTCGATTTTACGATATTCGAGGAACAACGGGATCAAGATGCCCGATATGCCAGCTACAAACATATTGACGATCATCGCGGCGGCCAGAACGCCGGACAATCGGCCGCTTCCGAACCAGAAATAGGCCACCACTGCCATCAAAAGCGCAAATATCAGCCCGTTCAGCAGACCAACAAGCGTTTCGCGGGTGATCACCCGCCCGGCGTTTGCAGCCCCAAGGTCGCGCGTCGCAAGAGCCCGCACCGTGACGGTCATGGTCTGCGTTCCAGCGTTCCCGCCCATAGATGCAACAATCGGCATCAACACGGCCAGAGCTACCATCTGCTCGATGGTGGCATCAAACAGGCTGATGACATAAGAGGCAATGAGCGCCGTGATCAGATTGATAAACAGCCACGAAAAGCGCCTCAATGCGGTGCGCATCACAGTGTCAGCAAGGGACTCGTCCCCAACCCCCGCCAGCAGGAAAATATCTTCTTGCGCTTCTTCCGCTATCACCTCAACAATGTCATCGACCGTCACCACCCCGACCAGCCGGTTGTCATCATCCACCACCGGCGCTGAAATCAGATTATAGCGCTCGAACTTGCGGGCCAGTTCCTCTTGGTCCATCTCGACATTAATCAAGTGTCGCTCGTCATTCATCAAATCCTCGATCGGCATTTCAAGCGCCGAGCGCAGGAGATCATCGAGAGATACTGTGCCCTTCAGATGCAAGGAGGGCGTGGTGACAAATATTTCGGAAAACTGTTCGGGAAGGTTCGCATCCGTTCGTAAATGTTCAATGGTTTGGGCGACCGTCCAAAAGGTCGGCACATGAACGAAATTCTGACGCATGAGACGACCAGCAGAGTCGTCTGGATATTGCAATCCGCGAACAATGGCGGTGCGCACGTCATGGGGAACCTGGTCGAGGATTTTCTGGCGCTCGCAGGCCTCCAGATCTTCCAACAAATAGACGGCATCATCCGTATCAAGCTCTTCAACCGCTTCGGCAAGCTGCTGATTGGGCAATTGCTCGACCAGTTCGTCGCGGACCGCTTCTTCAACTTCGACAAGCGTGGCCGGGGTGAGTTGTGAACCGATGACCTCCACGACAGCAAAGCGCTCATTGCTTGCCAAAGTTTCAAGAAGATCGGCGAGATCGCTTTCATGCAAACCGGCAGACAGCGCCCGCACCGTGTCAAAATCATCTCGATCGATGGCCAGGCGTACGGCCTTGACGAAAGATGCCAATAAGGCTCCCTCTTCATCGCGTATGTTTGATTCCGATGTCAGTTCAGACATATTTGCCTCGCGCCAATCGCTCTATCCCCCCATCCGTTTGTAAATCATGCTTGCACAATTGCAACCAGTGAATGGGCCGAACGCTTAATCCAAATAATCGGCGAGAGAACAAGTAGCAATTGTTCTTTCGCGTTGAATAAGTGTCATCCCAGCGAAGGCTGGGATCTATAACCCCGGATCCAACAATTTTGCGCTCTATCTAACTAATTTATTCGGGACAAATTGCGACGACAAAGAGTATGGCTCCCAGCCTTCGCTGGGATGACGTTGAAATTTAGCAATAAATGCTCATATTGGTTTGGGGATCCAGTAATGTCGCAATCAAATTTTATGCTATTTGCGTAAAGCAATCACCAACAAAGAAAAACCGCCCCTCTTTTGCAAGAGAGGCGGTCTTTGATTTTCTTGGTCGATCAGGTTCAACTAGAACTTGATGCGAGCACCGGCCATAACCTGGCTGACATCGCTGATTGCAGCATTATCAGTATCCCAGTTACGATAGGCGATATAAAGCTCGGTAGCGGCACTATCGAAGTGCTGAACTACACCGATACCCCACATTGTGGTATCATACATCTGCGATGTACCGACAACAGCGTTCTGGCCATCATAGTCATATTCGCCATATTCACCATAGATGCTGGTGTTACCCAAACCGGTGAAATCGCGATTAACACCACCCTGGAGATGCCAATATTGACGCTCCCAGGTATCAGCAGCGGCTGAGTTAAAGCCACCGTCAATTTCTGTGCCAGCGGCAAAGGCGATATTCAGGCCAGTTGGCGTATGCATCAGAGCAACAGAACCCATGAGGTTCGAACCATCGATGTTAGCACCAGTAGTATTGGTACTATTGTCATTGACGGTATAACCGATACCAGCTGCGATACGGATAGGACCATATTCAGCTGCATAACGAAGAGCCATGTCCCAGGCATCTACGCCGCCACCGGCTGCGGTAACTGGATCATTCAAATCGGCCCAGCCGATTGAGAAGGTAAAGCCACGAAGCGTTGGGGATACCCAAGCAAGAACTTCATGAGCACCTTGCTCGAGGTTGAAACCGTCAACTCCTGTTGCATTCCAAAGGTTTGCTTCAGAGGTACCGGTAACACCGCGTCCACCAAGTGAGATCTCTGCAACGCCATCGGTTGGCACATAAGCATGACCCAGAACAAAAGTACCAAGTCTGGCATTTTTGAAGTAGATGAAGTTCTTATCAACCTTAGTTGGACTGATAAAACCACCACCATGACTGGCGCCAGCGGCAGTGAGTGTAGCACTATTACGGTCTTCTGTAATGCGCATGCGCAGGACATATCCAACTGTCCAGGAATTTGTCAGAGCAGCGCTACCAGCGAACTGGACGCGTGATCCGGAAACTCCGTGGCCACTGGAATAAAATTCATCATAGCCGTTATGGTCATCAATATAACCAAAGTCGCGAGCGACCCAGCCTGAGATTTTCAGTGAAACCTTACGATTTCCTTTGCGAGCAGTTGTTGCTTCAAGTTCAGCAACGCGCTCTTCGAGGTCTGCACAACAGTCACCGCCAAGATCGGCCGCGTTTGCTGGTGTCAGAGCCATTCCGCCCATCAGAGAACCAGCTGCAGCTACGAGAGCCAACGGGCTGGATGTCTTCTTGAGTCCCCCAATAGTCATAATTTTTTCTCCACTCTAATCAATCGAGTTGTGATTCCGAGGGAGCAGTATGCGGTACAAGTGATCTGCTCGTTTATTGTAAAACCCTGAATTGCCACCGGGCTATACAAGGGTCGTCTAAAACCCTTGCCGCAAACTTGCGAAACCAGGGCAACAACAAATCCCCAAGAGATAACATCTGGTGCGTAAAGCGATGCTACCAACTACTAGGGGATACAATTTACAAGAACTGTACTGGATACTTGAGGATCGAATGATCCTAACTGAACGACCATACTTGGTCTGTACATAAGACCGAGCTGGTCTCTAGAGAAGCAACATTTGAGATAAGTGATCTTGAGTGCATCACCGACTCGTTGTTGTTGAGGCCCATTGTTAGTGAAGCTTGGGGGGGGACGCAACCGCCGTGACACGATTTTGCCTGATTCACGGCATTTGCGTTGTAAAAACGCAACATCCACCCTCATAGCACCCTAAACATAGGCTTTTCTTCCAAACAGTTCCTGTATACGCAGTACATGTTTGAAACCCAAAATAGGCTAACTGTGTATAAAAAGGATGAACAGCGCTCACATTATACGCTGATTTTCCTGGTTTAAGCGATTCTGGACAGGAGCAGGTCGCAATTGGTCTTGATGCGATTCCCTGTGTTATCGCTGTGATTAAGGTTCTCGGCGATGATGTTTCTAGGCTTTGGGGCTTTGGGGCTTTG
>JAJRRW010000125.1 GCA_024279115.1 Alphaproteobacteria bacterium
CGCAGCTCAGGCCACCGGTACAACGACGGATCTTGTCTTTTTCCTGTGTCTTTGGGTTGATGTCACGCACCGCATGAGATCCACAAACCGGGCAAAGCCTTGGAAACTGAAACGAGAGCGCATCTGCGGGCCGTTTATCGATCACCACTTCAACTACCTGCGGGATCACATCCCCCGCCCGCTGCACCACCACCATATCGCCGATATGCAGATCCTTGCGGGCGATCTCATCTTCATTGTGCAAGGTGGCATTGGAGACAACCACACCGCCAACCGTCACTGGTGCCAGTTTGGCAACCGGCGTCAAGGCCCCTGTACGTCCCACCTGAATTTCGATGTCCAGCAAACGCGTGGTGGCTTTTTCGGCCGGAAATTTATGAGCAATCGCCCAGCGCGGGGAGCGCGACACAAAGCCAAGACGGTCTTGATAGTCAAGACGGTTTACCTTGTAGACAACCCCGTCAATATCATAGGGCAGCGAGCCCCTCTGGCCTTCAATCTGCTTGTAAAGCTCGATCAGCTGCTTGGCGTCCTTGCACACCCGCATCAAGGGGTTAATGGGAAACCCCCAGCGCGCAAAGCTTTCGATCACCTGCATCTGGGTTTGCCCGGGCAGTGGGTCCGCTTGCCCCCAGGCATAGATAAATACCCGCAACGGACGACTGGCAGTTATCGCCGTATCCAGCTGTCGAAGGCTGCCAGCGGCGGCATTGCGCGGATTGGCAAACGGTTTTTGACCAGCTTGCTGCTGGCGCTCATTCAAAGCGGCAAAATCCTCGTGGCTCATATAAATTTCGCCGCGCACCTCAAATATGTCCGGGAAATCATCGGCGCTGATCTGCTTGGGGATGTCCTCCATGGTCATGATATTATTGGTGACATTTTCGCCTGTGGTGCCATCTCCTCTGGTAGCCCCCAGCACCAGCTTGCCGCCTTCATAGCGAAGCGAGATAGACAGACCATCGATTTTTGGTTCGGCGGCAATCGCCAGCTCATCTTGCTCTTCGAGCCCAAGAAAGCGCTTGATGCGATCGATAAAATCCTCAACATCGGCCGTCGTGAACGCATTGCCAAGCGACAGCATGGCAACGCTATGACGTATTTTTGCAAAGCGGCCAGAAGGCGCAGCACCCACAGACAGGCTGGGGCTATCATCGCGCCGCAATTGAGGAAATGCCGCTTCCAGAGCCAGCAAGCGCTGGCGCAATCCGTCATAGGCGGCATCGTCAATGCTGGGGGCATCCTCTTGATAATAGGCGGTATCATGGGCGCGGATTTGCGCGCTCAGCGCTGCCATTTCGCTAGCGGCCTGCCCAACATCGAGTGCTTCAGGCTGTATATCTGGCTGATTTGGACTGCTCACGGTTCATTCCCCATCAATCGATCAGCAGCGGCCCGCGCTTCCTTGGTGATGCGGCTACCTGCCAACATGCGGGCGATTTCTTCGCGCCGCTCCTCGATAGCCAGGGGCCGCACCATGGTGATGGTTTGTTCGCTGGCCCCGGACTTGCCGCCGCTTTTGACCTTTCTGGACTCCTTGGAAATCTGCAAATGGCCATCCGCCAGAGCGGCGATTTGCGGCGCGTGGGTGACTGTAAAGACCTGCATATTTTGCGCAAGTCGCGACAGGCGCTCGCCGATGGCCGTTGCGGTTGCGCCGCCAACACCCTTGTCAATTTCATCAAATATCAGCACCGGCGCGGCCCCCTTGGCGGCCAGCACAACTTTCAGCGCCAGAATAAACCGCGACAGCTCGCCGCCAGATGCCACCTGAAGCATGGGGCCAGGTTTGGCGCCGGGATTGGTTTTAACGTGAAACACCACCTGATCATAGCCGCTCACCCCGGCCTTTTCTTCGTCGCTCGTCACGGTGGTGATAAATTTGGCTTTTTCAAGCTTCAAGGGAGCCAGCTCCGCCATCACCGCTTTATCGAGCGCCAAAGCGGCCTTGACCCGGTTGCGGCTAAGAGCACGGGCCCGCTTGCGATAATCCTTGCGGGTGGTCTCAACAGCTTCTTGCAGCGCTGCCAACTGCTCCTCATTGGCGTCAAGCGCCGCCAATTCACGTTCTACCTTTTCAAACAGTTCTGGCAAGGTCACCACGGGGATTTTGTATTTTCGCGCCGCTTCTCGCAAGGCAAACAAGCGCTCTTCCGCCTGATCGAGATCGCGCGGTGCAAAACGGCATTTTTGTAGCGCATTATATATCAAGGCGCGCGTTTCGCTGACTTCCAGCAGCACTTTTTCAAGACCGTCGGTTACTGGATCGAGCAGATCCCTTGTGCCGGGGGGCTGGCGTTCCAACTTACGCAAAATACTGGCCAGCCCCTTCAGGCCACCGCGCTCGGACAGAGCTTTTTCGGCCGAATTGAGATCCTTGGCAATTTTTTCGGCGCTCATCATGACCTGTCGCTGCATGGCCAGATCCTGCTCTTCATTGGGTTGAGGAGCAAGGGTCCGCAATTCTTCCAACACATGCGATAAATAGCCCGCTCGCTCGCGGATTTTCTCGATGCCCTTGCTGTGCTCATCAAGCTCGCTTTGAGCTATCTTCATGGCCTCAAAACAACCCGCAAGGGCGTTGAGTTGGGAGCCATGCTCGCCATGGGCATCAAGCAAAGCGCGATGGGGCGACAATTCGAGCAGCGCCCGGTCATCATGTTGACCATGAATTTCCACCAGCTGATTGCCCAATTCACGCAATAAAGACAGGCTGACAGGGACATCATTGACGAAAGAGCGTGTGCGACCATCGCTATTTTGCACTCTGCGCAAAACAAGCTGCCCATCTGTCTCTATTTCGTGTTCCGCCAACAGGGTAAAGACGCCGTGCCGTTGCGGCAGTTCAAACAAGGCGCTGACCTGCCCCTTGTCAGCTCCCGGGCGCACAAGATTGGCATCACCGCGCGCCCCAAGGGCCAGACCAAAACTATCCAGCAGGATCGACTTTCCGGCCCCGGTTTCGCCGGTCAATGCCGTCAGACCTGCGGTAAAATCAAGATCAAGATGTTCGATCAGAACGATATTTCGAATGGATAAAGCTGCCAGCATCCCCGCCCTCGCTTGGCTAAAAACGTCTTGACCATATGGGCTGCAATCTGGACCTGACGCAAGCGTTTTCAAACATCTGCTTGCTGGAAGAAGGTACTATGCGCGAGTTTGTCAGGGGCAAAGCTAGCCCGGCAGGATCGTCTTGGTAACCGTTTTCCAGGTGCGAGAAACCCAGGAGCCTTGATACTCACGAGGCTCCAAGCCCCCTGTTTTCAGCAATGCATAGCTGTCATGATACCATTTTGAGCTGGGAAAGTTGTGACCAAGAATAGCCGCGGCGCTTTGGGCTTCATTGGTGATCCCCATGGCCATATAAGCCTCTGTCAAACGAGCCAGTGATTCTTCCACATGTTTGGTGGTCTGATAGGACCGCACGACCGTCTTGAAGCGATTGATTGCCGCCAGATAATTATTGTTCTTGAGATAATAACGTCCGACTTCCATTTCCTGGGCGGCCAATACATCCGTGGCAATTTTAATGCGGTTTCGGACTTTTGGCACATAGCGGCTATTGGGATAGCGCCGCACCAGGATATTTAGCTCCTGCAGCGCCTTTTTGGTGGCCGTTTGGTCATTGCTGGGGTTTTTCATGCGATCGAAATAGGAACTGGAGACGATATATTGAGCGAGCGCCGCTTCTTTGGTGCCGGGATGCAAGGTCACATAACGCTTGGCACCAGCAATGGCTTCTGGATATTTTCCGTCTTTATAATGGGCGAAAGACGCCATGACAATGGCCCGCCGGGCGAGCGGCGAATAGGGATGCTGGCGATCGACTTCTTCGAAATATTTGACGGCAACGGGATAATTACCCGATGTCAGGCGCGCATCGCCAATCTTGTACAGCTCCTCAGGGGTGCCGGTAACTTCCTTGGGCACAGATTTATCTTCAAAGATGCCACCCAGCGACGGCATGGAGGCACCACAGCCCGTCAGCGTCACGCTCAACCCAAGGAGCATCACCAAGACCAGAAACTGAGATATGTTAAACTTCAATGATTTCATAATTGGCAGGCTAAGCATATTTTTGTTTCGCCTCAAGTCCTTTTCTGGTCCCTGTGGTTTTTTCATGGAAAACAGGTAAACCAGCCAAAGCCACAATTTCCAGTCAATCCTCCAAAAGCAAATTCAGCAGATGGAGCCAGCAATAGGCGCGAAACCGCCTGAATTACCATGTTGTGATCATTGTGCGAGTGAATATGGTGGTTTTATGCCCGTTTTCGGCTCGACACAAATTCAATTCTCAACTGGTGCAAAAAAATTACCCGACTGCCAAAATGACAGACGGGTCTTTAGTTGCTTGATTGGGGACAATCAATTTTTTATGGCGGCAAAATTTGCAGCGGCAAGTCCCTGCCCCATTTCGGCATGGGCATATTGCCGAGAACGCGGTGCCTCAACATATGTCCAGGCACTGCTATCTGCCAGCAGCGTTTCAACAGCCTTGAAATTCAGGCTGTGACCGCCGCATACTGATTTATACGATGCCAGCAAAGGCGCACCAGCCAATGCGAGATCACCAACGGCATCCATCGCTTTATGACGGACGAACTCGTCAGAATAACGCAGCCCTTCAGGGTTGAGTATTTCATCATCACCAAGAGCAATGGTATTTTCAAGAGAAGCACCAAGCGCCCGACCCGCAGCCCACAACTGCTCAACATCTTTCATAAAACCAAATGTTCTGGCCCGTGCCAGATCGACACCATAGGATTGCGGTGTGACTTCCAAAGCGATCTGCTGCTTGCCAATCAGATCGGATTCAAAATCAATGGTGACATCAATGTGGAAACCATCATGGGGAGACAATTCGGCATAAGCCCCATCTTCCTCGACCCGAATGGTTTTCAAAACCTTGAGATAACGGCGCGGGGCCGATTGCTCCTTGATGCCGCTTTCCAGCAGCACATCCACAAAGGGACCAGCACTACCATCCATGATCGGCACTTCGCCGCTTTCCATTTCTATGATGATATTGTCGATACCCAAGCCACGAATGGCTGATACGAGATGTTCAACCGTCGCGGCGATCGCGCCATATTCATCTCCAATGATTGTGCAAAGAGTGACATTCTTGACGGCATCGCTTATTGCCTTGATCTCGGCAATGGTCTGACCGTTTTTCGTAATGATGAATTGAATACCAGTATCTGGATCGGACGGAGATAACAGCAATGTAACAGGTGAACCGCTATGAACACCAATGCCATTCAAAACAGTATTCTGTCTGATTGTAGTCTGCCGGACGCTCATTATATTATGAGTCATTTTTAGCCGTTTCCTTTTTGAACCTGGGTAGGAATAGTCATCCATACCTGCCCCCGCGCAAAGGTCTCCAGTGTTTTGGAATGTCAGACTAGAATTTGCAAAGATCCCACGCTTGGCTTTCTAAATTCCAACAGCGAATCACTTTATGATTCAAACCTTGATATGCAGATTACGCACGACATCTATATTGGCCAAATCACGCTTCCTTACGCTGTGTTACGCAAACTGTAACAAACAAAACCACTGCTCCCCCTTGGCACAGGGAAACAGTGGCATAGAAACTCTTAAAATTTAATTCAGACGGCGTACTTCCCCCTCGAGAAAGCAGTTTTAGCTCCTTAAAAACGACGGTAAATCAGTGACTTCTTCGTTTTCTTCGGAATATCCATTTTTACTTGTCGCTTGTCGAGATAGTGCTGCCCCCTTGGCATGAGGGTCGATAAATGCGGATCCCCCCTGCGCCAGGCCTCTTGCAGATTGCACTTTCACTTGTGACTGTTCTGCAACAGTTTGACGTGCGTGGTTTTGCGGCCCTCGCCCCGAAAGCATCCCGGCAAGCCGATCCAGGAAACCGACGCGATGATTTTGGGCCTGGACACCAAGGGTCAAACCATCGCCTGTCTGACTTTCTTGATGCTCGCGCAACAAAGCCTGACCGACTGGCGGGAAATCCTCAATAGTGGGCATACGGACCTCATGATCAGCATATCCCCTCGACGCCAGCAGAGGCGATGCCAGTGTTTCTGACGGGCCAGGTGAGGGCAGATTTTCTACCGGGACTGTATTTATGGACCCAAGACGATCCTGAAGACTTGTCTCATTTGCAACTTGCCCAACTTGCCTTGCTGGTTCTACTGGCTCTGCTGGTTCGAGCTCTCCATTGGCCAAGGCCATCTGCTGCGCGGCATCATCCAGACCCGTTGCAACGACCGAAACCTTGATAGTGCCATTGCAGGTTTCATCAAAGGCAGTGCCGATAATGATATTGGCATTGGAGGCGACTTCTTCGCGTACGCGGTTGGCGGCTTCATCCACCTCATACAAAGTGAGGTCATCACGGCCACCAATGATCGACACCAATAGGCCCGAGGCTCCCAGCAGGGAAATATCATCCAGCAAAGGATTGCCAATGGCGGCATCGGCGGCTTCGCGCCCCCGGTTTTCGCCGCTGGCCTCGCCGGTGCCCATCATGGCTTTGCCACTGGCGCGCATCACCAGATTTACATCCGCAAAGTCAAGATTGATAATCCCCTCCTTGACCATGACATCAGTGATGCACGAAATACCATCATGTAGCACCTGGTCGGCCATGGCGAACGCTTCGGAAAAGGTGGTCTTCATGACAGCAACCCGAAACAGATTTTGATTGGGAATAACGATCAGCGTATCGACCTGTTCCGACAGCAATTCGACGCCAAATTCAGCAGAACGCATTCGTCTCTGGCCTTCGAAATGGAAAGGCTTGGTCACCACACCAACGGCTAAAACACCTTCTGCACGCGCGGCGGCCGCGATAACAGGGGCGGCGCCAGTACCGGTACCACCACCCATACCAGCAGTGATAAACACCATATGCAGACCCTTGAGATGAGAGCGGATTTCTTCGATGCTCTCTTCGGCGGCTGCGGCGCCAATTTCTGGTTTGGATCCCGCACCAAGTCCCTCGGTGATCGTCGCACCAAGCTGGATTTTGGTATCGGCATTGGAATGCACGAGGGCCTGGGCATCGGTGTTGGCAGCAATGAAGCTGACGCCCTGCAATTTGGCGGCGATCATATTATTGACCGCGTTACCACCGGCTCCCCCGACGCCTATAACAGCGATTTTGGGGCTGAGACCTTCAAGGTCTGGGGTTTTCAAATGGATCGTCATAGCGGTCCATACTCCTGTTACGCTTACAAACCTCTTTATATATTAATGATAAAGAGTAACTACATATCACCCACTATGCCCATATCACGGTTACCGACTGATGAACAAAAACCGATTTTTTCAATATTTTTCAAGATCAGCATGGTGGAGAGGCGCTGCAACCATTGAAAGGTCAGTCAGCCAGATGGCTCAACCAGCTGCCAAAACGCGCCAGTGAGCCTGCAGAGCGCTGAGCAAAGGGAGCGGCAAAACGGGTAGCCAACTCTTCATGAGCAACATTTTGCGCCGCGATAATTCCCCACAGGGCCGAAAACGCCGGATTAACAAGCTGGGGCGGCATGCCCGATACCGCTTGTGGCACCCCAACCCGGACCGGCTTGCCAAACACTTCTGCAGCCAAGCGCGACGCATCATAAAACAAGGCCCCACCACCTGTTAACACGATGACTCTGGCCGCATCGAAGACATGACCAGCCTCCATCATTTTTTTCTTTTGATGCAGGAATATGCCAACGAGCTGCTGCTTGATCAGCTCGGCTCCCTTGGGATAATCGCGACTATTCTTGGCAATATGAAGCTTCAACCGCTCGGCGTCGCGCCACGACATATCAAAACGACGAGACAGAGCGGCGCTAATGGCAATACCGCCCTTGGCAATCGAATTGGCAAAAATAAACTCACCACCGGCAAATACGGCAAGCGAGCTGGTGCCACCCCCCAGATCAATGACCGCAACCCCCTCATTGGCCTCACGGACACGCATGGTGGCAAGAGCACTGGCATAGGGCGCAGCGACCACCGAGACCGGCGACAGATAGCTGTCTTCGATACAAGACAAGAGCTGACGCACCGGTTGCAGATCGGCGCTCACCACATGAAAGTCGGCAAACAGGTTCTGCCCCGAAAACCCTTCGGGTTTTTTGATGCCGCCATCGCCATCAATGGCAAAGCCGGTGGTTCTGGCATGTAAAATAGCCTGCGGAGAATGGGCGACATGATCCCATCCCATGCGCAACAGGCTGGTGATATGAGACGGCCCGACCTTCGCGCCAGCCAGTTCCAGGTTCACACCATATGCTTGCGAGCGGATACGGCCAGTATTGATGGAGACATATAGCTCGTCAATTGATCGTCCAGCTTGCCGCTCCGCCTTGTCTACAGCACCGCGAACAGAATGCTCGACTGCCGCTGGATCCAGCACAAGACCTCCCTTGAGCCCCATTGAACGTTGATAGCCAACCCCCAGCACACGCGCATTGGCGAGACAATAGGGAGAATTTGACGAGGCGCCAAGCTCAACGATCAGGCACCCGATTTTGCTATTGCCAACATCGAGTGCCGCAATTATTGCTCCAGCTTGCAGGGGGCGGGAAACAGTGTTCATAATGGCGCCCCCTCAAAACCTGGATGGACGTGGCATATTGGTGGCTGCATGCACGTTGATAAATGCTTGTGAAGATTGCCGCAGGTCGACCACCAGATTTTTGCGGGTCAACAAAGACTGCCAATCTGGCAAAGAGACAAATCTGGCGACCCCAAGGGCCAGATCAGCAGGCGGCAGCTTGATGAGCGCACCGCTTTTGGCATGCAGGTTCCAACGATATTGCCCGACCCGCTCGGCCAGCTTCATATGTTGGGCAAGGCTTGGATGGGATGACAATATGCGCAGCAGCACCGCCGCCTTTTCATTGGCTCCCACTCCGGCAATCAGCGGATGGTCTGATTGCCCGGCACTCGATAGCGCGCGCAGCACAACCCCCTCTTTATCGATCAGATCAATGCGTCCGTCATGCATCCACCTGGCAAACGGGGCACGTTCTTCTATCTCTACAAGCAGTTTGGAGGGTAGCAGGCGCATAATACGCGCTGACTTGACCTGCCCCAGCGCAGATAGCTGTTTTTGAGCCTTGGTGGCATCAAAACCAAACAAGGACTGGCCGGAGCGAATACCAAGGGCCGCGATGATTTGCTCATCGCGCAAATTGACCTGCCCTTTGATATGGATCTCCTGCAAGACGATGCCCGTCGTCAGAAAATAGGTCTCGACCATATCAGATGCCAGCACCCGTACGCGTTCGAAATAGCCACCAAAATAAAGACCGACCAGAAACAAAGCCAGCATGCCAGCGACAAGTGCGCCAAATCTGCCGGCTTGCGGGCGATTGCCAGAATTGTCACCACAGGCTCCTGCAGTGTCGTGCGAACAAGTCTCATCACCCTCCCCCTTTGGGGAGTTCAAGATGCCAGACAAAGTCGTCAACGATTGCAAGAAGCATCCTCCACGAGCCAGCGAACCAGCTCTCCAAATGTTTGTCCGCTATAGACCGCTTGTTCAGGGGCCAAAGATGTTGAGGTCATGCCGGGCTGGGTATTGATCTCCAGACAAAACAGTCCCTTGTCCTTGCCAAGGCTGTCATCATAGAGAAAATCAGTCCGACTGATACCGCGACAGCCCAGCACTTTGTGAGCCATTACTGCATATGATTCTATGAGCAAGTTAATATCTGGTGAAATTTGCGCAGGCAGCACATGTTTTGAGCCTCCCTCGACATATTTGCTGTCATAGTCATAAAACTCAAAGCCGTCGGCGGGCAGGATTTCCGTGACGCACAAGGCTTGATCACCGCGCACGGCGCAAGTGAGTTCGCGCCCGTCAATATAACGCTCGGCCATCAACTGATCGTCTGGGTGGCCGGTTTCAAGAATGCGTTTGCCGGGATAAGCCTGATCACCAAGCACCATAAAGATGCCCACCGAGGAGCCATCGGCAACGGGTTTGAGCACATAGGGAGGGTCCATTACGTGGCCAAGGGCGGCTTGCTTGCGGCGCACGACCTTACTTGCCGCAACCGGGATGCCGGCATTGGCCAGAATGATTTTGGTCAATTCCTTGTTCATAGCAACACAAGAGGCCATCACGCCCGAATGGGTATAGGGAATTTGCAGGAGTTCCAGCAGCCCTTGCACGCAGCCATCTTCTCCCCATTTTCCATGCAGCGCATTAAAACAGACATCAGGGGCAATGTGCGTCAACTGCTCGGCCAGATCAGGCCCCACATCAATCTTTGTGACCTTGTAGCCCTCGCCCTCAAGCGCGGTGGCAACAGCTCTTCCCGATGATAGTGAGACCTCTCGCTCCGAGGAGAGCCCGCCCATCAGCACGGCAACATGGCTGTATTTTTCCGGCCCGGTTTGTTCCGGCCTAGTTTGTTCTGGCCCGGTTTGTTCAGGCCCAGTTTGATCAGGCATTGTCCCACCAATTTCAATTGCGCAAGGTTTTGACGATTTTACGACCTAAAGCACTGTGCGTTCCACTCGGTGCTTTAGCCAAGAGCCAGCCAGAGGATCAAAACACCGATCACGCCAGCCCCGACCATGAAAAAATTATGCATGCCGCTATCATACCATTCGGACTTGTTGGGATCGGCGGGATCATAATAGATCTGAACGCTTTCGCCTTTTTCGGGAACCCCATCCTTCATATAGCTGGAGCGTCCTTCATAAGTGGTGCCATCAATATTATATTCATAGGCCAGATGTGGTCCCACTTCACCGCGCGCCTTCATCGCACCAAGGGAGGTTGCGATGCCGCTCGACCAGTTGGCAAAACGTGTTCTCCAGGTCATGAATTCCCAGGCGGCGGCGGCAATCAGCGCCAGGCCTATCAAAACGGGAAGCAAGATAAAAAGGGTATTCATCATGGTTTTGGTTCCTTGTTGCGCGGCGCTTTTTGTTTCCTTCGGCACCGGCTTGTTCAACTCAACACTGGGTTGGCCTCATCCCCGCGAAGCGGCACACCCAGTCGTCTGATTTCCCAATGCAGCTTTATGCCACTATGTTCAAATACTCGTTGACGAACGGTTTCGCCAAGCAATTCTATATCGGCAGCCGTTGCCCCCTCATCATTGATGAGGAAATTGCAATGCTTTTGCGACACATGCACGCCGTTGACCCGTAATCCGCGGCACCCCGCCTCATCGACAAGTTTCCAGGCACTATGGCCGTCAGGGTTCTTGAATGTCGAGCCCCCCGTGCGGGCTTTGACGGGCTGTTTTTGCTCCCGATAGTCCACCACATCCTTCATCAAGGCGCGCAATTCGTCTGGATCACCTAGCTCCCCTGCATAAAGGGCGCTCACAAAAATATAGTCATCTGGCACACTGCAATGACGATAGCTATAACCCATATCTTTGTTTTTGAGAATATGCAGCGTGCCATTACGGTCAACGGCGCGTGCTTCAATCAAGAAATCCCTGGTTTCGCCGCCATGCGCCCCGGCATTCATGCGCAAAGCCCCGCCAACACAGCCAGGGATGCCGCGATAAAACTCCAGCCCGGCAATCCCCTCATCGGCGGCCCGCATGGCAAGGCGGACATCAGGAACAATGGTGCCGACCCGCAAATGCTGCGGCTCTGGCACCTCCATATCGCCAAAACCACGCCCCAAACGGATCACCACCCCCTCAATACCGCCATCCCTGATGATCAGATTGGATCCAAGGCCAATCACCGTTACCGGCAGATCTTTGGGAATATTGGTCAAAAAATAGGCCAGATCCTCCTCGTCCTTTGGACTAAAGAACAGTTGCGCGGGGCCACCGACCCGGAACCAGGTGATGGCAGCAAGGTTTTCGTTGGCACGCAAACGTCCTCGTAAATCAGGAACCAGTGCGGCTATATCATCAAGAATATCGGCAAAACTCATAATCAGGCCCGCTCCACCGCTGAAGGATCAGCCTGCTCGGAAAAATGCCTGGTCAGGTTGGCAGGCAGCGCGTGGGCCCATTGGCTGATGTCGCCCGCACCAAGGCAAATAACCAGATCACCAGGCTCGACCATTTGCCCAAGCTTTTTGGTCAATTCCTCCTGCCCCTCAATGGTGTGAACATTCTGGTGGCCGGTTTTGACAATGGCCTGCGCCAGGGTGAGGTGGGTCACGCCAGCAATCGGCGCCTCTCCCGCTTCATAAATCGGCGCAACAATCACCTCGTCAGCCTCCTTGAAACAGCCCGCAAAATCGTCAAACAGATCGGCCACGCGGCTATAGCGATGAGGCTGCTTGATGGCAATAACGCGCCCGGTCGTGACGCTTCTGGCGGCCTGCAACACATTGCTGATTTCTACGGGGTGATGAGCATAATCATCATATATGGCAACCTTGTTCCACACCCCGGCGCGGGTAAACCGGCGATAAATACCGCCAAAATTCTCAAATGCTGCGGCAATTTTTTCATCCGACATGCCCAGTTCAAGAGCCACCGCCATGCTGGCCAGAGCGTTGCTGGCATTGTGCACACCAGGCAATGGCAGCTTCAGCCCCTCGATGCGCCGCGCGCCGCCCTTGATCCGCTTGCCAAGCACCACATCAAAAACCGCAAAACCATCTGCACCATGCAGATTTTCCAACCGCAAATCGGCATCCTCATGTTCACCATAGGTCAAAAGAAGACGCCGGTTCATGGAACCGCGATAGCTTTTGGCTATTTTGTCGACATGTTCATTATCGATGCCAGCCACCACCAGCCCGTAAAACGGGATATTGCCAACAAAGGTCGCAAAGGCCTCTTTAAGCGTATCAAAATCACCATAGTGATCGAGATGTTCAGGGTCTATATTGCTGATAATACCCACCTGAGACGGCAGTTTCAAAAAGGTGCCATCCGACTCGTCAGCTTCCACAACCATCCAGTCACCCTTGCCAATGCGAGCATTGGACGCCCAGTCATTGACAATCCCGCCAGTGATCACCGTTGGGTCAATCCCCCCTTCCACCAGCACATGAGCGGTCAGCGACGTGATGGTGGGTTTGCCATGAGTTCCCGTGACGCTGATGGTTGCGTAATGACGCATCAGCTCGGTGAGCACTTCGACGCGGCGAATAACCGGAATACCGCGTTTTAGCGCCTCATCACGTTCGGGATTGCCGGGTTTGACTGCCGACGAAATCACCACACAACCGGCATTGTCGATATTTTCGGGCGCATGGCCGACAAATGTCTTGGCGCCCATCTCACCAAGGCGCTTCAAATTCATACTGTCGCTCATGTCCGATCCTTGAACCTCATAGCCCAGTTGCAGCATGACATGGGCAATGGCGCTCATGCCAATGCCGCCAATGCCGACAATATGAAACGGGCCAAGTTCTTTGGGCATTTTCATTTGTTTTTATTCCTTAATGTCGAGCGCGCGGGGGGGCGGCGTATCCAATTTATCCAACAAGAATTCGCTAAGCGCCACCAGCTACTTCTTCCACCAGATCGCCAAGCCGTTGTACGGCATCGAGCTTTCCAACTCCCTTAGCTGCCATTGCCGCATTTTGCAACATTTCGGGATCTTGCGCCATTTTCTCCAGATCCGATGCCAGACGCTGCGCATCCAGGTCTTTTTGTTCAATACAAACAGCGCCCCCCGCATCTTGTAAAAAGCCAGCATTGCGCAATTGGTCATTATCAAGTGCGTGCGGCAGTGGCACCAGAATGGAGGGGCGACCAATCACCGCCAGCTCCGTCACACTAGAGGCGCCCGCGCGCGCCAGCACCAAATGAGAATGGGCGATGATTTCGGGAAGATTGTCAAAAAAGGTCGCTATCTCGAAAAGGATACCAGCTTGCCGATAGGCCTCATTGACCCGCACAATATCTTCCTCGCGGCATTGCTGGACAATATTCAACCGCGCCTTGATTTCGTCGGGCAGCATCACAATGGCTGGCGGCACGAGATCTGAAAAATAGCGCGCCCCTTGCGAGCCGCCAAATACCAGCAGGTTGAACGGCCCTTCCTGACTGAGAGGTGGATAGGGAATTTTGGCGCTTTCGATCACCACGTCGCGGACCGGATTGCCGGTATGGCGGGCCTTGGCGGCCAGCTCCCCCTCCACATGAATGGTTTTCTCAAACGATAAGGCAATGGCATTACTTTTGCCCGCCAACATGCGATTGGCCCGTCCCATGACGGCATTTTGCTCATGCAGGATCGCTGGAATACCAAGAGATTTGGCGGCAAAAATCGGCGGAAACGTGGGATAGCCGCCAAACCCCACAATACAGGCAGGCTTGACCTTTTTAAGGATGGAGCGCGCCATGGCCGTGCCCTTGCCCAGCTTCATGATCGTTTTGGCGACCGATAAGGGGTTTTTGGCGGTGATGGTTGCCGCTGGCACCTGATAGGTTTGGCGGGCCGGGAAATCAGATCCATAGCGGTCACCGCGCATATCCGTAATGAGATCGATCTCATAACCGCGCCTCGTTAGTTCCTGGGCCAGCGAAAAAGCCGGGAACAAATGCCCACCGGTCCCCCCAGCCGTGACCATAATCGATTTTGTCACACATCCCCTCCTTCATTGCGCATACCTACCAGAGTACGATCGAATCGTGCTTCCCCACGATGACGCCGCGACAGCCCCAGAGCAAGCCCCATTGCCAGCGCCACCGCCAAAAGCGAAGAGCCACCATAAGAAATAAACGGCAAGGTCATGCCTTTGGCCGGCAACAATCCCATATTGATGCCAAGATTTAGCACTGCTTGTAACCCAAATGCCAGCATCAGCCCGGACAGCGCCAGCTTGCGAAACGGATCTTTGTCCTGATAGGCATGGACCAACCCCCGCACCACCACAAAGGCGAAAAGACCCAGCAGTCCAGCGCAGGCAAGCAAGCCAAACTCTTCGGCCAGTACCGCGAAAATATAGTCAGAATGAGCGTCCGGCAAGACATGCTTGATCACCCCTTCACCTGGTCCACGCCCAAACCACCCCCCCTCAATGAAGGAGCGCAGGGCATGGCCGACCTGATAATTATCGCCGCTCGCGGGATCCAGAAAACGATCAATACGCTTGCCCACATGAGGCACCAGAAAATAAGCAGCGCCAAGCCCGCCAAGACCAAGCCCCGCAAACAAGGCCAACCATCGCCACGACAGGCCCGCCAAAAAAAACAATCCCGCCCAGATCAAGGCCAGTAAAATGCTTTGCCCATAGTCGGGCTGGGCAACAAGAGTAGCCAGCACCAGCAACAACAGACCCACAGAGATCAGCAACCAGCGCCGATCCGCACTTTGCTGGGCCATGGCAAATAAATAGGCCGTGACGAGCACGAAAGCCGGTTTGATGAATTCGGAAGGTTGTACAGAAAAACCGCCAAGCTCGATCCAGCGGCTGGCCCCCTTGGCATTTGTGCCGATAAAAGGTGTCAGTACAAGCAGCACAAACGCCGCGACAAACAGCAAGACGGCCAATCCCAACATGGTGCGCGTAGACAGCATTGAGGCGGCGATCAACACAAAAAAGGACAGCACCAGCAATATGGCATGGCGTTTGACAAAAAAGAATGGGTCGAGGCCAAGGCGCAAAGCCACTGGCGGGCTGGCCGCCAGAGAGGCCAATAGCCCAGCCGCCATCAACAAGGTAAGAGCAAGCAGCAAGCGGGTGTCCAGACTGTACCACCAGTCTCCCAATAAAGACCGCTCTGCCCGGCTGATCCTCATTATATATCCTTGTTGATCAAAGCCAGCACCTGGGCGCGAAACGCATCCCCCCGGTGCTCGAAACTTGGAAACTGATCAAAACTGGCGCAGGCCGGGGCCAGCAGCACCACGGCCTCTTCGCCCAGCGCCGCCGCCTCAATAGCCGCCTGCTCAAGCGCTTTTTGCAGCGTGTCACTCCTTTCAAAGGGCAATTCCTGTCCCAGCAATCGCGCCAGCACATCAGCTCCTTCGCCGATCAAAAAGGCCTTTTTAATGTTGGGAATATAGTCCTTCAACTTGTCCAGCCCGCCCTCTTTGGCCTGTCCGCCAGCAATCCAGTAAATATTTTTGAACGCGTCCAGAGATTTTGCGGTGGCATCGACATTGGTGGCCTTTGAATCATTGACAAAAACCACCTTGCCAAGCTGTCCCACCTGCTCCATGCGATGCGGCAGGCCGCGAAAGGTTTTGATCCCGGCCAGAATAGTTTTTGCGGGCAGCTCCAGCTTGTGACAGATGGCAAAAGCGATAGCGCAATTTTGACGATTATGGGCGCCGCGCAGGTTTGCAAGGCCCGTTAGATCAACCTTCTCCTGGCGCCCGGCTTGCAGCTCGACCACCAGATGATCTGGTGCCACCACCACGCGGCTTTTGCCAACACAATAGTCGCGATTGTCCGTAACGGCGCTCACCCGGTCCTCATCCCTATATTCCACATCATGATCCAGTAAAACACTATGCAGAAAAAAGCCCTCATCTTGATCAATTCCAATAACGGCACTTGCGGCAAATTCGAACAAACGGCGCTTGGCGGAAAAATACCCCCCCTGTCCTCCATGGCGGTCAAAATGGTCCGGGGAGAAATTGAGAAACGCGCCAATATCACAGGTCAGCATACTGGCCAGTTCCGTTTGATAGGACGACAGCTCCAGCACATAGATTTCTTGTTCCCCAGGAGGGGCGAGATCGAGCACACCGCGACCAATATTACCGCCCATCTGCACATGGCGTCCGGCCTGCTGGCAGATATGGTGGACCAGAGCCGTGACCGTGCTTTTGCCATTGGAACCGGTGATGCAGACAATGGTCGGCACATCAACAAATTCGGGCTCGTCTCCCAGTTGTTGTTCTGGCAACTCACCAATGGCGGTCAGAAAAAGCCCGACATCATTGTCGACCGGCACCGCGTATTTCCAGGCCAGTTTGACAATCGGGTTGGGGGCGGGATACAGGTGAGGTATGCCCGGGGAGAGAATAAGGGCGGCAAAGCTGTGCTCGCTCCACACCTGCTCACTATGCAGATTGGCGATCAAAAAGCCTTCTTCCTCGGCCGCTGACAGGCTATTTTCGTTATCATCCCAACACACGGGTGTCGCCCCACCAGCCTTTAGCGCCCGCGCCGTCGCCATCCCCGAGCGCCCCAACCCGAGCACGGCAACCGCGCGCGTATTATAGTGTGGTACCGGTATCATGAAGCGCCTACCGCAATTTCAGCGTGGCAAGGCCAATCAGGGCCAGGATCACGGAGATAATCCAAAAACGGATAACAATGGTTGGCTCTTTCCAACCCTTTTGCTCGAAATGATGATGCAGGGGTGCCATGCGAAACACCCGTTTGCCGGTCATTTTATAAGACGCAACCTGGACAATCACCGACACCGCCTCCAGCACAAACAATCCGCCAACAATGGCCAGCACCAGTTCATGTTTGGTGACCAGCGCCACCGACCCAAGCAATCCGCCCAGCGCCAATGACCCCGTATCTCCCATGAAAATCATGGCCGGAGGCGCATTGAACCACAAGAAACCCAGCCCCGCGCCAAGCAAGGCCCCGCACACCACCGCCAGCTCTCCGGTGCCGGGCACATAATGGATCTGCAAATATTCGGAAAAATTGACATTGCCCACCAGATAGGCAATCAGCGCAAACGTCGCCGCCGCGATCATCACTGGTACAATGGCCAGCCCGTCAAGCCCGTCTGTGAGATTAACGGCATTGCCAGCCCCCACGATCACCAAAATCCCGACAATGACGAAAAACGGTCCAAAATATATCAAAGTATCTTTGAAAAACGGAATGGTCAAAGAGGAGGAGAACGGCTCTTTGCCAAGAGACATCACCAGATAGGTGGCGACACCCGCGATCAATACTTCCAGCAACAGGCGGATGCGCCCGGGAAAACCCTTATGATCCTGACGAGAGACTTTCAAAAAATCATCGTAAAAACCGATCATGCCAAACAACATGGTGACCCAGAAAACAATCCATACATAATGATTGCTCAGATTGGCCCAAAGTAGTGTCGCGGTCGACCAGGCCATCAAAATCATCACCCCGCCCATGGTCGGGGTCCCCTGCTTTTCCAGCAGATGCGAGGCCGGACCATCTTCACGAATGGGCTGGCCCTTGCCTTGACGCACCCGCAGCGCCGTAATCAGCCCGGGACCAAAGATGAACATGAACACCAGCGCTGTCATGATCGCGCCACCGGTACGAAACGTGATATAGCGAAAAACGTTCAAAGCACCGAACTGGTCACTGAACTGGATCAAATAATAGAGCATGTTTGGCGTCCTGTTGCCTGTATGGTTGAGCGCAAGGCCCCCACAGATTAGCGGTTCAACTTTCTCCTTGCGGAGATAGATCGGTTTTCATGGCCTCAACCAGCAAGCCCAGCCTGCTGCCATTCGAGCCTTTTATCATGACAATGTCGTGCGTTTGCAACGCGCCCAGCAATATCGGCTTCAAGTCTTTGGAATTTTGCGCAAACCCTCCGCGCATTTGTTCCGGCAATATGTCGTAAAGCGCCTTCATGTGCGATCCACAGGCAAACACAAGATCGATCCCCGCCTCTTGCAGGGGATCGACAAGAGCCGCGTGCAGATCATCGGCGCTGTTCCCAAGTTCCAACATATCACCGATCACGGCGACTTTGCGTCGATCGCCGCGATAAAGTGATAAATTTTCAAATGCCGCGCGCATGGAGGCTGGATTGGCGTTGTAACTTTCATCGATCAAGGTGAGGGCGGGAAGGTGCTTCCCGGCAAGTTCGAATACCTGCCCGCGACCAACCGGATCCATTTGCATGCGAGCAAGAGCGCTTAGCAGGCCGTTACAACCGGCATAGGTTTCGCCCTGCTGGCGAGGCAGCTCCAGTCCATCGGTTGCACATAGATAAGCCGTCACACAAGCAACGCTATTCAAGACATTGTGACGCCCTGGCAATCCCACCTCAAAGGTCAGTTGCTCTTCGCTGCTCAAGGACAGCTTGACGGTAGAGCCTTTCAGCTTGAGGTCAATCTCATCAATTCTAATCCAGGCATCATCGCGTTCGCCAAAAGAAATGACGTGCTGAGTGCTATAATTGACAAAGTGCTCGAAGCGTTCACCAACCGCTGCACAGGCTTGTTCAGCAAGAATGCGAAGCGGTCCAACCTCCGCATCAGCAGGGATCACCGCCCAGCCCGCCTCCTCATCCAGCCCTGCAAAGATTTCGGCTTTGGCTTTGGCGATATCCTCAAGGCCCGAAAAATGTTCGAGATGCACGGGCAACACACTGGTCACGACAGCCACGTGAGGGCGCGCCATTTTGGTCAGCGGCGTAATTTCCCCCGCATGGTTCATACCGATTTCAATAACCGCGAAATCGGTATCGCGCGGCATGCGGGCCAGCGTCAGCGGCACACCCCAATGATTATTGTAGCTTTTTTGGGAGGCATGCACACGGCCCAGATGGGCAAAGCCAAGGCGCAGCATCTCCTTGGTGGTGGTCTTGCCAGCGCTACCTGTCACCGCAATAAGCCGCGCCTTGTCGTTCAGCCGGGCGCGCGCCGCCACCGCTATTTTTTCCAGCCCAGCCAGCGGATCATCGACCCGCAGCGACAAGCCATCATCCGGTTTTTTTTGATAGTCCTTTGCCACAAGCGCCATGGCCGCCCCTTTGGCAAAGGCGGACGAGACAAAATCATGACCATCACGCACATCTTTAAGCGCCACGAACAGATCACCCACGGCAATGGTGCGCGTATCAATCGACACGCCGATAACGCTGGCAGCTATTTGCTCGCCATCGAGCATGCCGCCCGTTGCCGCCACCAGCTCGTCTATCGACCATAAAGGATTGTCACTCATCTGCGCCCCTTTGCATCAAGACTGGCCAGCGCGTTGGCTACTGCGTGGTGATCAAGGAACGGGACTGTTTCGTCACCAATTTTTTGCCCCTCTTCATGGCCCTTGCCCGCCACCAGCAAAACGTCCCCGTCGCGCAATTTTTCGACTGCTGCGGTGATGGCCTTTTGCCGGTCGCCGATCTCTATGGCGTCTGGCGCGGCGGCGAGTATTTCTTTGCGAATAGCGGCTGGCTGTTCAAAACGCGGATTATCATCGGTGACAAACACCATATCAGCGTGTTTTTGGGCAATCGCCCCCATGAGCGGCCTCTTGCCCTTGTCGCGGTCACCGCCACAGCCAAACACCACAAGGATGCGCCCGTCACTGGCGATGGGCTTCAAGGCTTTAAGGGCATTTTCCAGCGCATCGGGCGTATGAGCATAATCGACGATCACTGGCACCCCCTTGCCCCCAGCGGTGCGCCCGACAATCTCCATGCGCCCTTTTGCGCCTTTTAGATCCCCCAGCACCGGCCAGATTTGTTCCCATGGTGTGCCTGACGCCATGCAAAGTCCGGCAGCGACGAGCAGGTTGGAGGCTTGAAACGCGCCAATCAGATCGGTCTTGATTTCAAACAGCTCGCCCTCATGGCGCACATGCAGATTTTGGCCATAACCGGACAGCACCACCTCTTCCAGTTGCAACATCTTGCCCTTGTGACCAACGCTTAGCACGTCAAAACCGCGCTGTTTTGCAATCTCGACAACCTCGCTTGAGCGCGCAATATCGGCATCCACCACGACGCTGCCCCCCGTGGGCAACAGCTCGCTAAACAAACGCAGTTTTTGCGCGAAATAGGCTTCCATCGACCCATGATAATCGAGATGATCCTGGGTGATGTTGGTAAAAGCGGCCGCCTGCATCTTGACGCCCTCAAGGCGGCGCTGCTCAAGCCCGTGGCTGGAGGCTTCAATGGCCAGATGGGTGACACCCGTCTCCACCAGCATGGCCAGTTTTTCATGCAGTTCAATGGGATCTGGGGTGGTATGAGACAAGGGCCAGTGCTGATCCCCCGCCTGAATGCCCACCGTCCCAAGCGAGGCGCCGCGCACCCCCACCGCCTGCCAGATCTGTTGCACAAATGAGGCCACCGATGTTTTGCCATTGGTACCTGTGACCGCAACAATATTGGCGGGCTGTTTTTCATAAAAACGCGCTGCGGCAAAGGCAATGTCTTTGCGAGGGTCGCTGGAAACCAGACAAGGAACAGCAATATGCTCACGGGCGACATCTTCGTGCAGCAAAATCGCAGCGGCTCCCTTTTGCACAGCCTGCTCGATAAATCTGGCCCCATCCACCGTGGTGCCAGGCAGCGCCGCGAACAAAAAGCCAGGTTTAATCGTCTGGCTATTGCATGACAGGCCGGTTATCACCTTGTTCTCATCGCCAAAAATGAGCGCGGCATCGCCAATTTGTCCCAATGTCTTCATCAATATCCCCACCGCGCTGTCACATCAAAGACAGTCAGTCTACCTTGCAAACACCAACTTCCTTGCAAACACCAAGTCGCCTTGCCAACAAACCGGACCTGCATCAAATTTGCGCACAAAATTTATTAAGCCTCTAATTGAAAGCCGTCAAATCAGTTGTCGCCCTTTTTGACGCGAAGGACAGGAGTTACCCCCAAAAGCGGCGCAATACGCGATATTATACGCCCGGTCAGGGGAGCTGCATTGCTGGAGGCGGAGTTTTGCCCCCGTGTCTCCTTCACACCTTGCGGTTCATCAAGCATCACAAAGGTCAAATAGCGAGGTGATTCGCTTGGGAAAATACCGATAAAGCTGGTCAGCAATTCCTTGCCATAACCACCTTTTTTGGCCTTGCGGGCGGTTCCCGTTTTGCCGCCGATCCGATAGCCGGCAATATCGGCCGCCCGGCCCGTGCCTTTTTGCACATTGGCCCGCATGACCTCGCGCATAAAACGGCTGGTGGAGGATTTCAACACCGGAACCCCTGATGGCGGCGGCTGGTTCTCATCGGCGCGCAAGAAACTTGGCCTCACAAGATTGCCGCCATTAAACAGGGCCATGGCCGAGGAGGCCAGTTGCAAAGGCGACACCGACAGGCCGTAGCCATAGGCCACAGACAAACTGTCAGACAATCGCCACCTTGCTGGCTGCAACGGCAGTCCAGCGCTCCCCGCCTCCGTGCGCAAGCGATTGAGCACTTGCAAACGCGATAGAAAAGCCCGGTGCTGCTGGACGCCGGTTTTGCGCGCTATTCTGGCCGCGCCGACATTTGATGAATTGGTAAAAATCTCACGCACCGACATCGTGCCATCTTTGGTCTTGTGAGGATCCTTGATGGTAAACCGCCCCAGCTTAATGGGCGTCGCCACGTCAAAACGGTCCCCTTCTTGTACGGCCCCCTCGTCCAGCCCCATGGCAATTGTAAAAGCCTTTAAAACCGAGCCCAGCTCATAGACGCCGCGCATGGCCCGGTTGAGGCGATCAGATTTTTGCGCCTGCACACGTTTTTGCGGGTCAAAAGATGGCAAGGAAGCCAGCGCCAAAACTTCCCCCGAGCCAATATCAAGAATCAGCGCCGCCCCCGCCTTGGCCTTGTACAGGGCAAGCGCTTTTTGCAGCTCGCTCACCACGACATGCTGGACGCGCAAATCAAGCGATAGCCGTACGGGGGCGAGCCTGACATTTCCAGCCGGTTGTTTTTGCCGCTGCTGGTCGATATAGCGCTCAATACCCGACAATCCCTTATTGTCACTATCAACCGTGCCGATCACATGGGCGATCTGGCTGCCAAGCGGATAGAACCGTTTGGGTTCACGTAAAAAATACAGGCCGGGCAACCCCAGATCAAACACCGCCTTGCGCTGATCCGGCGTCAAAAAGCGTTGCAACCAAACGAAGCGCCGCCTGGTGTCTAGATTTTTGCGCACCTGTTGTTGGTCAAGACCGGGCAGCACCGAGCCGAGCTTTTCCGCTGTCTCGTCAATATCGAGGAGAATTTGCGGGTCCGCATATAGCGAGCTGGTGGGAACATCCAGCGCCAGAACCTGACCGCGCCGGTCGTGAATTTCGGGGCGATCCTGGGCTTGGCGTGTCTGCGCACTGGTTTTTAATCGCAAATCTTCATGATGCTGCAAGCCAAATTGCAAAAGCCTGCCTGCCAATATCGCAAACAGCACAACGAACATGGCAAGCAACAACATAACGCGCCCT
The DNA here is from genome assembly GCA_024279115.1 of Alphaproteobacteria bacterium. Taxonomy (GTDB): domain Bacteria; phylum Pseudomonadota; class Alphaproteobacteria; order Rhizobiales; family JAKIUO01; genus JAKIUO01. Next base: position 23,002 of record JAJRRW010000125.1, read on the forward strand.
GGCCGAGCTTGTAGCAAAGGCGTAACCACCAAACCCGGTTGTTGCTCCTCCCTGGATCGCACACGCGCGGCCGCCCCGTCATTGATGGCAGTCTGTTCCTTTTGCTTCATCAATAAAGCCTTTGGTGGCGTTTTTCAGGTCATGGACCGATAAGCTATTTGGGGCTGTGTTGAGCTGATTTTGCCAGCTTGAGGATAAAATTTGCGCGATGATATCCAGCACCAATCAAATTTCTCGCTTAAACTGATGAAAATCAGCTTAATCCCTTCTTTGTCATTTTAGACAAACACAGCCGAAATCCATTTATGAGTCTATAATCTAGCATTTGCAGGTGAGGTTGGCTAATATTCAATCACATCAAAGCTGACGATAAGCCCGCAATTCAGGACAAGGAAAACCTTATGGCCGACCCCGTTACCCCTCATTTTGTCAATGATATTGGCAGCGAGAATATCCGCATAGGTGTCACAAAATTCAAATGCATGGGGGCAACACCGCCTGTTGATCACCCTCATATCTATCTCGACATGGGATCTGAAGGGACGATTGTCTGCCCCTATTGCTCAACGCTTTATGTCCATGACAAGGACCTGGCCAGTGACGAAACTGACCCGGCCGATTGCATCCACAAACCAAAAGCTGCATAATCAGGACGATTGGATAGAGCAAATGGTCGAACGACCCTTAACTGGAGTTTGTTCAGATGCAGGATGACCTTACATGACTATTCTCATCGTCGGTGGTGGCATTGGTGGCCTGTGTACGGCGATCGCGCTGGCACGAAACGGCATCAGCTCACACATATTGGAACAGGCAGACAGCTTTAGTGAAGCAGGCGCTGGTATCCAGATCGGCCCCAACGGCATGCGCATCTTGCTGGACTGGGGCATGGAAGAGCATTTGAACGGTCGTGGTGCCCTTCCACGCTGCGTGCACATCCATGATGGCCTGTCGGGCGCCTCCCTCAACAAGGTGCCACTTGGCGAAACGGCCCAACAGCGCTATGGCGCGCCCTACAAGGTCTTTCATCGCTCCGAGCTGCAAATGGCGCTCTTGAATAAAGCCCGCGCCATGCCAAATATCGAGATAAGCACAGCCTTTCAGGTCAGCGAGTTTGATGAGCGGAAAAACAACATACCCGTCACCTCGTCGCTCGGCGAAAAGCACTCGGGCCGCCTGCTGATTGGTGCCGATGGGCTTTGGTCGCGCACCCGTAAATATCTGTTTCCCAATATTGAACCGCGCTTCATCGGCAAAACGGCCTGGCGTACCCTTGCCTCCCATTCAGATGTACCAGAACCGTTCAATCAGTGCGAAACCGGGCTGTGGATGGCTCCCAATGCCCATCTGGTTCACTATCCAGTGCTTGGCGGCGAAATCATCAATGTCGTGGCGGTGGTCGAGGACAGCTATAACCATCAAGGCTGGTCGCATGAAGGGCGGGCGCAAGACCTGTTCCCCCATTATGAAAACTGGCACGACGTGCCGCGCGGTTTTTTAAAGGCACGCACGAACTGGCAAAAATGGGCTTTGTTCGACATCAAACCTCTGCGATCATGGAGCGTTGGGCGCGTGTGCCTGCTGGGGGATGCCGCACATCCAGCCATTCCCTTTCTGGCTCAGGGAGGGGTGATGGCCATGGAGGACGCCCATATCCTTGCCCAATTGCTTGACCTTTATGGCGAGGACCACCGCACCGCTTTTGCGCAATATCAAAGCCAGCGCCGACCGCGCGCCACCTATGTCATGAAGACCGCCAAAAAACTTGGCAAAATTTATCATATGAAAGGCTTCATGCGTCAGGCGCGCAATGGCGTCATCACGCGCAAAAAGCCGGAAAAGATGCTGTCGGATTACGACTGGCTCTATGGCTTTGACATCTCGTAATCATCGCAATGAATTGAACGGTTAATTCACGGCAGGTTGCGTATTGGAGACCATTTCTTGTGGCATCATCTCGACGCGCTCCAGGAGCACTTCGCCAGCGATCTCGATGTCAGCTGGCATGGGCGTCAAGGTCACGGCATTGCCCGGATAGCCATTGCCGCCAAAACGCAGGCGTACGCGCTGGCCTCGTGACGGTAGCCCCGTATTGACCACCAGATCACTCCAGCCATTATTGCGTTCATTGGTGACAACCACCGGGCTCCAGACGCGGCGAATCGTGGCGACAGGGCGATATCCGGTTTTACCAGAGGTGAAAATAGCCAGCGTACAACCGGTTTTGGCGCACCAGTCCTCCCCTTCCAGCAAAATAAGGACCTGGGCCTGGCCATCGCCATTGAGATCATAGCCAACGGAGCGATAGGGGCTTTTTTCTGCTTTTTGTTGAGGCGATACCGCTCAACGGCCTTTGCCAGCTGGCGTTCGTTTATGTCCATTCTGGCCGAGGGCTGTTGTGCAACGGACCCCGCATCAGCCTCACCGGCTGCTGGTGTGGCCTGCGCATTCAGCAATTGCACGGGGCGTTGTTGATTGGAACCATTGGAAGAGAACAGGCTGCCATTCCCGCTGCTGCCCTGACAACCGGCGAGCGCGCTCACCCCAACCAATGCGGCTAGCTGCAAGACTTTATGGATTGTCATAAATTGTCGCAAAGCAAAGTTTCCATCAAATATTAGTAAGCGTTTTGGACGATGGCGTCACTTACGCAAACAAACACATGACACCTGAGCTTGATCAAGATCACCTTATAATGGCCAATTTTCGACCAAGTAGCAATAGAGGGACAGCTCAGTATCACCTGATTGACGAACAAGTGTGACATACACGACGCCATCACCCACGCATTAGCTGCGTTTTTGATCCTTCAACTGGCGCCGCGCGGCCCGAAACGCATCGCGGATGGTGATATAGGCATCATCATGGGTATGCTTGTCGCCCGGATCGTGATTGACGATAATATCCTTTGCCCCTGGTACTTTTAGATGTATGCGCACATGGTAATTGTTCCCCTTGTGCTGATGCTGATGAGGTTTGGCAATGATGACGCGCGCTGAAGAAATGCGGGCGTTGAATTGCTGTAGCTTTTGCGTTTCTTCTCGCAGGCGAGCACTGATGGCGTCAGAGGGGGCGAAATCTTCGAAGACGATTTCCAGGGGCTGTTTCATAGTCTACCCAATCCAGAAAAGGGGGACAGATATGTTTCGTCAATCCGACATTTCCAAGGGCTCTGCCAGATCAGCAAATTCTCCCGTCCATGTGTGCGGGGACCCAAACCATAAAGATCCCTTCGAACTATAAGTTACACCATTTTCACCCAATCTGGTAACGAAAACGAACAGTTGGGTTGATTTTCACGCCTGTCGCAAGCACTCCCCCCCTCCTGCCCGCGTGATTTTGGACGAGAAACATTCCAGGGGCAGGATTTTTCTTGATCGCCTGCTCCGCAAGGCCAATGCGTGTCGTGAGGATCTCTGCTAGACTGGCTCTGACATTAACCCTATTGACCCTATTGCCCCGGGAGACCCGCGATGAAAGCTGTTGGCTTCACACATTATCTACCCATTGAAGACCCAAACTCGTTCCTTGACGTGGAGTTGCCAAAACCCCAGCCTGCGGGCCGGGACATATTGGTGGCGATCGAGGCGATTGCTGTCAATCCGGTGGATACAAAGGTGCGAGCCCCCAAGGAGCTGGTGGAAGAGACCCCCAAAATCATCGGCTATGATGCCGCTGGAACAATTGAAGCGGTAGGCGATGAGGTCACTTTGTTCTCGCCTGGCGACGAGGTGTATTATGCCGGTGACATCACGCGGCCCGGCTCCAATAGTCAGTTTCAGCTGGTTGACGAGCGCATTGTCGGACACAAACCACGCAGCCTTTCTTTTGCCCAGGCGGCCGCTCTGCCGCTCACCACCATCACCGCCTACGAAGCTTTTTTTGATCGCCTTGGCATTGATTTCAACGGCGCAGACAAAGGCCAGACCATCTTGATCATCGGCGCTGGCGGCGGTGTTGGCTCCATCGGCATCCAACTGGCAAAACTGGCGGGGCTGACCGTCATCGCCACCGCATCAAGGCCGCAGACCAGTGAATGGGTCAAGCAACTTGGCGCCGATCATGTCATCAATCACCGTCAGGATATGGTGGAACAGGTCCGGGCGCTTGGCATGCAATATGTAGATCACATCGCCATATTAAATGATATGCGCCACTGGCAAGCGGCGGTTGAGCTAATCAAACCACAAGGAGCCATTGTCTCTATTGACGATGCAAATCTACCAACCCCCATGAATGGGATGAAATCCAAGGCGGCCAGCCTGCATTGGGAGTTCATGTTCGCCAGATCCATGCATCAAACCCTTGATATGATAGAGCAGCATCACCTGTTGAACGAAGTCGCAAAGCAAATTGATGCGGGCAATATCCGCACCACCGTGTCAGAAATCCTGACGCCGATAAATGCCGCCAATATGCGCAAGGCCCATGCCATGATCGAAACGGGAACCGCCAAGGGTAAAATTGTACTTGAAGGATTTTAACACGGAGCGGGATGACATCTCGAGCAAATGGCCGGCGATCCAGAAGAACAATCTGGAGCGATGGAGCCTATGTCGCTCAAACAGCGAAAGCTGTCGGCCTTATAATGGGGGAGGCTGTCATCAGACCTCATTCATTTTCGCAACGGCCCCTGCGTCCCGAAAATCACAATAGCTGACATTAAACGCCCAGCCATATCATATGATAGTGTCGGCGTTTGAAATAGTTCGCTTCCCGGGCTTGAACCCGGATACAGGGGCAAACAGGCAAAACCCCCGCGCATACGCCCATGGGCCCCGGCTCGGCACATAACCGCTTCCGCGTTTTTGCTGGTCCGGGGAGCTTTAATATTCAAAATGAGACACGACCCATCACATAGACCATTTGGGTATTGTCTCGGTTTGAAAATAATATTGCATGTCGTGCTCAAAAAACGCGATGCGATTTTACGCTATCCGCGCGGGTTTCTTGTGCAGACGGCATTGGGGACCAGTCCCCACCCCCCTGTTATCAAATGGTTTCCAAAGGCTTTGAGATGCCCCTAGATTAGTAGACACCTTGCTTGGTAAAAGTGAAGCAAGGAGATTTTCATGGCTAAGGGTGTTCGTTATACGGAAGAGTTCAAGCGCGATGCGGTTGCTCAGGTGGTTGATCGGGGTTATTCTGCAG
>JAJRRW010000126.1 GCA_024279115.1 Alphaproteobacteria bacterium
CCGCCACCACGACCGCCAGACCAGCTGCTTGTCGCCTCTCCCACCGGCACGATGATGATACCACCCCGGCTGTTTGCGCCCCGCACAAGGGTATTGATCGCGCCCCAAAAAAACATCAAGGCCCATATCCCCAAGATAAACAGGCCCGTCCAGTCGGCTTTCCCCGATGAGCGGCTCTTGCCCTTGGCGCGCAGGGCAACCCCCGCCGCATCGCCGGTCAGCACATCAATAATATCGGCAATACCGCGCTTGATGCCCTCTGGCATATTGCCCTTGCGAAACAAAGGCAGGATGCGGTTGTGAACAATATTACCCGCCAGCGTGTCGGTCAGCGTGCCCTCGAGGCCATAGCCCACCTCGATGCGCACTTTGCGATCCTTGGGCGCAACGATCAACAAGACGCCATTATTCTTGTCTTTTTGACCGATCTGCCAATGGCGGGCCAGTCGCACGCCAAAATCTTCAATGGCATAGCCTTGCAAATCCGGTACTGTCACAAGCACCAGCTGATCGGTCGATTTTTGCTCCAGTGCAGCAAGCTGCGCGGTGATCAATTGGCGATCCTCCTGCCCCAGCATATTGGCGCCATCCACCACCCGCCCCGTAAGTTTTGGGAAAGCAGGGTTGGCCAAAACGGCAAGCGTTTGCCCCAGTAACAAAATGACCAGCGCCAGAGTGCCAGTCGCCAAAACTGTATTTTTGCGCATCGACGCGCTTGCTATGGAGGCGCATTGGCTCATCTTGATCATCGAGATCCCTGACCGGTTAATTAAACTTGACCTCTGGAACCTTGGTTTTTTCTTTGGCAACGCTAAAGGTTGGCAGCGGTTCATTGGTTGGATACATGAATTGTTTCCACCAACGCCCGGGAATGGTTTTAAGCTCTGTATTATACGCCCTCACCGCTTCGATATAATCGCGGCGCGCCACGCCGATGCGGTTTTCGGTGCCCTCCAGCGCTGTTTGCAATTGCAGAAAATTCTGGTTTGATTTCAAATCTGGATAGCGCTCCACCACCAGCAGTAATTTTGACAAAGCCCCGGAAAGCGCGCCTTGCACGGCTTGCAGCTTTTGCAACTATTCTGCGCTGGGGGCGGCCCCCGCTGGCAGGTTCAGCGAGGTCGCCCTGGCGCGCGCATTGACCACCGAGGTGAGCACGTCTTTTTCATGGGCGGCAAAGCCCTTGACGGTCTTGATGAGATTTGGAATGAGCTCAGAGCGGCGTTGATACTGGTTGAGAACCTGGCTCCATTTGGCCTTGGCATTTTCCTCATAGGTCGGGATATTGTTGACCCCGCAACCGCTCAAGGCCGTACTCAAGACCAGCAAGAACGCCATAAAGGCGAGGTTACGCACCATTGTGATGGGGGACGAAAGGGCCATAGGGCAAATCTCCTGACTAAGCACGATTGTAAAATTGCAGTTTTTCCCCGGGATCATAGCAGATGTTTCAAGAACACCAAGCGGCAAACCGGGTATCAAGCGGACCACGGATAAACAACATCCCATGATAACACCAGTTCGGCCTTGTCTGGGACAGCCTCTATAAAAATACTTAACTGGCCACACGGCCTGCAGGGGGCAAAAACACAGCCCCTTGTGAAATTTAGCCAATATTCACGAGGGGCTTTTACTTTCTGTCAACCACCTGCATGGCATGTCAGTAAGAAGAACTATTATTCAAGTATTTTGGGAGCATTTGCCAGATGACTGGTACACGATCAGAAACGATATTGGAACAATATCCCAAAAGCTGGCAATTATCGGCAAAGGGCGCCCCTTATTGGCATGATGAAACCCTGCTGACACCGGTGCGTACGGCCTTTGGCCCTGCCATGTTAAAACGGGCAAGCAAAGGCAAAAACTTCACCACCTCTTCCAGTCTGCTACGCTGGTATGAGGGATCTGGTAGCGCCAATATTCTCAAAAAGAAAAAAAATGTACAATTGCTGGAATGGATAGATGGACCGGCCCTCACAGATCTCGTCGAGGAAGAAAAAGATGAACTGGCCATTGATGAATTAAGCCACGTTATCGCCAAACTGCAGGCCCCCAAAAAGACACCGCTGAAAGCCCGCCTTGTCTCCCTTGGCACAGTCATGCACCCTTTGCTGGCGCAAAAATATTCGGAAAATCTTGTCTATCGCCATGGCGCACGCCTCATCGGGCATCTCTTGAAAACCACTAAGAAAACCCTTCCCCTGCATGGTAATCTGCATTTTGACAAAGTCATGCATCATTCGAAGCGCGGCTGGCTGACCATCGCCCCTCAAGGCGTTTGCGGTGATCTGCATTATGAATTTGCCAGCGCTTTATGCCAGTCTGGCGAGCAGCGCGAGTTTCGCGACGTCCGCAATCTCGTCAGCACCAGAGCCACGCGCATTGCCAACAACATGTCCTTGAACAAAGACCGCCTTTTGACGTTTGCTTTTTGCCATGCCTGCCTCAAAACCATTGAAGCGCACCGCGATGATGAGGACGCAACCCACTGGTCCGATATGTCGGTGCTGCTACTCGACAGCCTGGTGGATTAGGCCAGAATTCCCCAAGGTTTCAACTGTCTGGACTTAAACCGGCTGTAGCGCCCCTGACAGTTGCTCGACGAGCTGGTTGAGGACGCGCACGCCGCGATCACTGGCCCGCAAGAAATCCTTCGTGGCAGAAATTTCGCACAGCCCGGCCCTTACCAGCTCATCAATTTTTTGCGGTTTAATCGCGCGATTACAAATCAATTTCAACTGGTTGAGATCAATACCCCTGGTAAGGCGCATGCCCATCAACAACATCTCGTCGGCCATCTCACTTTGCGTCAGTTGCTCCATGCTTTCGAAGCCATGACCAAGCTCGCCAACCTGTGCAATCCAGCGCTTTGGCGAGCGAATGGCGGCGCTGGCCAGCCGCTGCTGGCCTCGCAGAATACGTCCATGAGCGCCGGGCCCCACCCCCATATAAGGGCCATAGCGCCAATAGACGAGATTGTGCCGGGATTGTTCGCCCAAAGCGGCATAGTTGGAAATCTCATAGGCATGCAAACCAGCGTCCTCGCAGATCTTGCGGGTCTCCTCAAAAAACCGCACAGAGCGATCATCGGACGGGAGCTTGAGCTCACCGCGATCATACAGGTTTTTATATTGCGTCCCTTGTTCAATGGTCAGCTGGTAGAGCGACAAATGCCCATCTGACAGATCAATGCCCCGCTTGAGTTCACTGCGCCAATCGGCCAGCTGTTGCCCATGGCGCCCATAAATAAGATCAAAGCTGGAGCGCGCAAAGCTTTGTTGTGCAAGCGCAATGGCGGCCAGCGCTTCGTCCACCCCATGCGCCCTGCCCAGCACTTGCAGCGCCTCATCATGCAAAGCCTGCACCCCCAGCGAAACGCGATTGATGCCGGCCTCGCCCAGCGCCTCAAAACGCGCCGCCTCAACCGAAGACGGGTTGGCCTCCAGGGTGATTTCCACATCCGCAGAGAGGGAAAATCGTGAGCGCACAAAATCCAGCAGCGCGCCCACCGTTTGCGGTTGCATCAGACTTGGCGTTCCTCCGCCAAAGAAAATACTTCCCAACACCGGTTTACGGTCCCCCTCGCCTCCTCGCAGCGACAGCAGATAGTCCAGTTCACGGCAGATCGCCTCGACATATTGACGCTCATCGAACACCTGCCGGACATGGGAGTTGAAATCGCAATAGGGGCATTTTGAAACACAATAGGGCCAATGTATGTAAAGCCCTGGTAACAGCTCCTTGTCGGGGATCTTATGAGCTTTATTAATCGGCTGTTTACCGTTTTTGTCCATATTCAAGCTGTCCAGTAAGCCGGGTGAGTTTGTGTCCGCCTCAAAGTTTCAAGGCGTGTTGATCCGGTCAGTAAGTTTGTAATGTCAGTTGTATAGTAAGGTGTTGTATCATGTATAAAGCTCTTCGCTTCGGCGTTATCGCCACAATTTTCTCCCTATTTATTTCTGCTCCAGCTTCCGCCAGTGATACCGGTATTGCCTATGCCCTTCATGATGTGCGTGCTGAAAAAGGCAAAGTCTGCATGGTGGGCCATTTTCACTATGGTAAAACCTCCCGTCCATTTCCCAGTCGCGATATAGCCCAAAAAGCGGCCATCCGCCATTGGTCAACCTTTACAGCGGCTGAATATGGCTCTGACTGGGGATCTTACGGGCGCGCTGCCAGCCGTTCTGCAAATTGCGAAAAAGTATCGCGCACCAACTGGACCTGTAAGGTCAAAGCCCGCGCCTGCCGTTCGGGCCGCAGTACCGCACGTCGTTAAGCAAGACGCGCCAATATCTGGAAGATATTGTCACAGCTTGTCCCCACGTCTCGTGCAGATTGCGAAAAGAACAACGCCAAAAACCGGCACATGCTATCCAAGAGGGGCATGTGCCGGTTTTTTTATGAGAGACATGCTTTTGTAAAGGCGGCAAAGGCACGGGCGCGATGCGACATCTGGTGCTTTTTCACCGGATCCATCTCGCCAAACGTGATCTCATGCCCCTTGGGCACAAAAATCGGATCATAGCCAAACCCGTGCAAGCCGCGCATGGGCCAGGTTATGGAACCAGATACCTTGCCCTCATAGGTCGTGCAAGTGCCATCAGGCAAGGCCAGCGCCAGGACACAGATGAAATTGGCGGCGCGCTGCTGTGGCGTTGTCGCTGCGGCGGCCTCAAGCTCGGTATGGACCCGCTCCATGGCCATGGCAAAATCCTTCTGCGGCCCTCCCCAGCGGGCTGAATAAATACCAGGTTGCCCGCCAAGCGCCTCGACCTCGAGGCCGCTATCATCGGCAAGCGCTGGCAAACCGCTGCTGTTGGCCGAATGAACCGCCTTTTGACAGGCATTTTGCGCAAATGTGACGCCGGTTTCATCGGGTTCAGATATACCACGCTCCCCCGCCGAGACGGCTTGCATGCCATAAGGCGCCAGTAAATCGCCGATTTCGCGTACTTTGCCCGGATTATGGGTGGCTACCACCAGCTTATCGCCCTTTTTCAGCATATGGCTGCTCCTTATAGTGCACTGCGCCGTGATCCCCTCCCCTCCACCAGAACCGGTGTTTCTCGACAAGAAGGGCGTATCGAGCAGTGATACTCGTATCATGAGCGACACGCAACGATGGCGTCTAGAAAAAGCGCCCGGCCCCGCAGGCAGGGCCAAAAACGGGGGAAAGAGCTGCCGCGCAGTGTACCAGGCTCAATGGGTTCGAATATTGCATAGCAAGCCTCATCTGATCCACAGGATCAAGTGTGAACAGCACGGCTTGCTCAATGTCATGAAACGGATAATATGGCGCGATGATTTCAACCAGTAACCATAAGCGGCGATCTCGCGCCACAGGTCTCCCACCAGCAACAGAGCTCTGTCAAAGATGAATAGTCTTCGCCCCATATTGCTGGTGATCGGTATATTGCTCACCAGCCTTGGCTGCGCGCAGATGCTGCCGGCCATCTATGAGCTCAGCATTGGCGACGATCATTGGCCGGTTTTTGCCTTTTCGGCGACCATTACGCTGTTTTTCGGCATTGTCATGACGCTGGCTTCTGGCGGCCATACCGGCACCATCTCCATCCGTCAGGCCTTTGTCCTGACCGCTGGTTCATGGGTCGCCCTGACCGCCTTTGGGGCCATTCCCTTTGTCATCTCGCCGGTTATGCAAATGAGTTACACAGATGCCTTCTTTGAGGCCATGTCCGGGATCACCACCACCGGCTCGACGGTGATCAGCGGTCTCGACAAGGCCCCACGTGGCATCTTGCTGTGGCGCGGCGAATTGCAATGGATCGGCGGCCTTGGCGTAATTGTCATGGCGGTGGCAGTGCTGCCGATCCTGAAAGTTGGCGGCATGCAATTTTTCCGGGTGGAATCGTTTGACACCTCGGGTAAAATCTTGCCCCGCGCCACGCAAATTTCGGGGGCCTTGTCCCTGGTCTATCTGGTGCTGACCGTCATTTGTGCCATCGCCTACAATCTGGCTGGCATGAACCGCTTTGATGCGGTTGTCCATGCCATGACCACGGTGGCAACAGGCGGCATGTCCACCCATGACGCCTCGTTTGGCCATTTCGACAGCCTCAATATTGAGTTGATTGCCATTGTTTTCATGATCCTGGGGAGCCTGCCGTTTCTGCTCTATGTCAAAATGCTGCAAGGTCACAAGCTGTCTTTGATCACCGACCATCAGGTCATCGGCTTTTTCAAGATTGTCGTGCTGGCTATCTTTTTGGCCTGGACTGCGCAAGCAACCAGTGGCCATGAACCGGGCCTGCTCGAGCTACGAGACGCCGCCTTTTCGGTTGTCTCCATCATGACCGGAACGGGATATACAACGGTCGATTACAGCAAATGGGGGGTCTTTTCAGTCTCCTTGTTTTTTATCATCATGTTTATTGGTGGCTGCTCGGGTTCCACCTCTTGCGGCATCAAGGTGTTCCGATTTCAGGTCGTATATGCCAATCTCAAAACCGGCGCGCGGCGCATGCTGCATCCCCATGGTATTTTTATCCCCACCTATAATCGTCAGAAATTGAGCGATAATGTCATCCAGTCCGTGATGGCCTTTTTGTTTTTGTTCGTCGTCAGCTTTTTGGCGGTGGCTTTTGCCCTGACCTTGTTTGGCCTTGACATTGTAACCGCCTTGTCAGCCGCCGCCACCTCGCTCGCCAATGTCGGGCCAGGGCTGGGAGATGTGGGGCCAGCGGGCAACTTCAAGGATCTGCCGGACGGGGTCAAATGGATTTTGTCCTATACCATGTTGCTGGGGCGCCTTGAAATCTTCGCGGTGCTGATTTTCTTCCTGCCAAAGTTCTGGAAATAATTTTTTTCATCTAATATAATATTGCGACTAGACATTCTTTTAGAACTATTCTAATTGTATCTCAGGCCGAATGTATCACAACGGATACAGCCATAAAATACCACATCAGAAGGAAATAAATCATGGACCTCAAAGGTAGCAAAACAGAGCAAAGCCTCAAAGATGCATTTGCTGGTGAAAGTCAGGCCAATCGTCGGTATCTGTATTTCGCAGCCAAAGCCGATATTGAAGGCTACAACGATGCCGCAACCGTTTTTCGTTCCACCGCCGAAGGTGAAACCGGTCACGCCCACGGCCATCTGGAATATCTGGAAGCCAGCGGCGACCCTGCAACCGGCATGCCTTTTGGCTCAACAGACGCCAATCTGAAAACCGCGATTGCCGGTGAAACCCACGAATATACCGATATGTATCCCGGTATGGCCAAAGCCGCTCGTGAAGAAGGTTTCGACGAAATCGCTGACTGGTTCGAGACCCTTGCCAAAGCCGAGCGCTCTCACGCCAATCGCTTCCAGAAAATGCTCAACGAACTGGATGCCTAAGACAAAGGCCCTTCCGGACGGGACGCCTGTGCGGCGAGCAGCAAAGGGCTAGCCCCTTGCAACCCCATACTTGAGAACGGGGTCTGGGGACAAGTCCCCAGCGCTGTTCGCGTAGAACGCCCGTCCGGCGAGGACTTTTTGTTGTCCTACCGCTGCGCTATATGAGGACTTTCTTTCTTGTCCTACCGCTGCGCTATATGAGGACTTTC
>JAJRRW010000009.1 GCA_024279115.1 Alphaproteobacteria bacterium
CGCGCAGGACATTTCTTATCTTTTCTTGCCACGCAAGCGCAAAACATAGCCGATCACTTCGGCCACCGCCTTAAAGTGCTCGACCGGGATTTCATCGTCAATTTCAGTTGTCGCGTACAAAGCGCGCGCCAAGGGTTTGTTCTCAACGATGGGCACATCATTTTCCTTACCAATTTCCCTGATCTTGAGGGCGACCAGATCCTGCCCCTTGGCCAGGCAAATAGGCGCTGGCATGCCTTCTTCATATCTAAGCGCAATCGCATAATGGGTCGGGTTGGTGACGATGACAGTGGCCTCTGGAACACTCGACATCATGCGTTTTTGTGATTTTTCACGGCGGATAGCGCTGATCTTGGCTTTGATGTGCGGATCGCCTTCTTGCATTTTATGCTCGTCGCGCACTTCTTTGAGGGTCATTTTCAGCTTTTTGTGCCAGGTGTGGCGCTGCCACATATAATCCAGCCCCGCGATCACGGTCAGCATGGCCAAGACGCCGCCAAGCACTTGCAATGACAAGGTGCGCAGCAGAGGAATCAAATCGGCAGGGTCAAGCTGGATCGTGCCATCCAGAATGTCGCGCTTGGGCACCATGATGATGGCGATGATGATCGAAACGAGAACAAGCTTGATCAAGCTTTTGAGGAAATTGACCATGCTGGTAGGGGAAAACAGACGCTTTACACCGGCCATCGGAGAGATTTTTGAAAATTTGGGTTTGAGTGGCTCGGTGGTAAAAATGGGCGGAAACTGCACGAGATTACCAGCCACCCCGGCCAGCCAGAAAAGCAAAAAAGGCAAGGCGACGATCGCCACCACCGCCAGCATCACCTCGCGTGCCAAATTGATCAAACCGCTGCCATCCACGGGCATATCATGCATGTTGCCAAGAAAGTTTTTCAGCAAACCCGCCAACGCATTGGCCATATCGCCTGAAAACATCATGATGAACAAGGTCGCAGAAAAGATCATGAACCAGGAGGTGACTTCCTGACTCTTGGGAAGGTCGCCCTTTTTCTTGGCATCATCCAGCTTCTTCTGGGTCGGTTCTTCGGTTTTTTCACTTTCGTCAGGTGCGTCTGGCATGAGCAAATACCTCCTGCATCAATTGGCCAAAAAATGATCGAGACTTTGCGTGTAATAAGTCATGTAAGCCATCATGATCGACGAGATCAAAAGCATGAACAAGATGAGGCTCAGGAAAATATTGGCCGGCATCGCAATAAAAAAGATCTGTATCTGAGGGATTAATCGGGCCAGCAAACCAATTCCCAGATAAAAAATCAGACCAAAAATGATGAAAGGCGCCGACATCTGCAAGGCAATTTTGAACGAGCCTGATACCAGATTGAGCGCCAGCTCGGTAAAGTCGCCAATCGGCAGAACCATGGTCGGCGTAAACAACACATAGCTGTTGAAAATCCCCGTTAATAGCAGATGGTGTATATCGCCAACAAAAATCAAGGTCAGGGCCAAAATGCCAAAAAAGGTACTGATTACGTTGGTCTGACCACCAAAATTGGGGTCAAAACTGGTGGCAAAGGACAGGCCGCTTTGGAAGCCTATGATCGTTCCAGCGACCTGGGCTCCAGCAGAAATCAGCCGGATTAACAGGCCCAACACCAGCCCGATTGTCAGCTCATGGGCAAATAGATAGACCATCGGACCCGCCGTTGTGGGCATCGCAGGAAAATGCTGTTGCACCAACGGATAACACACCAACCCCAATGCCAACGCGAACACCAGTCGGATATTGCGCGGCACGCTACGATCACCAATGCCCGGCAATGCCATAACCATTGTACCAATCCGCGCAAAGACCAGCAAAAAGACGAAGGCCGTCTGGGGCAAAAAATCAAGATTCAGGGTCAAATCGCGGTGTCCTGTCAGGCAATTGGCGCATTATATATATGGATCACTGAATGATCTGTTCGGAAATCAACTGCATCAAACTGGACATTTTTTGACCTGCATATGGCAAGGTGACCAGCAAAGTGATAAAGATCGCCACAATTTTTGGCACGAACGCCAGGGTCATTTCCTGAATCTGCGTCAAGGCCTGAAACAGCGAAACAAGCAGACCAACCCCTAGACCAACCACCATCATTGGCCCCGAGACAAGCAACAGGACATAGATGGCTTCTCGCGCCAAATCAATGACTTGCGGTCCGGTCATGCGTTAGATGCGCTCCTTGTGAACACATGTTTCCAGTGCTCAATTCCCACCCGTTTCGCCGCGCCCCGCGAGTTGGACTGGCGCCCGGCGGATCGACGGATGGATGGCTTAACTGTTTGAAACTGCGCTTGCAGTCAGGCTAACCGATTCGCAGCCCATAGGGCAAAGAGACTATCCCCAAAGCGAAGGAGTGACAAAGGCAAGAAGCGACAAAGGCTCGCGGCTCAATTTGCTTCGAGCAGGTTACGCTTCAAACCAACCGCTACAAGGTAGGCAGGCGCACAGATCAACACAATTTTTTCGATCACGCCAGGCTGAAAGCCGCCGACCACGGCAAGGAGCGCGGCGATTGAAGCCAACATTACCACAGTAACGGTCAAGCCCCGTAACTTTTTGACCCTGAAGGGATGAACCCAGCGGATGGGAATGAAGGTCGCCAGGCACAAAACAAGGATCACGACAAGCGTCACCATCTCGCCCGGCTTGAATACGTAGAGATAAAACACCACGATATTCCAGACTGCGGGAAAGCCGACAAAATAGCCATCCGGCGTCTTGCTGGACCCGTCGCTAAAATGAAACAACGAGGTCAACAAGATCATCGCGGCGGCTGCAATACCCATCGCCCCAGCGATTAATGGCAAGGTCACGATGATAAATGCTGGTAGTGCCACATAGTTCAAATAGTCAATGATGAGATCAAGATGTTCGCCAGAAAACCGGGGCAAATGCGCCTTGGTATGAACAAACCGCGCCAAGGGCCCATCGGCGGCATCGATAAACAAAGCCAGCCCAAGCCATAAAAAGGCCGCGTCAATAGCCCGATCGGTAATCGCCATAAAGGCAAACAAAGTGCATATGACACCGCTGGCGGTAAAAAGATGTACGCAAATCGCGCCGATCTTGCGGCCGGACATCAAAACTTGCGTTTGATTGTACCCTTGATGGCAAAATCGGTTTCAAATTTTTCAAGTTCCTGCGCTGTCCTTGGCGCGTTTATCGGCGTTTGAGGGGCGCCGTAAAGCATCTCAAGTCCAAAATCCAGCTTAGGCATTCTCCCCACCACGCCGAGGCCGGGGATCCAGATATTGGTGCCTTGTTGATCGTGAGGTTGCAGCTCGCCGCCAGCACCAAGAGCCAGAGAAGCTCCCTCTGCGCTCTTCGCTCCGCCATCGGCTTTATAAGGAAGCCCGATATGACCTGTGCTCTGGACAGTGGAATTACTGCCGAAAAGCTGAAATGCGGCGCCAGGGGCCGCCCATACAGCAAACATTACAAATGTAACAAATAACAAATTTATAGTTCTTAACATGGTGTCGCTCTTTTAAATACTTAATGCCACTCCCAAAAAATATATATGGTGACACTTTGTTCTTAATTTGATGCGTTTGCAACAGTCTTCATTTTCATACTAAGTAACTGATGATATTATTTTTTTTAAACATATACTTTTTATATGGGATATATCTGCAACAGTGAATCCGCCGCAATTCATATTGTCAGCTTTTATAGCACGCACAAGCAGCTGAAAATTCCACAAATCGGCCTGCACACGCTGTTTTTCGGGGCTATCTGGCTGCCTCCCCCCTCATCCACCGCTCATTATCCACAAGCAACCTGAGGCCCCAAACACAAAAAAACCGGCGGCTCCCAAGGGAACCACCGGTCTTTCGTACATTGATTACTCAATGCAGCC
>JAJRRW010000127.1 GCA_024279115.1 Alphaproteobacteria bacterium
CGTTTGATCCCCATGGCAAAGCGGTATTGAAACAACTATATGTAAAACCAGGGCAACAGGGCACGGGTATTGGTAGTCAGGTGTTACTGCACCTGCTAGGCTTGATGCCATCTTGTCGATGCATCGAACTGGAAGTCGAGCCGAGCAACAAGGGTGCAATTGCCTTTTATGAAAAACACGGATTCTCGATCACAGACAAGGTGGAGGATTGTGGGAACACCGGTCATCTGGTAGAAGCCCTCATCATGACACGCAAGACGTAAGGTCTAGGAACCCATATGGCACAGACACTCTACGACAAAATCTGGAATGATCATCTTATTGACACCAAAGATGAAGATAGCTCCTTGATCTATATTGACCGCCACCTCGTGCATGAAGTTACCAGCCCACAGGCTTTTGAAGGGCTGCGCATGGCAGGGCGCAAGGTTCACGCTCCCCAAAAGACTCTCGCGGTGCCAGATCACAATGTACCGACCCGCAATCGCGACAAGGGGTTTGATAGCGAAGAGGGCCGTATTCAGGTTGAGACGCTGGAAGCCAACTGCGCGCAGTTTGGCGTGCCTATTTTCCACATGGATGATGAACGCCAGGGCATTGTCCATATTATCGGTCCAGAACAAGGCTTTACCCTGCCCGGCACGACCATTGTCTGCGGCGACAGCCATACCTCGACCCATGGGGCGTTTGGTGCCCTCGCCCATGGCATCGGCACCTCGGAAGTCGAGCATGTACTGGCCACCCAGACGCTGATCCAGTCCAAGGCCAAAAACATGAAAGTGCTGGTCAATGGGCCGTTGCCAGACCATCTTACCGCCAAAGACATTATCCTCGCCATCATTGGGGAAATGGGCACGGCTGGCGGCACCGGTCATGTCATCGAATTTATGGGAGAGGCGATCACCTCTCTTTCCATGGAAGGCCGTATGACGGTTTGCAACATGACCATCGAAGGGGGCGCAAGGGCTGGTCTCATCGCCCCTGATGACACTACCTTCGAATATTTTCGCGGCCGCCCCATGTCTCCCAAAGGGGAAGATTTTGACGCAGCGGTTGAGTATTGGCGCACCTTGCATAGCGATCCGGGCGCTCATTTCGACAAGCAAATCGTGCTGGATGCCAGCAATCTGCCCCCTACTTTGACTTGGGGAACAAGCCCCGAAGATGTGGTGTCGATCACAGGTGAAGTACCCGACCCAAACGAGATTGAAGATATCTCTATTCGCGAAGCCAAAACCCGTGCACTTGATTATATGGGGCTGACCGCTGGCACCAAAATGACCGACATTAAAATCGACCGCATGTTTATCGGCTCTTGCACCAATGGCCGTATCGAAGATCTGCGCGCCGCTGCCGCCATTGCCAAGGGACACCATGTGAATGAAAATGTCGCAGCGATGATTGTGCCCGGTTCCGGACTGGTCAAAGCGCAAGCCGAGCGTGAGGGGCTGGATAAAATCTTCATTGCAGCAGGCTTTGACTGGCGTGATCCGGGGTGCTCCATGTGCCTTGCCATGAACGCCGATCAGCTGGAGCCCGGCGAGCGCTGCGCCTCCACCTCAAACCGCAATTTTGAAAGCCGTCAGGGACGCGGCGGTCGTACCCATCTCGTCTCCCCTACCATGGCCACCGCCGCTGCCATCGCCGGGCATTTTGTCGATGTACGCGACTTTAACAAAAGCTGATAGGCGCGAATGAGCTGTGCGACAATCTCCCTATTGTCCTTGTCCAATTTTTTGCGGAATATATATGCAGTAAGTAGAGTTTGAAAAAACAATTCGAGGCAGGTGATCTCATGTCTATTGCATTTTCTCTTAATCGCATATTTGGGCTGGCCGTCTGTTTTGGGCTGCTGGCAGTGATGACACAGCCAGCTCACGCCCTCAAAGACGGGGTCTATAAGCCGGGGCAGCTGAAGATTGCTGGAAAACGCATGCGTTGTGGCAAGGTGAAAACGCTGGTTAGCTCCAAATACTGGATGGCTGGCGGCTCCATTCCCGGTCTGATTGGTCTCAACCCTCGCAAACTGAAAAAATATTCGCGGATCGAACCATGGATGATCTACACCCATGAATGCGGCCATCAGCGCAAGGGGCGAAGCGAGCGCAAGGCGGATTGCTGGGCCTCGAAAACCGGCCATCGTCAGGGATGGTTAAAGCGCGCGGGATTAAAGCGCATTTGCACGACCTTGCGCAATGACCCGGCAAAAGGGCCCTATCCCAGCGGTAAAACCCGCTGCAAAATCATGAAGCGTTGTTTCTAAAACACACGTTTTTACTCTTTTTGGGCTTTTGGGTTGGATTTGCATTGATCCTTGATTATAGTGAGCGCACGTTTCCC
>JAJRRW010000128.1 GCA_024279115.1 Alphaproteobacteria bacterium
AGCTGCAGAATAACCCCGATCAACCACCTGAGCAACCGCATCGCGCTTGAACTCTTCCGTATAACGAACACCCTTAGCCATGAAAATCTCCTTGCTTCACTTTTACCAAGCAAGGTGTCTACTAATCTAGGGGCATCTCAGTCCGCGAGGACATTTTCTCTAATGCTCCCCCCTCACCCCAACCCTCTCCCCCCCCAAATGGAGGGAAAAAGGCAGCAAGAGCAGCTCGGCTCAAACCGGCAATCAAGCCCGGTTCTGCCTGTTCTCAATGAGGTCATCAACAACGCCAGGATCGGCCAATGTGGAGGTATCGCCCAGATTGCTAAAATCGTCTTCGGCGATTTTGCGCAAGATGCGGCGCATGATTTTGCCCGAGCGGGTTTTGGGCAAGCCGGGGGCGAACTGGATCTTGTCGGGAGAGGCGATGGGACCGATTTCAGAGCGCACCTGCGCCACCAGCTCGGCTTTTAACTCGTCTGATCCCTCTAACCCGGTCATCAAGGTGACATAGCAATAAATGCCTTGGCCCTTGATATCGTGGGGATAGCCGACAACGGCGGCTTCGGCGACTTTTTCGTGGGCAACCAGAGCGCTTTCAACTTCAGCGGTTCCCATGCGATGGCCGGAAATATTCAGTACATCATCGACACGTCCTGTGATCCAGTAGAAACCGTCTTCATCGCGACGACAGCCATCGCCCGTGAAGTAAACATTGTCATAGGTGGAAAAATAGGTCTCTTCGAAGCGCTTGTGATCGCCATAGAGCGAGCGCATCTGTCCCGGCCAGCTATCGGTGAGGATGAGATTGCCCTGCCCCGGCCCTTCGACCATGTTGCCATCCGCATCTATCAGTTCTGGCTTGACGCCAAAGAACGGCCTCGTTGCGGACCCGGGTTTAAGCTTTGTGGCTCCGGGCAAGGCGGTGATCATGATGCCGCCGGTCTCGGTCTGCCACCAGGTATCAACAATGGGGCAGCGACTATCCCCAACCACCTCATTATACCAGTTCCAGGCTTCTGGATTGATAGGTTCCCCCACCGTGCCCAAAAGTTTTAGCGAAGAGCGATCGGTCTTGGTTACGAATTCATCCCCCGCCGCCATCAAGGCGCGAATGGCGGTTGGTGCGGTATAGAAAATATTGACCTTGTGCTTGTCAATCACCTGCCAGAAACGAGACGCATCTGGATAATTCGGCACCCCTTCAAACATCAAGGTTGTGGCACCGTTAGCAAGCGGGCCGTAGACAATATAGCTGTGGCCGGTGATCCAGCCTACATCGGCGGTGCACCAATAAATATCTACATTTTTACTGGTCCCGGCGTCCGTGGAGCGAGCCGGTTCGTTATGATAGTCAAACACATATTGGTGGGTCATGGCGGCATAAACCAGATAGCCCCCCGTTGTGTGCAGCACGCCTTTGGGCTTGCCGGTGGAGCCCGAGGTATAAAGAATAAACAAAGGGTCTTCGGCGCTCATCTCTTCTGGCGGACAGTCGTCGGTGACATTTTCGAGCGCCTCGCCATACCAGACGTCACGGCCTTGCACAAAATCAACAGCGGCATTGGTGCGTTTTACCACCAACACTTTTTCCACCATATCGCATTGCGCCACAGCCTTATCCGTATTGGCTTTGAGAGGTACGGTTTTTGAGCCGCGCAGCCCCTCGTCGGCGGTGATGACAAAATGACTGTCGCAATCAATAATGCGCCCGGCCAGGGCATCGGGGGAAAAGCCGCCAAACACCACGGAATGCACGGCGCCGATGCGCGTGCAGGCCAGCATGGCATAAGTCGCTTCGGGGATCATCGGCATATAGATGGTGACGCGATCGCCCTTTTTGACCCCCATATCCTTGAGCACATTGGCAAATTTGCAAACTCTTGTATGCAACTGTCTGTAGGTGATTTTCTGATCGTGGGCTGGTTCATCGCTTTCCCAGATGATGGCGGTCTGTTCCCCACGGGTTTCCAGATGCCGGTCGATACAGTTGGCGCTGACATTGAGCGTACCGTCTTCATACCACTTGATTGACACATTGCCCGGCGCATAGCTGGTGTTTTTGACCTTCGTATAGGGGGTCATCCAATCAAGTCGCTTGCCCTGCTCTCCCCAGAAGCTTTCCGGGTCATTGATGCTCTGCTCGTACATTTCAAGATATTTGTCATTGTCTGCAAAGGCTTTTTGGGCCCATTGTTCTGGTACTTCGTAGGTTTTGGTGTCTGACATATCTGAAAGTCTCCCTGCTATTTTTTTGAGGTTGCCTTATGGTTGGCATCCCGCAAAGGGTGAGCGTTTTTTAGGATGAAATAGCTGCGATTTGCGCCGCTTCACCTGCATTTTTTTCACGAACTAAAATTGGATCACTGCCAGATTGGCAAACGGCCCTGCGACAACTTATCATCACCAGAAAAAAAAGCAAAAGATTGAATTCACTCTTTCAATTGCGCTGGGGCGAGGAAAACCTCACCTCCCTGCACGTCTATTTCAAGAGCCCGCAGCTTGTCGGCAATACAAGGACCAGACGTGCAGACCCCATCGTCCACATTAAAGCGCGCCCCGTGGGTGACGCAGACCAGCTGTTGCCTGGTTTCATCGAGAAAATTATGCGCAAACAGCTCCAGCGGCGTGCCGATATGCGGACAGCGATTGACATAGGCGCGCGCGCCTGCATCAAAACGCACCACAATGGTGCCAAAAGCGGCCCCCTCGCGCTCGACCCCATAGGCCCCCGTGGCCTCAAGATCGCTCAAGGCGCACAAATAGCCAGCTCGCTTGGTGACCGCCGTGTTTTCATTTGTCAAATTCTAAACTCCAAAAATGCCAATGATGACGCCCCCTCGCCGGCAGCACAAATATCCAATAGCCAGCAAAAAGACGCTCTACCAGATGCCCGTAAATCCAGCAATAGCCACCACAAAGACAGCCAGACAGCTGATCCTTGCGCGACATTCCATCGCTTCCAGCGTTCTTGACGGGCCTGTGTGAGCGCTCGTATTTACTCCGCTTGAAAAGTCTATCATAGTCCGGTTGAACGCATTGCGAGAAGTAAAACTTTGTTGTAAGGTCCGACCACTTCAGATCACAATGAACCCTGATGCACCCGTAGCTCAGCTGGATAGAGCGCTGCCCTCCGAAGGCAGAGGTCGTGAGTTCGAATCTCGCCGGGTGC
>JAJRRW010000129.1 GCA_024279115.1 Alphaproteobacteria bacterium
CTTTGGAAACCATTTGATAACAGGGGGTTGGGGACTGGTCCCCAATGCCGTCTGCACAAGACGCCCGCGCGGATAGCGCAAAATCGCATCGCGTTTTTTGAGCACGACATGCAATATTATTTTCAAACTGAGACAATACCGCCAAAAGGACGCAGGTGACAGGGGCTGCCGTTTGTTCTAGGGTGAAGTTGCAAATCTGTCGCACTTGCATCTGATGATGCACAGCGTTTACCCAAGGAAACATCCCAATGAACAGTCACAGTCATAAAATCAACTGCGAAGCCTGTGATATTGAGGATGAGGTCAAAGTCGACGGCATCATGGATCTGAACAAGGCCCTGCCTCGCCGCTGGAAACGCCGGGTGATCAATTTCCGGGCCTATATTCTGTGTGATGTTTGCGGTCATCCGCGCCAGTTCACCAAGGGCTGTTCGCCCTATATACTTGATGCGCTGGATCTACCGCCCAATGCCACATGCGAGATTGAAGAGATCGAAGATTTCAAGGGACATCCCGACAATGTCACCTGGCGGCGCGAAAGACAAAGAACAAAAAAATGATCGCCAGCCGCGATGATCTGTTTGCGTTTCTCGACAAACTGCATATCCCTCACGAAACGCTGGAACATGCCGCCGCCCATACGGTTGAACAGGCGCAAAGCATTCGAGAGGCTTTGACCAGTCGCGGCGCGCTGCCTGGAGGACATGCCAAAAACCTGTTTTTGAAATGTAAAAAAGGCAGTCTTTGGCTGGTAGTGGCGCAAGAAGACGCGCGCATCCGCCTCAACCATTTACACAAGCTGCTTGGCTGTGGCCGTCTTAGTTTTGGCTCTGCTGATTTGATGAAAGAGGTTCTTGGCGTCAATCCTGGCTCCGTCACACCGTTTGCACTGATCAATGACACTGCCCGGCGCATCCAACTTGTGCTCGATGAACAGCTGATGATCGAGCCAATGCTGAATTTTCATCCGCTGGATAACCGGGCCACCACAACCATCAGCCGCGACGACCTGATAAAATTCGTGAAGGAATGCGGCTTTGCCCCCAAAATCATCAAACTACCGCAAAATTTGCCCTAGCACCTTGAAAAACCCTTGATCTGAACAACGTTCTAAGTCAGATCATAGGTTATACACCGTCTACCAATGAAAATTGGCGACATATCATAAATTTACAGAGCATCCCATCATTGAGAAGAGTGCCCTTTTTTGCGCAAACACAGCTGGCATAAAAATTTACAACGCGGCGCCAAATATCGGCTTGTTGTACCGCTGAAAAGATCGACCCACCCTCCCGAATTCACCGCCAGGGGGGTTGCGGTTGGCATGCTGCTGGCGATGACCCCAACCATTGGCATTCAGATGTTCATGATTGCCGGCACCTGGTTGTTTTTGACCAAGGTGGTAAAATGGGAGTTTTCGCTGATTGCCGGCCTTGGCTGGACCTGGACCTCAAATGTCTTCAC
This sequence comes from Alphaproteobacteria bacterium, assembly GCA_024279115.1. Classification (GTDB taxonomy): domain Bacteria; phylum Pseudomonadota; class Alphaproteobacteria; order Rhizobiales; family JAKIUO01; genus JAKIUO01. Next base: position 1,465 of record JAJRRW010000129.1, read on the forward strand.
CATGATCCCGCTCTACTATCTGTTTTACATTACCGGCCAGGTCATGCTTGGTAATTTCAACGATATTAGCGGCTTTGATCAATTCTCGGAACTAGTGGGCAATATTAGCAATAATGCCAATCTGTCTTTTTGGGAAAAGACCAATGTATGGATGATCAATCTGTTCAAGGGCTGGGGCGTGCCGATGTTTTTAGGCTCCATACCCTGGGCTATTTTGTCGAGCTGGCTTGGGTATAAAGTTGCCTATAATTATGTTGTCAGGCACCGAGCTCGACGCGCCGCGCGCATGATCAAACGAAATCAGCGCGAAGCCGCCGCCAAAACAAACGCCTAGGTGGATTGTCCCACGAAGAAATATGGCGACCGGTTTTCCCGCAATCAGCACGATAAAACAAAAAACTACGGGACGATCAGCTGGATTACAGCTTCTGAGGTGCTGATCTCAAGCGGTGTTGTGCCCAACCATTCACCATCAATTTGCGTTGGCACCGGCTGGTTGGACAAGATGCGGACCTTTTGGCAGGGCCGGATCATGATGCCGTCGGTTTTCATCATATAAGCAACGGTTTTGTCCCCTTCCCTGACCTCGCTGCCAATATGAGCATTGCGCCCCAACGCCAGGCCTGCCAGCGCCTTGACCAATCCAAAACGGCCAGGGTTCATGAACATCACCACATGCAGCTCCGTTTTGGTGAGGTCCGCTTCTGGAGCCAGCATGAAACTGCCACCATAAAGACGCGCCTTGGTGACCACCACAAATGCCACTTCATAGCTTTTGACAATATTGCCCTGATCATCTGGAAATTCGATCACCAGCTGGCGCGGTTTTGCGGCCAGCGCCTGTAAGGTGGGCCAGACAAAGGCCGCCTTGCGAATGCGCTGCTTGAGATCATGATTGAGATTTTTGACGATCTGCGCATCAAATCCCGCCCCCGCCATCAGCAAAAACGGCTCGCCATTGGCAAGCCCTGGCATGATGGTTTTAAGGGGACCATTGATCAAGGTCTGGGCAATTTTTTTCGGCTTGTGACCAAGGCTGATTTCCTGGGCCAGCACATTACCGGTGCCAGCCGGGATAATGCCAAGGGGCATATCGCTGCCCATCAGCCCCATGGCGACACCGCGAATAGTACTGTCGCCACCCGCAGCGATTACCGCATCAAATTCACGCGATGTCGCAGCGGCGCTGGCCAGATCAATATCTTCTTGCACACTGGCAGCCGCTTTTAAAACAAGCTGCGCTCCTTGTCGTTCGAGCTGCTTTACAACACGAGACAGCATCGGCGCCTTCAGACGCCCGGCCATTTTATTGTGGATGATGAGAAATTTTTTGCGCATGAAGCTTGAGCCTTGGATCTATCCTAAAATTGGATCTGTCATAAAAAAAAGAGCGGCTGATCACAGCCGCTCCTTTATTGTTTAGATCACAAAGCTTCAATTTGACAAGCTCGATAACAAGCCGAGCTATCAAGCGACAGGGCAATTCAATTCTCGCGCTCGTTCGCTGCGCGAGCGGGGTCCCCCCGCACCCCGCTGGAGGGTCCCCCTCCAGACCTCCCGTTTTTTCTATTTTAAGATCAAAAGGGGGTGGGTTTGGGAGGTCTCCTCCCAAGCGGGTTCGGGTGGCATCCCGATTGCGAAGCAAATTGTCGAGAATTGAATGGCCCTGATCAAGCGAACCCCTGCAGGGCCTCGGCTGCCGCTTCCTTGACACCTTTTTGAACCTTTTCAAAGGCCCGCACCTCGATTTGACGTATCCGCTCGCGCGACACGCTAAATTCCTGACTAAGCTGTTCAAGGGTCATGGGATCTTCCGACAAGCGGCGCATGGTAAAGATGCGCTGCTCACGTTCATTGAGCTCGGACATGGCATCCTTGAGCATTTCGCGGCGCTGATCAAGCTCTTGATTTTCGCCAAGCGCGGTCTCTTGATCCACTTCCTCATCGACCAGCCAGTCCATCCACTCGCCACCACCTTCGGCATCATTGCGCACCGGCGCGTTGAGCGAGCTATCCCCCGACAAGCGCCGGTTCATGGAGATCACTTCCTCTTCATTGACACCAAGACGGCGAGACACCTCGGCCACATGTTCATGGGTCAGGTCTCCGTCCTCAAGGGCATCGATTTGTCCCTTGACCTTGCGCAGGTTGAAAAACAGCTTCTTTTGCGCTGCCGTTGTGCCCATGCGCACCAGTGACCAGGAGCGCAGAATATATTCCTGAATAGCCGCACGGATCCACCACATGGCATAGGTGGCAAGGCGGAAGCCTTTGTCGGGCTCAAAGCGCTTGACGGCCTGCATCAGACCAACATTGCCCTCTGACACCACCTCATTGATCGGCAGCCCATAGCCGCGATAGCCCATGGCGATTTTGGCCACCAGACGCAAATGGCTGGTCACCAATCGATGTGCGGCTTCCTTATTGTCCTTTTCGCGCCAGTCCTTGGCCAGCGTGAATTCTTCATCCGGTTTCAGCATTGGAAACTTGCGGATATCAGACAAGTAACGTGACAGGCCTCCAGGCCCCCTCAAACTTGGTAAATTTGCCATAATGCGTATATCCCTCAATGTTTTAGGCACAAACACCATCATGAACACATCCGTTCAAAAATAATGCAGCCCAGTGTCGCTTCTTGTAGGTTAGAACAAGACGCGTTTCCCTGTATGTTCTAATATATGGTAGTTGTTTTGGAGATTAAAAGAGCTTTTTTGTCACATAAATGTGAACCCGACTATTTTAGTCAGTTTCTATTTTTTCAAGCCTTCGCGCACTCAAGCAACAAAACTATCTTGGTCAAACCCAGGAATATGATAGAAAACAGTCATGAACACGCATGAACCAACATCAGCGCCCAGTATAAGCGGCGAAAATGGCGATAAATTGCCAGACACTGGCACGCTCAAACCAACCCTTATTGGTCTTGATCATGATCAGCTGGGAGCAGCCCTTGCCTCGATTGATGTCAAGGACAAGCAGCTGCGCATGCGCATCAATCAGCTATGGAACGGGCTTTATGCGCGCGGCCTCACTAAATTTGACGACCTGCACACCATTTCCAAGGATTTGCGCCGCAAGCTTGCTGAACATTATACGATTGAGCGCCCGCAGATCGTCACCGAGCAGCTCTCCAATGATGGCACCCGCAAATGGCTATTACGCTTCAAATCCGATATTCCCGGCAAACCCGGCCCCGAAGCCGAAATGGTCTATATCCCCGAGGAAACCAGAGGCACCTTGTGCATCTCTTCGCAGGTCGGCTGCACCTTGAACTGTCGTTTTTGCCATACCGGCACCATGCCACTGGTGCGCAATCTCACGGCGCAAGAAATCGTTGGCCAGGTGATGCTGGCCCGTGATCGGCTCGGTGACTGGCCGCTTTTAGAAGCCGATGACAAAAGCGGCCTGCCAGACTCCAGGCGCATGATCACCCGCCTCGTGCTCATGGGCATGGGAGAACCCTTGTATAATTTCGACCATGTAAAAAAGGCTGCAAGCATTTTGTCCGATGATGCAGGCATTAATCTGTCGCATCGCCGCATCACCTTGTCGACCGCGGGCGTCGTGCCCCAGATGCAGCGAGCTGGCGCCGAAATCGGCTGTATGCTGGCCGTCTCCCTGCACGCCACCAATGACAAATTGCGCGACGAGCTGGTGCCCATCAACCGCAAATATCCCTTGCAAGAACTGATGCAGGCCTGCCGCGATTATCCCGGCCTCTCCAACGCCCGGCGTATTACCTTCGAATATGTCATGCTGGATGGCATCAATGACAGTATCGAGGACGCCAAAACCCTCGTGCAGCTGCTAAAAGGTATTCCCGCCAAGATCAATCTGATCCCCTTCAACCCGTGGCCGGGCAGCCCCTATCAATGCTCTGACTGGGCGCAGATCGAACGGTTCGCCGATCTCATCAATGAGGCAGGCTATGCCAGCCCCATCAGACGCCCGCGCGGCCGCGACATCATGGCCGCCTGCGGTCAGCTGAAATCAGCAAGCGAGCGAGTGAGTAATCGCGAACGCAAGGCTTTGCTCGAAGAGTAAAGAGAATGTCCAGCGCGGACAGCAGTTAAGGGACTGGTCCGGCCTTATGTATCAAACGCACCAACAATCTAAAGGATTCTAACCCCTCACAATGCTATTGTCACCATATGAAAGACATAGTAAAAATTGTCAGGTCGGACACAACAACATTCGCGATCACAATCAAAGGTTTGCTCA
>JAJRRW010000130.1 GCA_024279115.1 Alphaproteobacteria bacterium
GTATTGTCGCGCGTTCGACCCCCACAAATATCTGTTTCAACAAAATAATTCTGATTGCTGGCGGGGAAGCCAATCTAAGTGAATATTTTGTTGATGATTTTCTTAAAGATACTATGCGAGGCCACAACTATTTCTAAGCGGTAACTGATGCGCTGCAATTGTTGCAAGTGCCGTTTGCAAGTTGTCCACCAATTCCGCAAATGGTGACTTGCAAGGCACACAGTTGCCCACAGGTCGATGAGAACCCGCGAGATTATCCACAAAGATGAGGTTGGATCGGCTCAAGGGGCGAGCTTGTTTAGTGGTGTCTCAGTTTTACTTTTCTGCTCCCCGGGCTTGCCCCGGGGTCCGGGGCAAAGAAGGGAAATCAGTGCTTTATGCTCCTGGGCCGCGGCTCTGCTCAAAGCCGCTTTAGACGTCTTTGCCGGTCCGGGGAGCGATTTTTTTTAAACACAGATATTACCGCTTATTTCAGTGCTTTTATTTGCTCGTGGAGCGCTTTTATTTCTGCACGCAGCTCCTCATTTTCGTTGCGGGCTTTTATCGCCATGGCTTTCACCGCGTCGAATTCATCGCGCTGTACGATGTCGAGTTCGTGCAGCACTTTTTCGGCTCTGGAGCGCATGGCATTGTCGATTTCGCCGCGTGCCCCTTGCATGGCACCAGCGGCATCGGTCATCAGCTTGGCGATTTCATCAAAAACTCTGCCGGTTGTCTGGGGCATGTCTGCCATCCTCTCTCGCTTTGTGATATCGGTGGCATCCTGATATCAATAAAAGTTTTATATCAGTAGATGTCTTCCCTTAGAATTCCAGTTCTTCGACTTCAAGATACATTTTGTTGACATGGCGCCCAAAAATATCGCTGAAACCATCCCAGTCCTTGTAATCTTCAAACTGCGAGATAATCTCTTTCTTGATAACAAAGTCTTCTTTTTCGGCACGATAGCCCTTGGTGACCGCTTTTTGCAGTTTTTCCAGATATGTCAAAAAAGGAATAAGCGACTTTTCTGCGCTGCCGCTCGGGCCGTGGCCGGGCACATGTCTGGTCATTTTCAGGTCCCGAACATATTGCAGGATTTTGATATTGCCGTGCATGCTGGAGCTTTCGTCAAACAGCCCCATGCGCTTGTTAAAGCCATTGTCTCCAAGAAAAATGGTTTTACTTCCCACATGTTCCACCAAAATGTCGGTGTTGGTGTGGGCTGGCGAGAGATAGTGTGTCCGGAAATGTTCACCATCTATCTTGATGATCTGGCCATTTTTCAGGGCGTGTTCCGGTGCCACGACTTTTGTTCCCTTGCTTAGCCCCTTTGTCAGACTAAGCATGAGGTCCGGCCACCGCAGACCGGCATCGCCATTGGCCTTTTCTATCATTTTTGGATGGCCGTATATCTTGGCATCGGGAAAGGCGGCCTTTATGGCTTGGTTGCCGAGCCAGTGATCGCCATGAATATGACTGTTGAAAACGGCGAGAACCGGCTTGTTCGTCACTTTTTTGATTTCTGCCAGAACCTGCTCCCCGACTTGCTTTGTGCTGCCAGGATCGACAATGATGACGCCATTGGCGCTTTCAATAAAGGCGGGATTGTTCATGAAGCCATGGTTTTTTTCGTTGGGCCCTTGTGTTGGTCCATGCATGACAAAAACATTTTTACCGATGTTTTCAAACGCATAGTCTCCCACGCCCGGCAGCGTCCACCCGCCTGCGATGGTGGAAGAGATAATTAGAGCAGCCAGAATACCAAATTTACGCAAATTCATGATGAGCTTTTTTCCTTATTTTGCTTCATTTTGGTGTAGTTTAAGGCTCCTGCTGATTTTGCACAAGAGCACATGTTTGTGAGATCGAGGGACTTGGCTTGACACAGGCAGGGGGTTTCGACACAAGCTGCATGGAACATGTGAAACGCCAAATTTGATGGGAACCCCGCTATGAGCTTTGCTATTGTCCTGCCGATGATCGACCCCGTGGCGCTCAATCTGGGGCCGATTTCTGTGAAATGGTACGGGCTTGCCTATATGGTCAGCCTGTTACTGGGCTGGGCCTATGCGCGGTATCTGAGCGGCAAACAGGCCTTGTGGGCTGGCAAGTCGCCGATCAAGCCGGAACAGTTTGATGATTTGCTATTGTGGATCACCCTTGGCGTTGTGGTGGGCGGGCGTCTTGGCTATGTGCTGTTTTACAATCCGGTCTATTTCTTTCATAACCCCGCGCAGATCATGGCCACATGGAATGGTGGCATGTCGTTTCATGGTGGCATGCTGGGGTCGCTGCTGGCCATCTGGTTCTATTCAAGGCGTCACGATCTTCCCGTCTTGTCGGTGATGGATGTGGCCGCTGCGACCGCCCCGCTGGGCTTCTTTTTCGGGCGCATCGCCAATTTCGTCAATGGGGAATTATGGGGACGCGTGTCAGATGTTCCCTGGGCCATGGTGTTTCCAAATCCAGAAGCGGGCGGCGTGGCGCGCCATCCCAGCCAGCTTTATGAAGCGGCCCTTGAAGGCGCGGTTCTGTTTTTGGTGGTGCTTTTTCTGGTTCACAAGCGCGCGGCCTTTTTGAAGCCGGGACTGGTGCTGGGAACGGCCATCCTTGGCTATGGGCTGGCCCGCATTTTTGTCGAGAATTTCCGCCAGTTTGAAGAAGGCGTCGGGCTGATGATCGGGCCCTTTACGCCGGGTATGATTTATTCCATGCCGATGGTCGTGCTGGGGGCTTATCTCATCTACCGGGCGCGCTTGCCTGGCGCTGATACAGCTGAAAAACAAACCAAGACAATATGAGCGGCAAACGAAAAAAAGGTGGTGACCTGACGGACAAGGGCGACGATGGCGTTGAAGAATTGCTTGGCGCTTTGTTTGAAGGGCGAGGGGCGCAACAGCCAGCCAGCCTTGAGGCGGACAATCCGCTGGCGATCAAGCTGAAAGCGCGCATCGAGCAAGCGGGGCCACTGTCACTGCACGATTATATGGAGGCCTGTCTTGGCGATCCCGAATTTGGCTACTATATCGCACGCGAGCCGTTTGGACGAGGCGGCGATTTCATCACCGCTCCTGATATCTGTCAGGTGTTCGGGGAGCTGCTGGGCTTGTGGTGTGTGCAGGTCTGGAGGGAGCTTGGACAGCCACGCAACGGCAAGCTGATCGAGCTGGGACCGGGCAGGGGGGCGCTGATGTCGGATGCCTTGCGCGCCGCGTCACTGGTACCAGAATTCTTGCAATCCGTTGAGGTCCATTTTGTCGAGACCAGCAAGGCGTTGCGCGCCGAGCAAGAGCAATTGATCAAGGGGCAGGCAACAGAGCACGGGCGCGATATTCCGCAACTGTTCTGGCATGACAGGCTGCAAGATGTTCCCCCAGGGCCAAGCTTTTTGATCGCCAATGAGTTTGTCGATGCGCTGCCCATCGCGCAAACTCTATTCAAGCAGGGCCAGTGGTTTGAGCGTCTGGTGGGTCTTGATGAAGCGGGACATTTCACTTTTTTACTGGCCGACAAACCCTGCCCCGATCCAGACGGTCTGTCATTGATCTCCCGGCCAGCGGTTGAGGGTGATATTGTTGAGCACCGCCCGGGCGCTACAATATTGCTCGAACAGATTGCCAAGCGGGCCAGCGCGCATCCGTTGGCGGGTTTGTTGTTTGATTATGGCTATGACAAGCGGGCTTTTGGGGACAGTTTTCAAGCCCTTAGAAACCATCAGTTTAGCGATCCTTTGCGCGACCCGGGATTGGCGGATGTCACCGCTCATGTCGATTTTGCGTCCTTGTCGCATCTGGCGCAAGAGCTTGAGCTGACGGTCGCCGGGCCCGTGACGCAGCGCGAATTTCTGGTGGCTCTTGGGGTGCGTGAGCGGGCCGCGCAATTGCTGCAGGGGCAACAAAACATGATTGCGGCCGGGCAGTTCATGACCGGCCTGCAGCGCTTGATTGAGCCCGACCAGATGGGGTCTTTGTTCAAGGTCATGGCGCTGGTTGGCGGTGGGCAGCCACAGGTGCCAGGGTTCAGGTCGCCCTTGCGCGACCAAGGTTAAAATGGGGAGTACGCGATGAAAACACTTGCCGATAATCTAAGCGATTTTGAAGGCATTTCTCATGGCTTTTTTGGCGCGCGCGGCGGCGTTTCCACGGGTATTTATCAAACGCTTAATTGTGGTCAAGGGTCAAAGGATGACCCGGAACATGTCGCCGCAAACCGTCAGATCGTTGCCAGCGAGCTTGGTGTTGAAGTCGATCAGCTATTGTCTCCATATCAGGTGCATAGCGGCGAGGCGCTGATTGTTGACCAGCCATGGCGCAAGCATGTCGAGCGCCCGCAGCTGGACGCGCTGGTGACCAACACGCGCGGCCTGGCGATCGGTGTTATGACGGCAGATTGTGCCCCCGTTTTGTTTTGTGATCCCCTCGCCAAGGTGGTTGGGGCGGCTCATGCGGGATGGCGCGGGGCCTTTGGCGGCGTGCTGGATGATACCATCGAAAAAATGTGTGCGCTTGGTGCCAGCAGGCAAAATATCGCGGCAGCGGTTGGTCCGGCCATTTCGCTGGCAATCTATGAAGTCGGGGACGAGTTTCGCGCTCGTATACTGCAAGAAGATCAGGGTAATGACCGTTTTTTTTCCACCCCCGCAGGTGCCAGCAAGGTGCATTTTGATTTGCAGGCCTATGCCCGCCACAGGCTGATTACAGCAGGTGTTGCCAATACGCAACTGATTGCCCATTGCACTTACCAGCTGCCGGGCCGTTATTTTAGCTACCGGCGCTCGCAATCAAGCGGGCACGCTGATTATGGACGTCAGATTTCTGCCATAGTAATAGGGTGAATTAGGGGGGTTAGGTCATGCACTCACATCGAAAATCCGTTTATGAGTTTATAACCAAAATCCAGGCTGGCGCGGACTTATGCACCGCTCACCCGCATGGCACAAACTGGTACGGCGTATGGATAGACAGGTCCTGGCAATGAAATGCCCACAGTTATCATATTGTTAACTGTTTCTGTGAACCCTGAAAGCTTAAACCTGCACACTATTTGCAAGATAGTTGCATGGCAGGTAATGTCTGCTTTCTTTGTGGGCATTATCGGTTACTATTAAAGCGATTCGGTATCACCATTGGTGCCGGGAAATGAGCGTTGAAATGAGCGTGCAAATAATCGAACCGGGGGGAGCGAGA
>JAJRRW010000131.1 GCA_024279115.1 Alphaproteobacteria bacterium
CGTGGCCCCTGGACCCCGGCTCTGCGTTTGCTCGCTGCAGCTCCCAAACTTGTCGCGGGAGCCGGTGGGTGCCGCACATAAATCATACCCAGTCCTCGCGTAGCTCACGAAACCCTGCATATAAAGTGCGGCAGACCACTACTTCTTGTTCCACATGGGAGTATCGCCCAGCGTTTGTACAAAGGCCTCATGGGCCTCTCGTTCTTCATTTGTCAATAAAGAAGGCAAGGCTTTGGAGCGTGGTTTGGCGCTTGCCAGCGGTGCCCCGCCCTCCGCATTACTGCGAGTGCTGCCACCAAGATCAAAACCGGCCTGATGCCCTCCGATCAGCTCCAGATAGACCTCGGCCAGCAATTCACTATCGAGCAAGGCTCCATGCTTTTCGCGCGATGAATTATCAATATTAAAACGCCGACACAGGGCATCAAGATTATTGGCGGCACCGGGATATTTCTGGCGCGCCATCTGCAAGGTATCAATGACATTGCTCCAGGCAATAATCTGACGATCTGCCTTCTCCAGTTCGAAATTGAGGAAACCAATATCGAAGGGAGCATTGTGGATAACCAGCTTTGCGCCCTCAATAAACTCAAGAAAACCATCTGCCAAATCGGCAAATAGCGGCTTATCCGACAAAAATTCCTCTGACAGACCATGCACATCAAAGGCCGGTTTTGGCATTGAGCGCTGCGGATTGACATATTGGTGATAAACTTCACCCGTTGGAAAACGGTCGATTATTTCCACACAGCCAATTTCGACAATGCGGTCCCCCTCCTTTGGCGACAGCCCCGTGGTTTCCGTATCAAGCATGATCTCGCGCATAATGTTCTCCTAAATCGCCCTTGCCGCTTTTTGCGGCCAATCATGCAGTGATTCGAGAAAGGAATCGAGCTCTGCATGGGTCCGTTCATGGGAACCGCTGCTATCAATGATGAAATCGGCCTTTGCCCGCTTTTGCTCTTCATCCATTTGCTGAGCGCGGATCATCGCGAATTTATCCTCGCTCATGCCAGGGCGCGCCATCACCCGTTGTCGCTGGATTTCTTCAGGTGCCGTCATCAACAAAATGACATCCACCTTGTGTTCAAAACCTTTTTCCAGCAGTAGCGGAATGTCAAGGACGACCCTATCGCACTGTTCATCCAGTTGACGTTTTAGAAACTCCTGGCGGTCCTCTTCGACCAAAGGGTGCACAATGGCTTCCAGTCGTTCCAAGGCCAATATATCATCCATTAGACAGGACATAAGGTGCTGCCGGTCGACCTTGCCATCTAAGACGACACCAGGAAATTCTTGCTCAACCAGCGCTACAGCTTTGCCCCGATAAAGTTCATGCACCGCCTTGTCGGCGCTCCATATCGGCAAGCCTTTGCCCTCCAGATATTGGCAGGCAGAACTTTTACCCATGGCAATGGAGCCCGTGAGACCGATGATCAGCATGCATTACTCCCCTAAATCGGCAACGACGAGATCGCGCAATTCCTTTGTCACTTGCGGGCGCACCCCGAACCAGCGCTCGAAACCGGGCACCGCTTGATGCAACAACATGCCCAGCCCATCAACCGTGCGGCAGCCTTTTTGGCGGGCTTGCGCCAGCAGCGGCGTTTCCAGCGGCACATAGACAATATCGGCCACAACGGCGCTTGCGGGCAAGGCGGCCAGGGACAAATCAAGCGACGGCGATCCCTCCATACCAAGACTTGTGGTGTTGACAACAAGGGCGCACCCGGCCAGCGCCTCATGGCGTTGCTGCCAATCAACCACGCTCACATTGTGCTCTTTGAAACTCGCTTGCAGCGCTTGTGCACGCGCAAGGGTGCGATTGCACAAGCGAACCTCGCTGGCCGCCCCCGAGTGCGACAGACCATAAGCAATGGCCCGGGCAGCTCCGCCCGCTCCCAGAACCGTGACGCTTTGCCCCTTGTGCCAGTTCGGCGCCGATTGCTCAAGATGGGCCAGGAACCCATAAATATCGGTATTGTCGGCGTGCAATTGCCCCCCTTCCAACCAGAACGTATTGGCCGCCTGCACGGCGATTGCCTCATCATGCACCACATCCGCCAGGGCAAAAGCGGCTTCCTTGTGGGGCACCGTGACATTGCAGCCGCGATAGCCATTTTGGGCGAGATTTTTCAAAAAATCTGACAAATCAGCTGGTTCAACTGCAACTTTTTCATAGCGGCCCTCGATGCCGTGTTGCGCCAACCAGTAATTGTGAATCATGGGGGAGCGAGAATGTTTGATGGGCCAGCCAATCACACAGGCATTTGTCATAGATCATCCTCTTCCTTGTTGTTCTCCAGCTCCTCAAGGAAATCCATCAAGGTCTCGATAAACCGGTCGGGTTGTTGCAATGGCGCCATATGCGAGGCCTCTTCAAAAATATGCAACCTCGCCCCCTTGATGCCCTCGGCAATCACGCGCGCATTGGCAGGCGGCGTGCCAGGATCATTGGCCCCAACAATCACTAGCGTTGGCGCGGTGATCTGGTCAAGTTGATCGCTCAGGGCAAGATCGCGAATGGCCGCGCCCCAGCCGCAATAGCCGTTAACCGGCGTATGCGCGATAAGATCGCTGATCTGGCCGATCACCTCCTCGTCCTCGTCGCGAAAATCTCTGGTGAACCAACGCTTGATCGTCGCCTCGACTTGAGGCCCCATGCCATTGGCTTTCACCTGTTTGATGCGCTCATCCCAGAGCGGACCGGCCTCACGCGCCATCTGGCTGGTGGTGGACACCAGCGTCAGGCTCTTGACCCGGTCCGGTGCATGAATACCAAGATATTGCGAGACCATGCCTCCCATGGAAAGGCCGACATGATGGGCTTTGTCAATCCCCAGAGCATCCATCAGCCCGGTTACATCCCCCGCCAATAGAGGAAAATCATACGCCCCGCCTGCCCCCTCGCTTGCTCCGTGCCCGCGCGCATCAAACCGCAAAACCCGGTACCGTTGCGCAAAAACAGTGGCCAGATCTTCCCACATCTGATGAGACGTCGCCAAAGAATGATGCAGCATAAGAACCGGCGCGTCGGCGGGGCCGTCAAGCTGATAATTGATGGTGATATCGCGCACTTGTATTTTCATGACACGCCCTTAAACTGCGATGTTGAAACCAGACACAAGATAGGCATTTTTGCCCGCCACAACAATAGAAAACAAGCAAGGACTTTCAAACATGCCAATGGATCAGATTATCCTTTTTTCCCTCCTCGTGGTGGTGTTTGGCATGCTCATATGGGGGCGCTTTCGCTATGATCTTGTGGCCTTTGGGGCCTTGGTCGTGGCGCTTATCTTAAATGTCGTGCCCCACGAAAAAGCTTTTGATGGCTTTGGCCATGAAGCCACCATCATCATTGCGCTGGTGCTGGTGATCTCGCGCGGCCTGTCAAATTCGGGGGCCATCGACATGATCGGCTCTGTGGTCATCGACAAGAGCCGCTCCTTGTTTGCCCATATCGGCATCACCTCCCTGGTGGCCGCTGCCCTGTCCGCCGTCATGAACAATGTGGCCGCCCTTGCCTTGTTGATGCCGGTGGATATCAAAGCCGCCGACAAGGCCAAGCGCTCCCCGGCTCACACGCTGATGCCATTGTCTTTCGCCACCATCCTTGGCGGTCTGGTGACGCTGATTGGCACCCCTCCCAATATCATCATTGCCAGCTTTCGCGGCACCGTCCAAAAAGACCCGACCTGCAACCCAAAACTTGGGGTTTGTGAAACGCTTGAGCCATTTGGCATGTTTGACTTTTCCGCCGTCGGGGCTGTTGCGGCGATCACCGGCGTGTTTTTTATCACCACCATCGGCTGGCGGCTTATACCCGCAAGCGCCACCGAGCAAAACGCCAGCAAAAAGCTGATGAGCGACATCAAGGACTATATTGCCGAAGTACGGGTGCCCGAGGACAGCGATTGCATCGGCAAGCTGGTGCGCGATCTTGATGAACTGGCCAACGATAATGACATTGCCATTGTCGGTCTGGTGCGGGCCGGTCGCCGCCTCCCCGGGCAGGCACGCCTTGCCGATATCAGGCACAATGATATTCTGGTTATCGAGGCGGACGCCAAAGCCATTGACAGTTTTGTGGGGGCGCTCAAACTGGAATATGTAGGCTCTGAAAACCATGAAAGTCTGACCGGAGAAGGTCTGGCGCTGATGGAAGTGGTGATCCCCGAGGGCGCCAGTATCGAAGGGCGCTCGGCGCTCTCCATGAGCCTGATGTACCGCCACGGTATTTTACTGCTCGGGGTGTCTCGCCAAGGCAGGCGCTTTCACGAGCGGGTACGCAAGCTGACCATCAAGGCGGGGGACGTATTGCTGTTGCTCGGCCCCAATGAGAGCCTTGCCGAAATGGCCAGCTGGATCGGCGGACTGCCCTTGAAAGAGCGCGAATTGCAAGTGGCGCAGCGCCAAAAAGCCTCTTTGGCCGTGGCGTTGTTTGCGGGGGCCATTGCCCTGGCTAGTTTCAATATCTTGCATCTGCCCACCGCTTTGGCCGCCGTCTGCGTGCTGTTCGTGCTGTTCAATATCGTGCCCATGCGCGAGATTTATACCTCCATCGAATGGCCGGTAATTGTCCTTTTGGGCTCGATGATCCCCATTGGCGCGGCGCTGGAAAGTTCGGGCGGCACCGCCCTCATCGCCAACAATATCGTCTCCCTGGCCGCTGGCTATGGTCCCATCATCGTGCTCACACTGTTGATGATTGTCACCATGACCTTGTCGGATGTCTTGAACAACACGGCCACAACGGTTATCGCCGCCCCCATCGCCATCGATATCGCAACGCGCCTGCAAGTCTCCCCCGACCCGTTCTTGATGGCCGTCGCCGTCGCCGCTTCTTGCGCGTTCCTGACCCCCATTGGCCACAAGAACAACACCCTTATCATGGGTCCTGGCGGCTATCGTTTTGGTGATTATTGGCGCATGGGTCTGCCCCTGGAAATCATCGTCATCGCCGTCTCTATCCCGATGATCATCTGGGTCTGGCCGTTTTGATCTGGTGAGCTAACGCCATTCCAGCTCACGGCTTTGTTCCCACACCTGCTTGCCGTCTCGCCGCAAAATGAACGCTCCCTTATAGGTGCCAGCCGGCCAGAGGGCACCGGGGCGTTTTTTGCCAGCGAACAATAAATAAGTCGCCATATTTTTCACCATGCGTTTATGTGTGGTGGCAACAAAACCCTTTGGTCCCGTAAGTTTGATCAATAATTGATCGCCTTTTTGCAGATTAAGAGCCTGTCCGTAGAACACCAGCCCTGGAGCCTTGGTGGATTGCGGCACTCGCATCGCCCCCCGCGCCATGAGAATTTCTTTGCCCACGCTGCGATGCGAAAATCCCCACATGAACGGCTGACCAGAAGCATAAGGGAACTGCATCTGGACGCTTTTTTGCCAGAGTGGCCCATATTTGCTCTTGGGCCTGCAGGTCGTTTTTGAGCGCTGCTGGCCGTGGAATGGATCAATCGTTTTTTTATTGTGGCGCACCGACAGATGCACATGTGGAAAGGTGGTTTTGCCCGACAGACCGACAAGTCCAAGCTCTTGCCCACGCGTCACCCGATCGCCTTTTTTTACGAGCAGGCTGTTTTTGCGCAAATGGCAATACTGGGTTTCCCAGCCCTCCCCATGATCAATCACCAGCCCGTTGCCGCACTCACGCCCCGTAATATCGGGCGCTCCACGCCCGCCCATCAGCCGGTCCGGCATATCACTGCGCATCCCCTTGATGACCCCGGGGGCTGCCGCGATGACCCGCACCCCTGTTTTCAGGGCCGCGATGGAAACAATGCGAAAATCGACCCCCTTATGCCCATCATAACTGCTTTTGCCACAGCCCCAGTCGCGGACAGATGGGGACGGGTCAAGATCGACATAATTTTGTATAAAGCAGGTTTCTTGCGCGATGCACAAAAGAGGAAGCGACAAAACTGGCTGCTGGGCTTTTGCACAATTGATCGGCAGGAAAACCCCAAATGCCAACAGGGACAAACATCGCCTGCCTATTGTCATATGATTTCCCACTTTTGCCCAAGCCTTACTTATTAAGCTCAAATCCTCACCGATCTTGAGATCGCTTCAAGACGCATGTACCATTGTGATAGCCTAATTTGGAACCTCACGCCCTCACAACAAATATATATTTTCTGGATCTGCATGAACGTACTTGATGTCAAAAACCTGATTATGTCAGGTGAGTTTTTTTCGGCTCTGGCCAACTGGTTCACTACCAAAGTCTTGACCCTGGCTGTCGGCTGGCAATTATTGCTGGTGCTGATCGCCTTTGGCATTGCCTGGCGCATTGGCAAGCAGTTCGACAGGGATAACCGGCTGGAAAAATGGATCGCCTCGAAAAACGACGACGACGACCCCTGGTTGCACCGCCTGGGGCATACCGCCGACAATCTCATTGTGCCAATCATCTGGCTGGTGCTGCAATGGGGGCTGAAAATCCTCATGACGCTGACCGGCTCCCCCCATGAGGTCCTGCGCATTACCGTTTCCCTGCTTAACGCCTGGGTGCTGATCCACCTGGTCTCCAGCCTCGCGGCCCGCGAGTTCTGGCAAAAAGTATTTGCGCTGTTTGCCTGGTCAATCGCCGCTCTTTACGTGCTCAATCTTCTTAGCCCCGCCCAGCAGCTGCTCGACAGCTATGCCTTCAATCTGGGCTCGTCGCGCCTTTCTCCCTATATCATTTTGAAAGGCATCCTCATTGGCGCAACGCTTTTGTGGCTGGCCGGTGCGGGCTCAAAGCTGTTGAAACTGCAACTTGCCAAGGTCCCCGACCTCACCCCCTCCGTTGAAGTTTTGATCCTCAAGCTGGTGCGCTTTTCCCTCATATTTCTGGCGATCATCATCGCCCTGTCAGCCGTTGGCATCGAGTTGACCTCTCTGGCCGTTTTGTCCGGTGCCATTGGTATTGGTATCGGTTTTGGTCTGCAAAAGATCATTTCCAACTTTATCAGCGGCATCATCTTGCTGCTCGATCGCTCCATTCGCCCCGGCGATGTCATTGAGATTGCCGGTACTTACGGGCAGGTGAAAAATCTTGGTGCGCGCTATACCTAGGTGATCACCAGAGATGGCACCGAATATCTCATTCCCAATGAAAACATGATTACCGAGCAGGTCATCAACTGGTCCTATTCCAACACAAATGTACGCCGCAAAGTGCCCATCGGGGTCTCCTACAGCTGCGATATTGATCTGGCCCGCGCCCTGGTGCTGGAGGCCTGCGTCGAGACCAAGCGCATCATGAGCGACCCGGAGCCAAAATGTCACCTTGTGGGATTTGGCGATAATTCGGTCGATCTGGAGGCCCGCTTCTGGATCTGCGACCCTCATAATGGCGTGGTCAACGTCAAAAGCGACTTCTTGCTGAAGGTCTGGCACAAGTTTCGCGACAATAATATCGAGATCCCCTACCCGCAGCGTGATCTCAACCTGCGAGGCGGCTCACCAATCGAAGTGCGCATGACCGCACCTGCCCCCGTGTCTGCCCCTGTGCCTGTGCCAAAACCAAAAAGAGCACGCCGTCGACGCCCGCCCAAAAAGCGCGCAGATACGCAAGATAAGCCCAATAATTAGCGCTCCCGAACGGGTCTTTAATTCAACAAAATGACAAAGAACGACAACAAGTGAAAAAGAGCCTTGAAATCCTGCGCAACTGGTTCTATATAGTGGCTTATCGACTTTTGGCCGGACGACTTGGCCGCTGCGCCACGGGATTTCCCAGGCGTACGCTCTGAATCCCCCTATTAATATCGATATATCTGGGCTAGTGCGCGCATTTTTGCGTGGATCAGTCCGCAGACTAACATGGATCAGACATAAGGAAATCCCATGGAAACCGGAACAGTTAAATTTTACAATGATCAAAAAGGCTACGGCTTTATCGCACCAGACAATGGCGAGAAAGACGTTTTTGTTCATGCAACCGCTCTTGAACGCGCTGGCCTCTCAGGTCTCAACGAAGGCGACAAAGTCTCTTTCGACACCGAGATCGACAGCCGCTCTGGCAAAACCGCCGTCGCCAATATCACAATGGCGTAGCAATTTGGGTTTTGGTGCGTTGCAAGACGCGCCAGAAACCCAAGCAAATGAAGAGGACGCTTCCCCCGGGAGGCGTCCTTTTTTTGTGGCTGACCAGCCCTACACGTCGGGGCAATGCATTGCCCCGCTTTGGTCGCTTGCTTATACTCTGACTTATGCCAAATTATCGTCGCCCCAAACTGCCCGGAGCTTGCTGGTTCTTCACTGTCAATCTGCTTGATCGCAAAACCAGCTTATTGACGGATCATATTGATGAGTTACGCGCGGCGACACGAGAAATTAAAGGCCGCTTTCCATTTCAAATCGATGCCATGGTGATCCTGCCCGATCATATCCATGCGATCTGGACGCTGCCACGCGATGGCACCGATTTTTCTGTCCGTTGGAGAAGAATAAAAGCAATATTTTCCAAATCCCTGCCTCAAACGAAGTAGCGCTCAACCGTTCGCC
>JAJRRW010000132.1 GCA_024279115.1 Alphaproteobacteria bacterium
CGGTGGTCGGAATTTCTTTGCAATCATGAGATTGGCAAGAATTCCGATGTAGCCATCGGCAAGGCCGACTGGCCGCCGCGCTAGCGCGCCCTAACGGAGGCCTTCGCGTAGCGAAGAACAGCCGCGAGTGAGATCAAATCACCGGTGTACTCACCGGCAAGCGTGACCACGCGCCGGGCTTTGCCCGCCCCCGCGGAGGCCGTGCGAAGCACGAATGGCCGCGAGCGCAAACTAAGCCCCTAGTAGCGCATCAATCTCGTCCTGGGAGACGCCATCGCCGGTGAGCTGGGGACCATGCAGTATCTGTTCTTTACGGCGGCGCTCAATATCAAGCTCCTCCTCCCCCATGGTGTCCAGGCTATCTTCAACACCCGTCTCATGGACAAGGCTGTGAAAGCGCTCTTCCAGTGTTTCGAGTAATTCTGTCACCTTGGCCAGACGCTGCCCGGCAATATCTTGAAAACTGCAGGCCTGCAAAATTTCCATGGCATCATCAAGAGCTGGCTCATGCTCCATCAAGCTCTCGGCCTTTTCCATGATCAGATTGACGCTATATTCATTGAGCTTGCCGATTTCGTGCAGCTCGGCGATCGCTTCAGGGATCGCGAGCCTGCGCATCTGGTCCGGGCGCAACTGGCCTATGGCATCTTGCAGAGCCGTGCAGGGCTGCCCGTCCTGTTCTTTTTTCGTACCAGCTCTCAAGCTGATCCCCAAAAGAGATTGCAGGATATGAGATTTTTTCTTGTGAGTTTCAATCAGCTGAGAAAGACTCAGCATTTTGTTTGGTGTCATTTTACTCGACCCCTTTTACGCTTTACTTATACTCAAATACGACTGCCCAACAAGGACAGGGTTACACATTCCAATGCCGGGAGAGCCATTGCTCACCCGGCCAGCTTGTTCTGCTATCACTCCCCGACAAACGATCAGGGCGCTGACGTCTGTTGCTTTTGGAAAAGGCTGCCCTAAGCCCCAAAAACAGAAGAGATTTTGCTGCGCAATGTTGCCGCATTAAAGGGCTTCACAATGTAATTGTTGACACCAGCTTTTTTGGCAGCAATGACGTTTTCTGTTTTGGATTCAGCCGTCACCATGATGAATGGTGTGCGTGTCAAATCACTATTAGAGCGTACTTTTTGCAAAAGCTCATAACCAGTCATCGGCTCCATATTCCAGTCGGAAATGATCAGACCATATTTTTTGGCCTGCATCTTCGCATAAGCTTCAGTGCCATCGCTGGCCTCATCGACATTATTGAACCCGAGCTGCTTGAGAAGGTTCCGGATGATCCGGATCATTGTCTTGTAGTCATCGACAACAAGAATGGGCATATTCATATCGATTGCCATTATTCACTCCATTCACTACACCATATCTGGCAAGTCGCAACTGACCAGAATTGGAAACTATTGATTGACGCCACCTGTTTTCAGGAAACATCACAAAACGACCCGATCGGCCATTTGGTGAACCATGACAATACAACTTGATGCTAAACGAACAGTTAACCAGCCAGCTCAATTGCCCTGAAAAGTTGCATTTTCACGCAAATACCCCTTTGTTGTTCGAACTCCTTGTGAAACAGGAGATTTGTTGACCACCTATCTGGAGATGTTTAAGACATGGAACTCCTCAAGCAATATCGAAATGTACCGGTCCCCCAGCAAGGCTGCTCCCTCGCCATTGGCAATTTTGATGGGGTACATAAGGGACACCAAAAAGTGCTGGCAACCGCCATGCAGGTGGCCAGCGACCAGGGTATCCCTTCTGGTGTGATGGCATTTGAACCCCACCCTCGCGTGTTTTTTCAGCCGCAACGCCCGCTTTTTCGCCTCACCTCCCTTGACGCCAAGCTCGACCTGTTCAGCACATTTGGTCTCGATCTGGCAGCCGTGATGCCATTTAACGCCGATATGGCCTCTTTGAGCGCCCACGATTTTGTCGCCAAGGTACTGGTGGATGGCTTCAAGGTCCGCCATGTGGTAACGGGATATAATTTCTTTTTTGGCCAGGGACGCGGCGGTAATCCACAAGTGCTGGCCAAGCTTGGCGAACAATATGGCTTTGGCGTCACAACGGTACAGGTGCAAGGGGAAGCGGGCGATCGTTTTTCCTCTTCCAGAGTGCGTGAATTATTGCAAGAAGGCGATCCGCGCGGCGCAGCCGAAATGCTTGGCTATTGGTGGCGCATCAAGGGCACCGTCACCGGGGGGGCTCAACGCGGCACCTGGCTTGGCTTTCCGACCGCCAATATCACCTTGAAAAACAGCGAAGAATTCCACCACGGCATCTATGCGGTAAGGGTCTATATTGACGGAGCTGTCCACCATGGCGCCGCCTATCTTGGCACCCGCCCGACCTTTGATGATGGCCACCCGGTGCTCGAAACATTCTTGTTTGATTTCGAGGATGATATATACGGCAAGGAAATTCTTATCGAACTGATCGCCTTCATTCGTGAAGACATCCGCTTCAAAGACGAAGAAGAGCTGAAAACCAACATGCGCAAGGATTGCGAAAAAGCCAAGGCAATCCTCAGGAAAATCGAGCAGGCTGACCCCATGCTGGCATTGCCCCTTGGTAAGGCGCGCCATGTCCCCTACCAGCCAGGCAACAAAGACTAGCGGCAACATAATGCCAGGATCAACAAACTACAACTTCAATTGCGCTGGGCAAATCCGCCATTGATGGCAATTTCATCCCCACCCCAGCCTCCCCCTGTGCCCGTTGTGTCGGAAGTGCTGGATTTACACCTGCACTGTTGCTACTAACAGCGCAACTTGACCCCAATATAAGCGAACCAGAAAATGGCCGACAAAAACGATAAGACACAACGAGATTGGCGCGACACCCTGTATTTGCCAAAAACCGATTTCCCCATGAAAGCCGGTCTGCCTCTGCGTGAACCAGAGCATTTGCAGCGCTGGGCGGATATGGACCTGTATGGCCAACTGCGCAAGGACGCCAAGGACCGGCCCAAATATGTGCTGCATGATGGCCCCCCTTACGCCAATGGCAATATCCATATGGGCACGGCGCTCAATAAAATTCTCAAGGACATCATCACCCGTTCGCACCAGATGATGGGCTATGACGCCGATTATGTGCCCGGCTGGGATTGCCACGGCCTGCCCATTGAATGGAAGATCGAAGAAAAATACCGCAAGCAGAAAAAAGACAAGGACGAGGTGCCAACCATCGCTTTTCGCGGCGAATGTCGTGACTTTGCCGCTGGCTGGATCGATATTCAACGCGAGGAATTCAAACGCCTTGGGGTGATTGGCGACTGGGACAATCCCTACACCACCATGGCCTTTGACGCGGAAGCCGTGATCGCGGGCGAGCTGATGAAATTCGCCATGAACGGCACGCTTTATCAAGGCTCCAAGCCCGTCATGTGGTCGGTGGTCGAGCGCACCGCGCTGGCCGAGGCCGAAGTGGAATATGAGGAAAAACAAAGCCCGACGATCTTTGTCAAATTTCCGGTCGTCAATGGCGATGATGAGCTGACCACAGCCAGTGTGGTCATCTGGACCACAACCCCGTGGACCATCCCCGCCAACCGCGCCATCGCCTATTCGAGCCGCATCAATTACGGCCTCTATGAAGTCACCAAAGCGGCGGATGACAATTGGACACAATCCGGTGAAAAACTGATCATTGCCGATGATCTGGCCGAAGCTGTACGTGAAGCCGGGCTTATTGACGAATGGACCAGATTGTTTGACGTGCAACCAGATACCATCAGCTATTGCGCCCATCCCCTTGGTGACGACGATTATTATAATTTTCAGGTCCGGCTCTATGAAGCTGATTTCGTCACTGCCGACACCGGCACCGGCTTTGTGCATGTGGCGCCGGGGCATGGTGCGGACGATTATGGGCTGTATGAAAACAATGCCGCTTCTTTCGCCGAAGCGGGAATTCCCTCAGTGCCCCATACAGTAAAAGCCGATGGTTTCTATTTTGATGAGGTCGGCATTTTTGGCGGCGACAAAGACGTCCGCGTCATCGACGACAAGGGCAAATGGGGCAAGGCCAATGATCGCGTCATTGAAGAGCTGATGCACCGCGATGCTCTGGTGGCGCGGGGACGCATCAAGCATGATTATCCCCATAGCTGGCGCTCCAAAAAGCCGGTGATTTTCCGCAACACGCCGCAATGGTTCATCGCTATTGACGAGCCTCTGGACGGGGACGCCAAGGACACCATCCGCGCCCGTTCTCTCAAGGCCATTACCGACACAAAATTTACTCCCCCTCGCGGCGAAACACGTCTGCGCGGCATGATCGAGAACAAGCCCGACTGGGTGATATCGCGCCAGCGCGCCTGGGGCGTGCCGATCACCGTGTTCATGAACAAGGACGGGGACTATATTCCCGGCGCCAGCTTCGACAAATCCCTTGAATTGATCAAGCGCATCAAGGACAGTTTTGCAGAGCATGGCGCGGACGCCTGGTTCGAGGACGGCGCGAAACAGAAATATCTCGACGGCCTTGTCGACAATCCAGATGACTGGACACAAGTCACTGATATTCTCGATGTCTGGTTCGATAGTGGTTGCACCCACGCCTTTTGCCTTGAAGAGGGCACCAAAAGCGGCAAGTGGAACCTCAAATGGCCTGCCGATCTCTATCTGGAAGGCTCAGACCAACATCGCGGCTGGTTCCATTCCTCCTTGATCGAGGCTTGTGGCACCAGAGGCCGTGCGCCCTATGAAGGTGTGCTGACCCATGGTTTTGTGATGGCCAAGGACGGGCGTAAAATGTCGAAATCCCTCGGCAATCAAATGTTTCCTGAAAAAATCATCAAGCAGTCCGGTGCCGAAATCCTGCGCCTCTGGGTGTCGAGTTCCGACTATATGGACGATCTGCGCATCGGACCAGAAATCCTCAAGACCAACACGGATGCCTATCGCAAAATGCGCAACACCATCCGTTTTCTGCTTGGCAATCTCAGCCACTACAACAAGGACGAAGCCGTCAGTTTTGACGACATGCCCGAGCTTGAGCGCTACATGCTCAACCGGCTGCACGAGTTGGATTTGCTGGTGCGCGAGGGCTATAAGAGCTTTGATTTCAAAGACGTGTTTTCAACCTTGTCGAACTTTTGCAATATGGATCTGTCAGCCTTTTACCTCGATATTCGCAAAGACACTCTTTATTGCGACTCCCAAGACAGCGTGACCCGTAAAGCAGCGCTGACGGTGATGGACGAGATTTTTTCCCACCTCACCGCCTGGCTGGCCCCCATCATGTGCTTCACCATGGAAGAAAGCTGGCGCTCGCGCCACCCCGATGCTGACAGCGTACACTTACGCCAGTTCCCCCAAGTTCCGGACGCCTGGGCGGATACGGATCTGGCCTCCAAATGGCAGCATATTCGCACGGTGCGCCGCGTCGTCACCGGCGCCCTTGAGGTGGAACGGCGCGAAAAACGCATCGGCTCCTCGCTGGAAGCCGCACCCATTGTCTATATCGACGACAAGCAATTGCTGGCAGCGTTCAAGGGACAAGATGCCGCCGATATTTTCATTACCTCCCAGGCCGAACTTAGAGCGGAAAAGGCCAATGGGGACGCTTTTCGCCTTGATGACGTCGATTATATCGCCGTCGTGCCACGCAAGGCGGAGGGCAATAAATGCGCACGTTCCTGGAAAATTCTACCAGAAGTCGGAACAGACCCGGATTATCCCGAGCTGACCCTGCGCGATGCCAATGCCGTACGCCATCTTGACAAGCTGAAGGGGTAATGTCTTTTGACCAATGAACAGATAAAATCAACAAAGGGTAATAGCTGGTGTTGGGGTGAATTCAGCCGCCTTGGCTATTTATGGGCGGTAGTGTCCTTTGCCGTTGACCAGTTTCACAAATGGTGGATGCTCAATATCACCGGCATCACCGAGGGTGACAAAATTACCGTCACGCCGTTTTTTGATTTGATCCTGATCTGGAACAAAGGGGTTTCCTATGGCCTGTTTCAACAAGAAAGCGTGGCCGGACGTGTTGCCCTTGGGGTTTTTTCGCTGCTGGCGGTGATTGCCCTTGCGGTTTGGCTGGCCCAGCCAGAACAAACCCGTCTCACAGGGATTGCCATTGGCCTGATCATGGGGGGCGCCCTTGGCAATGCCCTTGATCGCATGGTTCGCCCCGGGGTCGCCGACTTTTTCTCCCTGCACGCTTATGGCTTTCACTGGTATATTTTTAATTTTGCTGACATCGCTATTGTTGCAGGAGTTATCGGTCTCTTGTATGATACAATATTCGGCAGCTCGCCTTCATCCAAACAATGATGGCTTCTGGCGAACAGGTTTGATTTCGAGCCCCCTATGGGAGAGCGAGGATCAAGCAAGAAGCATGGTCATGGCGATAGGTGCGTACTGGCCCCAAAACGGCCTTAAAATCGTCTCAAGATTGATTTTTGTGCGTCAGTCATCATCAAACTGGCCCGATTTGTTTGCGGTTCGGCACTGGTTAAAACGAAATGCTCAAATGCGCTTTTGCGCAAGGATTGAATAAATGCGTTTTAAAACAGCACTAATACTGGTTTTCATAGCCCCCATGCTTGGGGCTTGCGGCGGCGTCGATGGTGTCGATGTTACCCTCCCTTTTGTTGGCAAAATTACCGGTAACCAAAAGGCCGAAGAGAGAAAAATGGCCACGCGCGGTACCTTATTACTCCCCCCCGCCGTTCAGGGTCTGCCAGCACCAACCACAAAAGAACAGGATGCAAACGGCCAGAGCTGGCCTGTAGACCCGGATGAAAAAGCCAAGACCGATGCCAAAACAGCCGCTTTGAAAGAGAAAAAATACCGTAAAGACGGCGATTGGAGCGGCGAACGAGATTCCGGCAATGGCCTGGAAGAATTCAACAATAAAGTCAAATGGATCAAGCGCCAGGAAGGCATCTTCCAGGATGGGGCAATGAAACAGGAATAACCGCCAGACAAATTAAAGCCCTGCAAAAGAGCTGGATGGCTTCATTTGAAACTAGCCGGGTACACAGCATTATTCGTCTTTTGTGAATGGGAGTTGCCAGCCTATGGGAGAAAAAACTCCCAAGGCTTTGCAGATTTCTTATTCAAGTAATAATATTTTGATCAATTGACTTCACCCCGGTCAAGAATTTGACCTATATCTGGACCCGATATCTCTCGATATCCCCCCTGATATCCCTATGACCCCAAATCCCTGAACTGCATCGAGAAAGACCCACAAAATATGTTCTTTTCCAATCCCCTCACAAAAGACGTCCGCTGCAAGCCAGACAAGTGGCGCCTTGCCCTCTCGTATCTCTCTTTGATCCTCATCTCCATCACATTTAGTGGAACTGCCATGTATAGTATGCCCTCGCCCGCCAATGCCCAACAATCAAGCGAGACAGAAAAATCGCGCGTTCATCAGTTCAAGCTGGGAAATGGTCTCGATGTGCTGGTCATTCCCGACCACCGGGCCCCCGTCGTCACCCATATGATGTGGTACCGTGTTGGCGCTGCTGACGAACCACACGGCACGTCGGGTATCGCGCATTTTCTCGAGCATTTGATGTTCAAGGGCACCGACAAGATACCGACTGGCGAATTTTCGAAAATCATCGCGCGCAATGGCGGTCAGGACAATGCCTTCACCTCGCAAGACGCCACTGTCTACCATCAGCGGGTCGCCAAGGACCGCTTGCCCATCGTCATGGAAATGGAAGCCGACCGCATGCGCAACCTGAAGCTGGAAAACAAAGAGGTGCTGACTGAGCGCGATGTTATTCTGGAAGAACGGCGCTCTCGGGTCGATAACAACCCCTCCTCCATCTTGTCCGAGCAGATGATGGCCACTCTTTATTCCTCGCACCCCTATGGTACACCGGTGATCGGCTGGGAACATGAAATGGCGCAGCTGTCACGCGAAGACGCCCTGGCCTTTTACAAGCGCTTTTATGCGCCCAATAATGCTATTTTGATCGTCGCGGGAGATGTCACCGCGCAGCAGGTCAAAAAACTGGCAACAAAAATTTACGGTCCGATCAAACGCGAAGACAGCGTTGGTCTGCGGGCCCGGGTCAAGGAACCCGCACCTGCCGCACCGCGCCGCGTCACGCTCAAGGACCACCGGGCCGGCAAAGCCACCTTCAACCGCCTCTATCAGGCGCCAAGCTATAGCACCGCCGAACCAGGCGAAGCCGAAGCCCTCGACCTGATGATGAAAATCCTGGCGGGAGGGGCGACCTCTCGTCTCTATAACCGCCTGGTTGTCGATGATAAAATCGCCACCAGTGTTGGCGGCTGGTATTCTGGCAATGGACGCGACTATGGCCGCATCGGTCTATATGCGATCGCTGCGGGGAAGAAAACCCTCACCGAGGTCGAGGCCGCTCTTGATAAAATTCTTCAAGAATTCATCGAAAAAGGGGCCAGCAAACAAGAGTTGGAGCGTTCGAAAAACGCCTATATCGCTGAATATGTCTATGGCGTCGACAGCCAGTCAACTCTTGCGCGCCGCTATGGCTGGGCACTGGTGGTGGGCCAGAATGTCAAAGATGTTGAAGAATGGCCAAAGCGACTGGAAAAAGTCACGCTTGAAGACATTTCACGGGTCGCCAAAAAATACCTGATCGAGCGATCAAGTGTGACCGGTTTGCTGCTCCCCGGGGAAAAGAAGCCCAAGTCCATTTCCAAGGCCGCCAGCAAACAAGGCAAACGCGGATAACAAAACCGCGCGCTCACCCGTTCACCTAAATGGAGATCACGACGTCATGCCCGAACAACATAAATCGCCAGCTTCAAAAGGGACCACCCACAACCCGTTTGTGCTTGCGCTTACCCTTACAGTCGTCTTGACCGGATTTTTTTATATGATCAAAAATAATCGTGCCACCGCCATATCAGCTCAAACGAATGATGCGGTCCTGTCTTTGGCCTCTTCGGCAAAACCAAGCCAGAAATATGCCGACCGTATTCAACAGGTAGTGAGCCCCAAGGGCATCAAAGCCTGGCTGGTGGAAGATCACTCCATTCCGCTGATGGCCATGCAGTTCGGTTTTAAAGGTGGCTCGACCCAAGATCCCAAGGGCAAGGAAGGGGTCGCCGACTTTCTCACCGCCATGCTCGATGAGGGTGCCGGCGAGATCGGCTCAAAAGAATTCCAGGCGCAGCTCGATGAATTGGCCATTCGCATGGATTTTGACGCCTCACGCGATGCGTTTGATGGCAATCTGCAAACCCTGACGCGCAACCGCGACAAAGCAATCGAATTATTACATCTGGCCCTTAACAAACCGCGTTTTGATAAAGACGCCATGGAGCGCATGCGCGGGCAGCTATTAGCCAGCCTCAAATTTGCCGCCAAGGACCCCAATAAAATCGCGTCGCGTACCTGGTTCAAAACCGCCTATGGCGATCACCCCTATGGCCGCTCGGTGAAAGGCTCACAAGCATCCCTGAAAAGCATTCGCAGCAAGGACCTTGAAGCCTATCGACGCAAGATATTTGCCAGAGATACGCTGAAAATAGGCGTTGTTGGAGATATTAGCGCCAAAGAGCTGGCCATTGTCCTCGACAAGCTGTTTGGCGATCTTGCCGAAAAATCCGATCTCGTAGTGATCCCTGAAGCAACCAAAATCACCGGGCCTATACGTAAAGTCATCACCATGGACAATCCCCAGTCAGTGGCCGTGTTCGGTCACCAGGGCGTCAAACGTGAAGACAAGGATTTTATCCCCGCTTATGTGCTCAACTATATTCTTGGTGGCGGCGGATTTTCCTCTCGCCTGATGACCGAAGTCCGCGAAAAACGCGGCCTGGCCTATTCTGTTTACAGCTATCTTTATCCTCTTGATCATGGTGCCTTGTTCATGGGCGGTGTTGCCACCAAAAATGATGCGCTTGACAAATCCCTTAGCGTGATCACCGGCGAACTCAAGCGCCTGGCTGAAAATGGTCCCTCGGCGAGTGAACTGGAAAATGCCAAACTTTATTTGACGGGCTCGTATCCGTTGCGTTTTGACACCAGCTCAAAAATTGCCAGTCAGCTATTATGGATACAGATGGATGATCTGGGGCTCGACTATATCGACACCCGCAACCAGAAAGTGGAAGCTGTCACCCATGCACAAATCAAGGCTGTGGCAAAGCGTCTCCTCCACCCGGACCAGCTGATCATCACCATTGTTGGCAATCCGACCGATGGCAAAAGCTAAAGACAGGCCTTATGGGTTTTGACATCGATTGTACGGCGTATACCCTCATTTGAAACAGTCATGATATATGGCTATGATTTTGCACCGCAATAAGGTATGGCTGATCCCCAGCAACAGACTTTTTTAAACGTACGAGTGGCAACATCGCCAAACTTATTGCTGGGGGGCAGATGGCCGAATTTTCTACTCCGCTTTATAGCCAATCTATCGAGGGATGCCTTGAGAAGACGGTTGGCCCCTATGGATTATCGCAATCAGAATTTGAGCTTTGGCTCGACAAGCTCAAAGCTCCGCTCAAAAAAATGCAAGCCGCCTACCGTAGCGGGTCCCTGCCCCTTTTAAGCGTTCCCCAAAAGACCAAAGATCTTGAACTCGCCCGTGCGGCCCTCGACCGCCTTAGCGTCGAGGCCAGCCATATTGTTTTTTTTGGAACCGGCGGTTCGGGGCTTGGCGGGCGCATGCTGGGGCAATACTCTTCCTGGCATGTTCCCGAAAAAAACAACTCAGACAACTCGCAACGCCCCAATGTACGCTTTTATAATAATCTGGATGGAGCGACCCTCGACAAATTGTTTGACGGCCTCGAACTTGCCAAAACGCGCTTTGTGCTTATTTCAAAATCGGGCGGCACCGCTGAAACCCTCATGCAAGGGCTGGCAGCCTTGCAAGCTGTGAGCGACGCTGGCCTTGAAAAAGACATTCCCAAACTTTTTCTGGGTCTGACCGAACCTCGTCAAGACGGCGTTCAAAATGGCCTGCTCGATGTTTGCAACCACTATAAGATCCCCACACTTGACCACCATACAGGCGTTGGGGGACGGTTTTCAGTGCTCACCAATGTGGGCATGTTGCCAGCCATGGCGCGCGGGCTTGATCCCTTTGCCATACGCCGAGGCGCCAACCAACTGGTCCAGCAAATGCTCGATTGCGATGATCCCGCACAATTTGCTCCCGCCGTCGGGGCCGCCCTTAATGTGGCGTTCGATCGTCAAAAAAACATCCGCAATCTGGTCCTCATGCCCTATTGCGATCAG
Organism: Alphaproteobacteria bacterium; assembly: GCA_024279115.1. GTDB lineage: Bacteria > Pseudomonadota > Alphaproteobacteria > Rhizobiales > JAKIUO01 > JAKIUO01. The sequence continues at coordinate 11,224 of JAJRRW010000132.1, forward strand.
CTTAGTCAGTTCGGGGCATGGTATGCTCAATTATGGGCGGAAAGTCTTGGCAAGGCAGGCGGTGGCTCAACGCCGATTGCGGCGCTTGGTCCTGTTGACCAGCACTCCCAGTTGCAACTTTATCTCGACGGCCCCCATGATCACATGGTCACCTTGATGGGCTTGACGAACAAAAGCGTCGGCCCGCGCATTTCTCCACAGCTTGCCAAACTGGCCCGCGCTGAAATGCTCGCAGGGCGTACGGCTGGCGATCTGGTCGATGCAGAACAACATGCGATTGGCGACGCGCTCATTACATCTGGTCGCCCCACCCGCACAATCGAAATCCCCACCCTTGACGAACAGACCCTTGGTGCGCTTATCATGCATTTTATGATGGAAACCATATTCGCGGCCGATCTGTATGGTGTCGATGCCTTTGATCAACCAGCTGTTGAGCTTGGCAAAGTGCTGACGCGCGAATATCTCTCGCAGATGAAGTAACCCAAGGGCCTGTCATTAATGAGTGTGCGCCAGCTTCCTCCTGACATGATCAACCGCATTGCGGCTGGAGAGGTGATTGAGCGCCCGGCCAGCGTCATCAAGGAATTAATCGAAAATGCCCTTGATGCCGGTGCCAGATCAATTGAGATTATCGCGCGCAAGGGGGGCTTGTCGCTGATCCGCGTCGCAGACGATGGCAAGGGCATGGATGAAGCTGACCTCAATCTGTGTGTCGAACGCCACGCCACATCAAAATTGCAAGGTACGGATCTGTTGGCAATCCACACATTGGGATTTCGCGGTGAGGCCCTGCCCTCCATTGGCTCGGTAGCCAAGCTGAAAATCACCTCTCGCCCAGCCTTTCAAGCCGGACAAGCAGCTGACAGCTCGCAAGCCCTGGAAGTGGAAGTCAATGGCGGCCTTAAATCAGGACCGCGTCCCGCCGCCCTTAACCGAGGCACAAGGGTTGAAGTCGCTGATCTGTTCTTTGCCACTCCCGCGCGGCTCAAATTCATGAAATCGGAACGCTCTGAAAACATGGCCATCAATGATGTGGTCAAGCGCCTCGCCATGGCGCATCCAGGCGTTGCGTTCACCCTGACCGTTGGAGAACGCGCTTCCTTGCGCCTGCCGCAGATCATGGAGGGCGATAGCCAAGGCGTGCTGGCGCGTCTTGGACGCATCATGGGGGCCGACTTTATGGATGATGCCATGGCGATTAGCGCCCGACGCGAAGATCTGGAACTGACGGGCTTTGCCGGCCTCCCCACCCTCAATCGCGCCAACGCCATGATGCAGTTTTTATTCGTCAATGGCCGCCCCGTACGTGACAAGCTGTTGGCGGGGTCTGTGCGGGCTGCCTTTGGCGATTTTATCCCTCATGGCCGCCACCCCTTACTGGCGCTGTTCCTGAAATTGCCGACGAGCGAGGTTGATGTCAATGTGCACCCCGCCAAAACCGAAGTACGCTTTCGCGATGCCGGACGGGTGCGCGGCCTGATCATTGGAGCACTGCGCGAGGCTTTGTCGTCAGCCGGTCATCTTTCCAGCTCGGCGGGCGGTGGCGACAGTCTCAACCATTTTCATCAAGGCGGGGTTCCTCGCAGCCCCGCGCCGCAATATGGCGCCCCCTCGACGCAGGGATGGCCAGCTCCTGGCGGGAGCGGCCCCGACCGCACCTACGCCCCGCAATTTGCCACCCATATGTCGGATGCAGGTCAAGCACCGCTCAATATCAATAATACCAATCTTAGCCAGCCCAGTGTGGATACAAGCTCCTATCAACAACAAGCCGACCCCTCGATTACCGCTTTTCCGCTTGGCGCAGCGCGGGCCCAATTGCACGAGAATTATATCCTGACGCAAACCCGCGACAGCATCATCATTGTCGATCAGCACGCCGCCCATGAACGCATTGTCTATGAGCGCATGAAAAAGGGACTTGAAGAAAACAGTATTGCCCGGCAAGGCCTGCTGATCCCCGAGGTCGTGGAGCTTGATCCTGAACGCGCCGCGCTGCTGGCAGATAAAGCCGATGATTTCGCCAAGCTTGGTCTTTGTCTTGAGCTGTTTGGCGACGGGGCCGTGGTGGTGCGCGAAACACCCGCCTTGCTTGGCCAATGCGATATCAAGGGGCTGGTTCGAGATCTTGCTGATAATTTACAAGAAAGCGATCAGGTGTTCGTCTTGCAAGAACAGCTGGAAGCGGTTTGCTCCACTATGGCCTGTCATGGTTCGGTACGCTCTGGCCGGCGTCTCAAACCAGAAGAGATGAATGCCCTGCTGCGCGAGATGGAACAAACGCCAGGCGCCGGGCAATGCAATCACGGACGCCCCTCTTATGTGGAGCTTCATCTCAGCGATATTGAAAAACTGTTCGAGAGACGCTAAAAGATCCGGGCAAAGAAGGACTTTCTCACCATGAAAATATTTGTACGCCTGTTGACGATTGCTCTGATCGCCCTCTCCCTCACCATGCTGTATGACTGGTATGTCAATCCGATCGAGGTTCTGGAACAAGGGCGCACGACGTCAAAGAGTAAATATTCCGAAAAAATCGTCGCCGCTCCCAAACGCAAGGTGCGTCAGGGCTGGCGCACTTTCTGGCAGGTCAAAGTGCCTGGCGGCGGCTGGTATGAATGTCGCAATGATGATTGCCCCGAAACCTTGCGCGTCGAACATGTGGATCAGGCCTTCAGCCGCCCGGAATCGCCAGAGCCTGGCACCATCAGCCCGTTTAATGAAGAGCGTCAGCGCATCACGCCCTCGCAATGAGCGGATATGGGCGCAAAGTGCGCTAGAGCGGTTTGCGTTTATTCAGACTCATTTCAATTGTCGGATCGGTGGCCTCCCGGTTTGAACAATAACGCTCCCTGGACAAGCGCAGCTGCGGTAGAAGTGAAGTGCTGACCCGGCGTAAAGTGGCGTAAATAATGATGGGTTGAGCTTTGTTGCCACTGGACCCCGGGGCAAGCCCGGGGAGCGGTTACGTTACAATGTGGCTCCATCGCAACCCGACACTTTAGAGCGTTTTGCGTTCACTCGGAGACGCTTTCAGGATTCCCACGGCTACGGTTTTGTGATTCACTTGCCTTATGGAGGTAAGTTGTAATGACACAGTCTTTTTCTATAGATCTACGCAAACGCGTTGTCGATTATGTTGAACAGGGAAACTCACGGCGCTCGGCAGCTGGCTATTTCACTGTTTCTGTCAGTTTTGCCATCGACCTTTTGAGGCACGTGAACGAGACAGGCAGCTTGGAACCATTGCCCTGTGGCGGCAGAAAAGAGGGCAAGCTTGCACCGCATCACGATTATCTTTTGAGGCGGGTTAAAGAAAAACCCGACATCACCCTGGCAGAGCTGGCAAGTGAGATTGAAAACGAAGGCACAACGGTTCATCCGTCATCAATTTCACGGTTTTTACATCGCGCCGGTTACAGCTATAAAAAAAACGCTCAAGGCGGCAGAGCAAGGGCGCAGTGATGTGTGCAAAGCGCGATCAGACTGGATCAAGCGGCAGTTATTCATGC